>NZ_JBHIPX010000012.1:0-65185 GCF_042196245.1 Bartonella sp. AP19HLJMH
TTTGACTTTTTAGAATTAGAGACCCTTTGGACCTCTGGTTTTGCTAAAAAACCACCCCGAAAAGAACTCTTGATTCGTAATAATTGAAGAAAATCATAAAAAGATTTGTTAGAATCAGAAGAAAATATTTCTTCTCTAATAGGACTTTTTATATGGTTACATCTTTTGGTAAAATTTTACGGAAACTTCGCATTGATCACTCAGAACGCCTCTTAGATATGGCTAAGAAATTAGACATATCTGTAGCATTTTTATCTTCTGTCGAGATTGGCAAAAAATCTGTTCCTGTAGGACTGGAGGAAAAGATAATTGAACTCTATGCTTTAGATCAAGAGGTAGCAGAAATTTTGAGAAGAGAATCGGATGCTTGTCGCAAAAGTTTTACAATCAAGACTTCTGATCCGTTGAGGCGTAAAACTGTTGGCATGTTTTTTAGAACTTTAAAAGATTTTTCACAAGAGGATTTAGAAGCATTCAAAACATTATTAGAGATGATTAGCGAAGCGCAAAGAAAAGAAAATGCTACTGTTGTAGACAAATGTTAGAAAATCCTATTCCCTAACTTTTATTTACGTATCCCGTACTTTTAAAAAGATATATAAAATCAATAGATTATGTACAGAAAAAAGAAACATGGTACGCCCAAGGGGAATCGAACCCCTGTTTCCGCCGTGAAAGGGCGATGTCCTAACCGCTAGACGATGGGCGCAAACCAATGATGAGGCTTATAGAGAGGATCTTTTTACTTCGCAAGCCCTCTGTGTCATTTTTTTTGAAAAAAGTGTGTTTTATTGAATAATTTTTGAGCGATTCCTGTTTAGATCATTTTATTTTCTAAGATTTTTTGTAGAAAAAATATAAAGTTATCATGATTGATAGAAAATTTTGATGTGGGTATCATCTCAGGGAATGATATTTTCAGTTTTGAGGAGTAGGCAAAAATGATCAAAAACAGCATTTTTAATGTATTTATTTTTTGCATATTTTATCGCTTGTTATCTTTGCTCACCACATGAGAATATTATTTAACTTGCTTGAAAGAGCCTTTATACAGAAGATTTCTCATTTGAGTTTATCATAAAGCAAAAACTGTATAATTTATGAAGTAGAAAGAAAATATTTATTACCAAATTAACAAATAATACAAAAGTTTTTCTATGAATAATCCATAGATTATTTGCAGTTTAACAAAATATAAATAGATATCTGTATGATAAAAATGAAAATATTAAAGCAATTTTTATAGAAAATATAAAAAAATATTTTTTTATATTTACTTTTACATGTCTGTAAAATTTTTAAAATTAAAAACCATTCATTTGCTCTTTTACATATTGAGAAGGTTTTTGATTTGAAAATGAATTAGCGTCGATAAAGGGCAGATTAAGATTTTTGTCATTTCAATTCGCTAGTTTTTTAAAGAGGTGGCAATAAGTTGAGATAAAATATTCGAATTTTGCAAATTTATTTTCCATATTTATAATATTTTAGAATTATGGTGTGTGCATATTAAGTCTTGTGTTTTACTTTAATGTAAGGTTCTATTTTGATATATGAGTGCGTTAAGATTTTTGCATTAAAGATTTATAGTTTAAGCTATGGAATGGTAGGAAGGGATGTGTTATTATTGACTGAACTACTTTATTTTATCCATTCTCTTAATTTATCATATGAAAGAATGTTTTTTGTTCCATATTTGTCGATTTAGAAGAGATATTTTTATTCTTTCTTACTAAGTCTTCAATATTCTTTAACTTGTTATTGATTATTTTTTAGAACTTTTCTTTATGGCAACTTGCATTTATCAGTTTTACAGATTTTCATTCTGAATTAAATATTTTATAAGATTCTGAAATCTTTGAAGACAATAAATATTATATTTTTAGGAATGTTGATTGAATAAGCGGGGATAATTCTATTGGAGAAAATAAAGTGAATAGAGCGGGATATTTCTTTTGTTCTTATGGATATAGATATTCTTTGTGTTGATTGGCACATCATTTAAACGATTCTTCAATGAAGATAGGGATCAGTGGTTAGAATATGGCAGAAGCTTTAAAAGTTGGCGTTGCGGGACTTGGTACAGTTGGTACTTCAGTTGTTCGAACTCTATTTGAAAAAGCGAATAGTTTAGCTTGTCAATGTGGGCGATTCATCAAAGTTGTTGCTGTTAGTGCGCGTGATAAAGGTCGCAATCGTGGAATTGATCTTAGTGGTATAAAATGGTTTGATTCACCTGTGGAGTTGGCTGCTTCTGATGAGATTGATGTTTTTGTAGAGTTAATTGGTGGTGAATTGGATGTGGTGTATACCGCTGTTAAGAGAGCGCTTGAGGCGGGACATCATGTTGTAACAGCCAATAAAGCTCTTCTTGCTCAACATGGCGTAGAGCTGGCTATAATTGCAGAAAAAAAAGGTGTTTTTCTTCATTTTGAAGCAGCTGTTGCAGGGGGAATTCCTGTCATCAAAGCGATGAGAGAATCACTTGTCAGTAATCGCATATCGCGAATTTATGGTATTCTCAATGGAACATGTAATTATATATTAACACGCATGTTTACGGAAGGTCTTTCATTTAAAGATTGTTTAGCAGATGCACAGAGACTTGGGTATGCTGAAGCAGATCCAAGTTTTGATATTGAGGGAAATGATACTGCTCATAAATTAGCTTTGTTGACAAGCTTGGCATTTGGAACTGCTGTTTCGTTAGATGATGTTTATGTTGAAGGAATTCATAATATTTCGCAAATTGATATTCGAGCAGCTGATGAATTGGGGTATCGGATTAAGCTTTTAGGGGTTGCATTAAAAACGGATTCTGGAATAGAGCAACGCGTTCATCCAACAATGGTACCAACATCCTCAATGATTGCACAGATAAATGGTGTAACCAATGCTCTTTCTATTCAAAGTGATTTATTAGGTGAATTACTGTTTTCTGGTCCTGGCGCCGGAGGAAAGGCAACAGCATCAGCCGTTATTGGTGATTTGGCTGATATAGCAAAAGCACGTTCTGGTTTTCAGTATGCACCTGTTTTAAGACGCCCAGCATTAGAACTTGCTCCTCATAAAAAAGCACGTATTTCGCATCATGCAGGTGGTTATTTTATTCGTTTAAATGTTCATGATCGTACTGGTGTTTTTGCCGCGGTCGCAAGGCATATGGCTGATAATCACATCTCATTGGAGTCGATTGTTCAAAGATCTTTTGTAGAAGATCAAATTGAAAAAACAATTATTTTAATTACGCATGAAACAACAGAGGTGAATGTACGACAGGCACTTGCAGAAATTGAAAAAGATGGACATCTTGTTGCAAAATCTCAATTTATTCGTATTGAACCTATGACAGAGAATTGATAACTTTCTTGATAATGACAAAAAGGAACGCTTGAGTTCTTTTATCTCTTGTGGAAAATTTTCATCTTTGCCAAAAAACTTTATTCTTAGTATTTAATAAGGACTCATATTTTTTCTGGTATTCATTCGGTAGGATTTTTTCATATGCCCACAACTCAGAAGATTTTAAATGGACTTGATCGTATTTTGACGCTTGAATTGGTACGTGTTACTGAACGTGCTGCTGTTGCTGCTGCACGCTGGCGCGGACGTGGCGATGAAAAGGCAGCGGATCAAGCTGCTGTAGATGCAATGCGGCAGGAACTTAATCGATTGCCTATTGATGGTACAGTGGTGATTGGTGAAGGTGAGCGGGATGAAGCGCCTATGCTTTATATTGGAGAAAAAGTAGGTCTTCAAAGTGGATTGGCGATCGATATTGCACTTGATCCACTAGAGGGTACAACACTTTGTGCTAAAAATATTGCCAATTCTTTGGCAGTAGTTGCAATTGCTGAAAAGGGTAATCTCCTTTATGCCCCTGATGTTTATATGAACAAAATTGCTATTGGTCCTGGTTATCCAAAGGGAGTAGTCGATATAGATGCTTGTCCTACCGATAATATACATGCTCTTGCGAAGGCTAAAGGAGTGACTGTTAATCAGATTGTTGTTTGTATTATGGATAGACCTCGTCATGAAAAATTGGTTAATGAAGTACGAGCGACAGGGGCGTCGATTCGCTTGATTGGGGATGGAGATGTGGCTGCTGTTATTGATACAACTGATCCAGAAGAAACAGGTATTGATATCTATATGGGGATTGGTGGAGCACCTGAAGGTGTCTTAGCTTCTGCTGCTTTGCGCTGCATTGGAGGACAGATGCAAGGTCGTTTGCTGCTTGATACAGAAGAGAAAATTGCTCGTGCAGCTAAAATGGGGATTAGTGATCCCAATAAGGTTTATACAATGGAAGAAATGGCAAAGGGTGATGTTTTGTTTTCAGCAACAGGGGTGACAGATGGCAATATGCTTTCTGGTGTTAAATTTACATCTCGTTACATTCAAACGGAAACTCTCGTAATGCGCTCCCATACGGGTACAGTCCGTAATATTAAAGCAAAGCATAGAAATCATTCGAAATTTGATTAATGCTTTCTTTTTTGTCACTAAAAATAGAGGGAATTTTTCTAGGAAAAACGCTTCCATGAATCTACTTTCATGGAAGCGTTTATAGATATGAGAATACCTTAAATATTATGAGATCTGGACAGAATGTACCCAGCCATTTTTATCTTCTATGTTCCCTTTTTGAATGCCAACCAATTGTGTACGAAGCTGCTTTGTAACTTCTCCAACTGTTTCATTTCCAATAATAAATTCTCCCCCTTTATATCTAAAACGACCAATTGATGTGACAACGGCAGCTGTACCACAAGCAAAGGCTTCTTTAAGGTGTCCACTCTTTGCATCTTCTTGAAGCGCTGTAAAAGAATAAGGACGCTCTTCTATTTTTAATCCCATTTGTTGAGCTAACCTTAAGATTGAATCACGGGTTATCCCTGGAAGGATAGTTCCATTAAGTGGGGGGGTTACAAGTGTATTATTGTCCATAATAAAGCAGACATTCATACCACCAAGTTCTTCAATCCATTTATGTTCAATCATATCAAGGAAGAGTACTTGGCTACAATTATTTTCAGTTGCAGTTTTTTGTGCCAGTAAGCTTGCTGCATAGTTTCCACCACATTTGGCAGCCCCTGTTCCTCTTGGACCGGCACGACTATAATCTGTTTCAATCCAGACGCTGACAGATTTTTCTTCTCCTTTGAAATAGGATTCAACTGGAGAGGCTATGACACAAAAAAGATATTCTTGAGAAGGGCGGACTCCCAAAAAGTTTTCATTGCCAAACATAAATGGACGGATATAGAGGCTAGCGTTGGGCTGATCAGAAACCCATTTTTGATCAATCTTTACTAATTGATGAACGGCATCCAGAAAAATATCTTTTGGCAATTCTGGCATAGCTAAACGTTGTGCTGATTCTATAAAGCGTTGTGCATTGGCATCAGGACGGAAGAGCAAGATGCGTCCATCTTTTGCACGATATGCTTTTAAACCCTCAAAAATTTCCTGTCCGTAATGTAAAACGGTACTTGCAGGGTTAATTTCTAAAGCTTTGTATTGAGAAATGACGGCATTGTGCCAGCCTTTGTCTTCAGTCCATTGAATAGTACACATGTGGTCTGTAAAAAATTGACCAAAACCGGGACTTTTTAAAATTTCTTCATATTTTTCTTCTGACAGAGGAGATGGGTGTTTTTCTATTTTAAAGGGAAGCGATGATATGGGAGATTTCATAAAAAACCTTTTGAGTATGTTTCATTTTTATTAATAAAAATAATGAAATATTTTGATTATAACTCTATTATTAACAAAACCTTTGTGTCAATGTTTTATTATAGAATACAAAGGGGTTTATTATAGAATTCAAAGGCTAGAGTAGGGTAGATATTTTAATTCTATCCTCGCTTCTTTTTCTCAACTTTATGAAGTAAACTGGAACTTTTGTTTATAATTATCGTTTTCTCACAATAAGTATCTGAATAATTGCATATATGCATATTTTCTAGAAATTTAAAGGTAAGGGAATTGAGAAAAGGAATCCACTATGATTGATAAAAATTATCACACATATGAAGAACGTATGGCCGCAGAAAGAAGAGGTCGTGAACAACCTGTTTCAATCGCTAAGGGTATTTTTGCTATTCTTCTTGCGATGGTTATTATCTGGTTTATTTTTGGTTTTTTAGGATCTTTTTTTGCAAAATCTCCTGAACATAGTTCGCGTTATAATACCCCAGAAACAAGCCAAAGTGTAACAACGCCCAAAAAAGATTTAAATTCGCTTCCTCCTGTACCTTATACCTATAAGGGTACGGAGTAATTTTTTCGTAAATATAATCTTTTAGATAGGGCGAAAATCGACGTAGATTAAGGAATAAAGTCAGCACAAAGACATAAAAAAGAGAGGAATGATTTTAATTTCTGAAGTTTTTGATAAGTAATTAAATGGTATGGAAATAAATAATGCAACGGTTGTTAAAACCGTTGCATTATTGGTTTAGCGTGTGATGAAGCAGCTTCCACCAGAACTTTTAATGGATTCACAAAGGATTATGGCTTCATTACGGTCTTGCGCTTGAATCCGAACACGGTAATAAGTACCTTTTCCTGGTATAAAAGCGGATTGAATATTTAAAGAACGGGCACCGATAAGGAATCCAAATTTAGATTTCATATTTTTTAAAGAATTTCTAGCGAGCTCATACGTTGGTTGAGATGCAAGTTGTACGTAATAACTTTCTGAATTTTGTGCTGCGACTCTGTTTGGTGATATGGGGCGAGACGCGGCTGGTGTTTCAACTTGTGTATTTCTTTCTGCATGAGAAGGGATAGGGATAAATTTTTCTTCAATATTTGAGCTAGAATTATTTTCTGCGATTATTTTATCAATATTATTTTTGAGATCATGATCTCTTTCTTGGTCGTTTATATCAGAATCATGCGACGAAACAAGGGACGAATCTTGAAGTTCATTAGAAGTTTGATCAATGCTTTCTTCAGATTGAGCAGCAGTTTTGCTGTTTGTTTGATGCGCGGGGGCTAGTGTAACTGTACCATCTTGATTGACAATAACAGTTTGTACTTCTCGCATTGGAATAGTATGATTTATGGCTTCTGTGACTGCATCTTCAACATCAGATTCATTTAAAGACGATGAGAAAACGCTTGAAGATTCTTCAGGGTTTAATTCTTTTAAATTTTCAGGTTGTTCAGAGTTATCAATAAGAAATTGTTGTGTATTTTCTTGTTTCTCATTTTGTTCAGTTGTTTGTTTATAAATATCTAAATTATGTGCAACATCATTTTTCGTTTCAGTTGTTTCTGGTTTGAATTTAAAAGGCGTATTATCAGCGTGGATAATGACCGTTTCTTCATTTTTTTGTGATGGCATAAAAAAATGAGAATAACCAGCAAACCCAAGTCCTATTAAAATAAGTATAAAAAAACCTTTAATGAAAGTTTTACCAAAAATAAAACTTTTTAAGGGAGGAGGAGCTGATGGAGGTGTGGGAACCTCATCTGAGTTTGTGTATGATGAATTCTCGCTAAAAGAGGGAAAATTATATTCCATATTGGCAGAAGAAAAATAGTCGGAATTTTGTTCTTTAGAGTTTATATAAACACCTTCTTTTGAATTTTGCATAGACTGATGAAAAACTTCACTAAAAACCTCGTTTTTCTGTTTTTTTTGAGAAAAATTATCCGTTGGGACATTCCCTACATTGAGTACATCAGCAAATTCTTCTTCTAAACCACCATTAGTTGGCACATCATATTCTGGCGCTTCATACGGGACTTCTGGAACCATAATAGGACCAGTTTTTTCTACGATTTCCTCTGAAAATTTATAAGTATCAACATTGGGAGGGGGAGTATCTCTGTGCGTATAGTTATGGGCAAAAAAGCCATCCGTTTGTTTTGTATTTAAAGAGGGGGATGAGGAAAGAAACTCATCTAAATTATTTTCATTATATGAAATTTCTCTATTTGGGTTAGAGGCACCTTCGGCGTTATTGATGTATTGGGCTCGAGCCTCATCATATATCGGAACTTTTTCGCCATAAGTTTCTTGTTGTGAGGGGTTTTCTGCAAAAAAATGGGGATAATTGGTTGTATGATCTTCTTGTGAAGCCCCCTTTAAATAAGATTGTCTATCAACTGGTGGAGAATCTAAAGGTGAGGAGAAGGTACTTGTTGTTTGATTTCTTGCAGTGTTTTGTCTTTCTGACACAAGATTAGAAGATGAGAAAAACTCATTTTCCTCTGTAGAAGAGGAGACATCAGGATAATCTTTTTTAATCCAATTTTCTTGATCAGCTGAAATTTTATAGGGATGGTTTATAGGAGTGTCATAGAGGTTTTGATTGTCCTCATAAGTTTTTTGTATATTCGTAGTCTCAGGTTGTTGTGAATTTATTTGTGAAAAACGATTGGTTTGTTCAACATCTTCTGGCGTCTCTCTCTTATTTTCGTGCCTTTCAGATTTATCAAAAAAGAAATTTTCTGATTCTGATTGTGACATAAGATTACTTTTTTCAAGAAAAGGATCAGCATTGGTTGCTGTTTTTTTCTGTTGATGTGATTGATTCTTTGGGATTGGTAATGGAGAAAGCTCATCTAAAATTTGTTCTTCATCATGACTGCTAGGTGAAGAATATTTCTCTTCAGATAAATTATTTTGTTTTGAATGGTTGAAAGAAGAAGATTGTGCAATATCTGAGGCTGTTGCGTTGCTGGTTGCATGCAAGTCCCATTGTTTTTTTTGATCATCAAACGGTAAGTCATGTGCTAAATTTTTTTCAAGTTCCTCTTCTAGAAAGGAGAAATCAAAATCATCATCATGGGATGATGTTTCGGGGTGAGATGTTGATCGTTCTGTTTTTAAAGAAGATTGCTCATTTTGGTTTCCGCTTTGTTTGTGCGGATTAAAAATGCGCGTAAGCCTTTCTAAAGGATCATGGTGTTCATGATCGTGTTTTGTTTCGTGTAGATTTTTGCGATCGTTATCGCTCATAGCTTTTCTCACATGATGGTTTGCACTTACGTGCAATCAATGGTTGATTTTGATTTGTTATATTAAAATTATAAATTTTCCCCCTCTCATGCAAGGATACATGAAAAAGTTTATCAATAGAGTACCTATTGTATGTATTTATAGAACTTTTTCAACGCATTTCTATGGGTGCTTCGACTCCTATGATGGTAAGCCCTGATGATAAAATATTGATAACAGCTTGTATCAATCCTAATCTTGCAAAGGATAACTCTTTATCATCAGGTTGAATAAAGCGTAAATTGAGATTTTCACTCCCTTTATTCCAATGGGTGTGAAAGCTGGAGGCAAGGTCATAAAGGTAAAACGCTAATCGATGCGGTTCTTTATGAATTACGGCCTGTTCAATGATACGTGGATATTCAGAAAGTTTGCGTATTAACAATATTTCATGGTCATCTGTTAATCGATGAAGATGGGCAATCAATGTATTATTTGAAAAGCTTTTAATATGAAGCGCTTCTTGTGCTTGACGAAAGACTGAGTGACAACGTGCACTTGCATATTGTACGTAAAAGATGGGGTTATCTTTTGATTGTTCTGTTACTTTTGCAAAATCAAAATCAAGAGGTGCTTCACACTTACGGTATAGCATCATAAAACGCACAGGATCACGCCCAACCTCTTCGACAACATCCCGTAGAGTGACAAAAGATCCTGCTCTTTTTGACATGCGTACAGGATGACCGTTGCGAAAAAGTTTTACCAATTGACACAAGAAGACACTTAATTTAGCTTTATCCCCAGAAATTGCTTTTGCCATTGCCTCTAGTCGTTTTACATAGCCCGCATGGTCTGCGCCTAGAATATAAATCATTTCATCAAAATGACGATTAAATTTATCCCGAAAATAAGCAACATCAGCAGCAAAATAAGTGTAAGAACCGTCAGATTTGACTAAAACACGGTCTTGGTCATCACCGACATTTGTTGAACGGAACAAAGTTTGTTCGCTTGGTTCCCAGTCTTCTGTATTTTGTCCTTTGGGAGGGGGGAGTTTTCCTTTGTAGATATAACCATTTAAAGTGAGGTCGTTGATGGTGTTACGAATGGCGCGTGCATTATCTGCATAAAGCATTCGCTCAGAGAAAAAGATATCATGATAAATATTAAGAGCAGCCAAATCTTCGCGAATCATGGACATCATTGCATGAATTGCACGTTCTTTCACAAGAGATAAGGCTTCATCTTTATCCATCGTGAGGAGTTGGTCACCAAACTCTTGAGCAAGCGATTGACCCAATGGTATCAAGTATTCTCCAGGATAGAGTCCTTCTGGAATTTCATTAATTTCTTGCCCAAGAGCTTCACGATAGCGCAATAGTACCGAATGGGCGAGGACTTCGATTTGTTGACCCGCATCATTGATATAATACTCTTTTGTAATGTTATAGCCCGTAAATTGTAGCAAATTGGAGAGAACATCCCCAACAACTGCTCCGCGGCAGTGTCCTACATGCATTGGTCCAGTGGGATTTGCTGAGACATATTCAACATTGACGCATTTTCCTTGTCCCATTGGAATACGACCATAAGAAGTGCCTAATTCAAGCATAGATTTTATAGCATCTTGCCAAAATAATTTTGTAAGCTTTATGTTTATAAAACCAGGACCGGCAACATCTATATTTTCGATAGAGGAATCATTTTTAAGAAGTTCTATGATTTTATCTGCAAGTGCACGTGGATTGATTCCAATAGATTTTGCAAGCACCATAGCAGCATTGGTTGATAAATGACCGTGGGAGGAATCACGCGGAGGATCAACAGTGATTTTTGATAAATCTAGATCTTCTCCATTTTTTCCTTTTATATCAGATAATTCAATTGATCTCTTAATTTTTTTTTCGAAGTTTTTAAAGATATTCATATTTAGCTTCCATGATGATGCCAAAAGCCATTAAACGAAATTATCTGTATGGTCAAATAAACGCTGATATTCACGTAGAGCGTAGTGATCCGTCATGCCTGAAAGAAAGTCAGCAATCAAACGTGCTAACTCTTGATTTTTTAAGTGCACTGTTTTGCTCTGCCAACTTTCAGGCATTGTATTTGGATTTTCATAATAACAATTGAATAATTTTTGTACAATGCATTTTGCTGCATTGCGACGACTAAGAACTTGTTCATGGTAGTAAAGATTTTTAAATAAAAAGTTTTTTAGTTCTTTTTCATAAACGGTCATTGTCGGTGAAAAGGTGACAATGGTTTGTTTTGCTTGGTGAATATCGTTTATGCTTGTTGGTTTGATGCGTGCTAAATTTTCTTGTGATTGTTTGATAACATCTTCAACCATGGTTGTTATTTGTCTTCGTACAAGTGTGTAACCGCGACGCGCTTGGTCGAGGTGGGGATGCTCATCTGTTATATCTTTTAATATTGCTGCTGTTAGTGGAACATGTTCAAATTGATCGAGTGTTAAAAATTGCGAACGTAGACCATCATCAATATCATGCGCATTGTATGCGATATCATCTGCAATAGCAGCACATTGCGCTTCTAGTCCTGCAAAACAATCGAGTGCAAGGTCTTGCTTTACATTGTATTGTAAAATATCGATAGGAACCTCCTTATTCTTCGCGTGAGGACCTAAAAGGGGACCATTATGCTTTACAAGTCCTTCGAGGGTTTCCCATGTAAGGTTAAGTCCATCAAAATTTGCATAGCGCTGTTCTAGTTTTGTTACAATGCGTAATGCTTGTGCATTATGATCAAAGCCGCCATAATGTACCATGGCTTCATTAAGAGCATCTTCTCCTGCATGGCCAAAGGGTGTGTGTCCAAAGTCGTGAACAAGGGCAATGGCTTCGGCAAGGTCTTCATCAAGACACAGGGCACGGGCTAATGTTCTTGCAATTTGAGAAACCTCTATGGAATGGGTTAGGCGAGTACGGTAATGATCGCTTTCATCAGCAATAAACACTTGCGTTTTATGTTTAAGACGTCGAAATGCATTAGAATGGATAATACGATCTCTATCTCGTTGAAAAGGTGAGCGTGTGGTGCTCATCGTTTCATGGTATAATCGACCACGGCTTGTTTGTGGATGAGCACTGTATACTGCTCGAGATTGGTAATTGAAGTTGATATTTCCTATATCCATTGCAAGCTGTCTATTATCATCTTAAAATTGAGAGTGGTTTATGAGAAATAAACTGCTCTTTGAGTGTAGGATACTCTTTCTTGATGGTTTAATGCAAGGATATATAAAATGAATGTGAAAATTTCAGATGTTGCTGCCAAAAAAATTGCACAGATACTTTTGCGTGAAACCGATAAAATAGCATTACGTATTTCTGTTGAAGGTGGTGGGTGTTCTGGTTTTTCTTATAAATATGACTTGGTTTCTGAAATGTGTGAAGATGACCTCGTTCTCAAAAAAGACGGGGCAGTTGTGTTTATTGATTTACTATCACTTCCTTTTATGGAAGGAGCTGAGATTGATTTTGTTGATGATCTTATGGGGCAGTCTTTTCAAATCCACAATCCCAATGCTGTTTCATCGTGTGGTTGTGGTGTAAGTTTCTCAATTTAAAATGATGGCTGTGTGATATTGTTTCTTGAAAAAAAGATCATGTTGGTCAACAATGCAAAAATGGGTATTCTTATAAAAATAGTGCACCGATGTGTATGGTTGTGCGTGGTGCTTGCTTTATTGACTTGGAGTCACTGTGCTTTTTCTGAAGCAGGAGAAGGGCAAGATCAGCAGCAGAGACAATCAAGGAGTTTTATTGTAAAGACTCAAGAGCAGGAAAATGAAAACTTAGCATCTCAAACACAACTCATTTTGAATGCTCGATTAACAAATAGTCATCCGGATATTGAAAAAGGGCTTGTCTGGCGGGTTTATGCCCCTATTCTAGGGATTGATAATAAGTTACCATTAGTGGCAACCTATAAGGGGGGAAGTGCACGTTTTGATCTCGAACCAGGAAATTATCTTGTTCATGTCTCATTTGGTCATATGAGTGCTGTGCGCCATATTCGTTTAGAAAATGGGCAGAGTCTTGTAAAAAACTTTAATCTTGAGGCTGGTGGTGTCATTTTAAATGCAACACTGCTCAATGGCGTAATGAATGAAAAGGAACTCCGTTTTACCATTTATGAGGATGAAAAAGAAAATGATGATACGGGAGTAATTATATCAAATGTTAAACCCCAATCAGTTGTGCGTTTAAAAGCTGGCCGCTACCATGTTGCTTCCCATTATGGTTCTATTAATGCGACGGCTCGTTCGGATATTCAAGTGGATGCGGGTAAAATAACAGAAGTTACTCTTGAACATCAGTCCGCTCAGATTGTCTTAAAGCTGGTGCGACAAGAAGGAGGAGAAGCGCTTGCAGATACAAGTTGGTCTCTTGCCAATGATTCTGGTGATATCGTTTATGAAACAGTAGGTGCGTATGTTTCACTCGTGTTAGCGGAGGGAGAGTATATTGCAATTGCTAAAAATAAAGATAAAATCTATCAAAAAGTTTTTTCAGTCGTTTCTGGTCATGATGAAGATATAAGTGTGATAGCGAATGAAGAAAATATGCAGCGAGTTGATGAAGATGTGGATTGATTGTTGTTCATGGGGGGTAAACTATGATGAAAGACGGGGTATGAATTTTGATTGAAATTTCAACAGTTGGTGTGTTTTTTGCTGGGGCACTCTCTTTTTTGTCACCATGCGTTTTGCCGTTAGTTCCTCCTTATTTGTGCTATATGGCAGGGGTTGGTATTGATGATTTTCGTTCAGAAAAGCCTGATGAGAAAGTCTTTATCCGGTGGGCTTTATTATCTTCTGTTATTGCTTTTGTTCTTGGGTTTACGACTGTTTTTGTTGCTTTAGGTGCCAGTGCTAGTACAATTGGGAAATTCATCGGTTATTATCGTGATTGGTTTGCCCTTGCTGCTGGAATTGTCATTATTATTTTTGGTTTAAATTTTTTGGGGATTTTCAAGATCGCTTTTTTATTTCGTGAGGCGCGTTTTCAAACCCAAAAAACACCTGCTGGTCCTTTAGGCGCGTATATTATCGGTTTAGCTTTTGCCTTTGGTTGGACACCGTGTATTGGCCCTATTTTAGGTCCTATTATAACGCTTGCTGGAACAAAAGAAACTGTGGGAGAGGGAGCTGTTCTCTTAGCGGTTTATGCATTAGGTCTTGCTATTCCTTTTATGTTAGCAGCTTTATTTTCGAGCAGTTTTATGCGATTTTTAGGAGCTTTTCGTATTCATTTAGGAAAAGTTGAAAAAATCATTGGTGTTTTTCTTATTCTTACAGGGATTTTGTTTTTAACAGGTTCTATGCAGGATCTTTCATTTTGGCTTTTAGAACATTATCCTTCGTTGAGTTATATTGAAGATATTCGTTGGCACAATATTATGAATTTTTTTGGATTTTCTCGTTAGTCTTATGTGTTTTTATGGTTAGAAGTTGTCTTTCTATTGTTCTTGCCGCAGGTGAGGGGACGCGCATGAAATCGTCTCTGCCTAAGGTACTTCATAAAATTGCTGGATTGCCTCTTATATGCCATGTTCTAAAACAAATAGAATTGGCAGGCTCTTCACAATTAGTGGTTGTTGTGGGATATGGTGCTAAGGAGGTTACGCACGTTGTTCAGTCATTTGTAAAAGATGTAATGATTTTTGAACAAAAAGAGCGTTTAGGAACTGCCCATGCTGTTTTGTCTGCTCGTTTAGCTTTGCAAAAGGAGGTGGATGATGTGCTCATTGTTTTTGGGGATACTCCTCTCATTCAGCAAGATTCATTGCACCAAATGCGTGCACAGCTTGCTGATGGAGCAGATGTTGTTTTTGCAGGTTTTCATACCAAACATCCAACAGGTTATGGGCGTCTTCTCGAGAAAAATGGTCAATTGATTGCAATTGTAGAAGAAAAAGACGCTAGCGATGAAGAAAAAAAGATTTCTTTTTGTAACGGTGGAATACTCGCTATGCGTGGAAAACATGCACTTTCTCTTTTAGAGAAAGTTGGTAATAATAATGTGAAAAAAGAATATTACTTAACAGATATTGCTTCTCTTGCAACATGCGAAGGATTAGATGTGCGTGTTGTTGAAGTTCCTTTTGAAGATATTGTAGGAATTAACAACGGTCTTGAGCTTTCTGAGGCTGATTCTTTGTGGCAAAAACGTAAAGCGCGCGATTTAATGTTATCGGGTGTTACACTCTTAAAGCCAGAAACACTCTATTTTTCTTATGATACAGAAATTGCACCAGGGGTGGTGATAGAACCAAATGTTTATTTTGGGTTAAACGTAAAAGTACAATCTGGTGCGGTTATTCATGCATTTAGTTATCTCGAAGGTGCTGTGGTTGGTAGAGATGCACAGATTGGTCCCTATGCACGTTTGCGTCCTGGAACAGAGTTGGCAAAGTCCGTAAAGATTGGAAATTTTTGTGAAGTCAAACAAGCTAAGGTAGGAGAATCTTCTAAAATCAATCATTTAAGTTATATTGGTGATGCCGAAATTGGTGCACATACCAATATTGGAGCCGGTACGATTACTTGCAATTATGATGGATTTAACAAATATAAAACCATGATTGGTGATCATGCTTTTGTTGGGTCTAATACGGCACTTGTTTCCCCATTGGTAATAGGGGATGGCTCTTATGTTGCTTCAGGAAGTGTTATTACTGAAAATATTCCTATGAACAGTATGGCTTTTGGGCGTGCACGACAGGTTATAAAAGAGGGCTATGCGACAAAATTTCGAGAGCGTTTGTTAGAAAACAAACAGAAAAAATGATTATTTTCAGCTTATTCTTTTGTTTCGTGTTAATCTAACGATGGATGGAAGATTTATTCTTAAAGATTGCCGTATTCCATGTTTGAATTATTTTTATTATTTATAGTTTTAAATAAAGGCTGTTGGATTGTTTTGTAAAATTTGAATCTTAAGATGTGGGTTGGAGCTTTTTAATGTGTGGAATTATTGGAGTTCTTGGAAAGAGGTGTGTTACGTCCTCTTTGGTTGAGGGGTTAAAACGTCTTGAATATAGAGGGTATGATTCATCTGGGGTGGCAACGGTCCATAATGGGCATCTTTATCGTGTACGTGCTGAGGGGAAGCTTGTTCATTTAGAAGAAAAATTAAAAAAAACACCTCTGGAGGGAAGTTTAGGGATTGGTCATACCCGTTGGGCTACGCATGGAATTGCTGTTGAACGCAATGCGCATCCCCATGTGACTGAAAAGCTTGCGATTGTTCATAATGGTATTATTGAAAATTTTGTAGAACTGCAAAAGGAACTCATAGAGGATGGTTGTATCTTTGAAACAGAGACGGATACGGAAGTTATTGCACATTTAATAACGCGTGCATTAAAAGATGGTCTTTCTCCGCAAGAAGCCATACGTACCAGTTGGAAAAGGCTGCAGGGGGCTTTTGCTATTGCTCTTATTTTCGAAGGTGAAGATAACCTTATGATTGCGGCTTGTTCTGGTCCACCTCTGGCAATTGGTTATGGAAAAGATGAATTTTTTGTGGGGTCAGATGCCATAGCTTTGGCACCATTCGTTGATTATATTAGCTATATGGAAGATGGGGATTGGGCTGTTCTCACACGGGAAGGTGTTACAATTTATGATGCTAATAATCAACCGGTAAAACGTCCTGTGACGACATTACTTGAAGGGGCTTTATTGATTTCTAAGGGTAATCATCGTCATTTTATGCACAAGGAAATGTTTGAACAACCTGAAGTGATTTCTCATAATTTGGCGCATTATCTTGATCTTGGAAATTATGCGGTTCGACCCCTTGAGAATTTGATTGATTGGAAAAATATTCATCGTCTCCTTTTTGCGAGTTGTGGAACGGCTTATTATTCAACCTTAGTTGCGCGCTATTGGTTTGAGAAATTTGCCGCTTTAAGTGTTGATAATGATGTTGCTTCGGAGTTTCGTTATCGTGAACCTCCTATAACGTCTGATGTGTTATCGCTGTTTGTTTCTCAATCTGGTGAGACAGCTGATACATTGGCTTCTTTGCGTTATTGTCGTGAGCGGAGTGTAAAAACAGCAACAATTGTGAATGTAGAGCAATCAACAATGGCAAGGGAGGCTGATTTTATTCTCCCAACACTTGCCGGACCGGAAATAGGTGTTGCTTCAACAAAAGCTTTTACCTGTCAATTGGCAACGCTTGCTTCACTCGCTCTTAGTGCGGCTAAACAACGTGGCTATCTTTCGGCTCAAATGGAAAAGAAACTGGTTCAACAGTTGGCAGAAGTTCCACGTATTTTAAATGAGGTCTTAAAACTAGAGAGAAAAATTGAATGTATTTGTCGTGATTTGGTAAATGCAAAAAGTGTTCTTTATCTAGGACGTGGAACTTCTTATCCGATTGCTTTGGAGGGAGCCCTTAAACTGAAAGAGCTTTCTTATATTCATGCTGAAGGTTATGCGGCAGGTGAATTAAAGCATGGACCAATTGCTCTGGTGGATGAGACAATACCCGTTATTGTTGTTGCACCTTATGATCGGTGGTTTGAAAAAACTTTTTCTAATATGCAAGAAGTGGTAGCGCGTAATGGTCGTATTATTTTAATAACCGATAAAAAGGGAGCAGAAGTAGCTTGTCTTAAGACTTTATCAACGATCACTTTGCCAGATGTTCCAGAATTTATTTCTCCTATTATTTATGCACTCCCTGTTCAGTTAATCGCTTATCATACGGCTGTTTTATTAGGAACAGATGTTGATCAACCCCGTAATTTAGCAAAATCAGTCACGGTTGAATAAAAGTATATTTCTGAATCTTTTGGAGAATAATCAAGTGTAAGAAATTGATTTATAATGAAACTTATTTTTTCATTTTTCTCTGTTGAACGAGAATACTGAAGAAAGGTTTTTTATTCCTAAATCCTTTACGATAAAACGAAAAATATTTTCTTACCTATCAAAAAATAGATCAGTTATGTGAATATAATGGTAAAAAAAGACGCAATATTGCTTCTACTGTTTTAATGCAGTTGATTTGTTATTCGTTCATGAAGCATAAAGATGGTAAGAGACTGCGTAGATCATTTATGGGTAATTCTAAGAGAAAATCATATTTGAACAGAGAGGTATTTAAGTTTTTTATTAGAGGGTCTTTGTTATCCTGCTCGTAAGAGGCGTGCAGCATCGTTGTGTCCGAAAAGATAAAGGAGCAACCGTAAAGCTTGTCCTTGCTCAGAAGAAAGATGAGGATCGCGTTGTAAAAATAAACGAGCATCTTTTCTTGCCATTGACAAAAGATCGCTATGAACTGCAAGGTTTGCTATATGAAATTCAGGGACTCCGGATTGTTTTGTACCTAAAAGTTCTCCTTCGCCTCGTAGGCGCCAATCTTCTTCAGCAATTTCAAAACCATCTTCTGTATTGCGGATAATATTAAGGCGTGTTGCTGCTGTTTTAGTCAGTGGATCTTTATAGAGCAAAATGCAGGAAGATTTTTTATCGCCTCGTCCTACACGTCCACGTAATTGGTGCAATTGTGAAAGGCCAAAATGTTCCGCGTGTTCGATGATAATGATCGAAGCATCTGGAATATCTACTCCCACTTCAATGACGGTGGTTGCAACTAAAATACGTGTATTTCCACATTTAAAAGATGCCATAGCGGCTTCTTTTTCTGCTGTAGACATTTTTCCATGGATCATACCAACGTGTGCTCCAAAGCGCTCATGGAGAAATGCAAAGCGGTTTTCAATTGAAGTGAGATCAAGAGCTGTCGATTCTTCTACTAAAGGACAAATCCAATAGAGCTTTTCTCCTTTTTCTAATGCAATTGCGATTCTCTCTATAAGCTCATGAAGACGTTTCAAAGAAAGCGTTGCTGTTGTAATGGGTTGTCGTCCCATTGGTTTTTCGGTAATTTTAGAGACATCCATATCACCAAAAGCTGTTAAGACAAGTGTGCGCGGAATGGGCGTGGCGGTCATAACCAGCAGATCAGCTTTATTGCCTTTTTCTGTAAGAGCGATACGTTGATGGACACCAAAACGGTGTTGTTCATCGATAATGGTTAAAGCGAGATTATTATAAGTAACACTGTTTTGTATGAGAGCATGGGTTCCGATGACAATAGAAACTTGACCTGACAGAATATCATTCACGATATTTGTCCGCAATTTCCCTTTTTCTCGTCCTGTTAAAAGCGTTGTTTGTAATCCGACCTTTTCGGCAAGAGGAGCGATGGTGGCAAAATGTTGCCTAGCAAGCACTTCAGTTGGTGCCATTAAAGCTGATTGTCCTGAATTTTCAGCAATTTGTGCCATTGCCATCAATGCAACAACAGTTTTTCCTGCGCCTACATCACCTTGAAGTAGTCTTAGCATCGGTTCTGGTGAAGCAAGATCATTTGCGATATCTTCTACTGCTTTTTTTTGTCCGGTTGTGAGTTGAAAGGGGAGGATATTAAGCAATTTTTTAGTATAAATTCCTGTTGATGGTCGAGAAGTGCCAACAAGAGATTTAGTTTTCAAACGCACGAGTCCTAGTGCCAATTGACAAGCGAGCAATTCATCATAGGCAAGACGTTTGCGTGCTGTACTTTCTAAGGATAGATCATTGGGGTTAATGGGTGCATGGATACGGCGTAAAGCAACAGAAAAAGAAGGAAAATTTTGCTGCTTTTTTACATTTTCATCTATCCATTCTGGTAGAAGAGGAATAAAATCAAGAGCGTTTTGTATGGCGCGTCTTAGTGTCTTTACAGTTAGTCCGGCAGTAGAGGGATAGACAGGTTCGATCAGAGGTATCTGATTTGATTGTTCGCTTGGGGCAATATAGTCTGGATGCGCCATTGAAAGCTGTCCATTAAACCATTCAACTTTTCCTGATATAATGACTTTTTTTCCTTCGGGGAGTTGTTTTTTTAGCCAAAGAGGTTGAGCATGAAAAAAGACTAAATTTATTTTTCCTGTGTGATCATGGGCAATAACACGATAGGGAATTCGGTTGTGACCACGGGGTGGTGGTTGATGCTGATCGATGATAATTTCGAGCGTAACAGTATCTCCTTCTTTTGCACAAGTAATGTTGGGACGCATTCTGCGGTCTATAACGGAATGGGGCATTAATTGAAGAAGGTCAATAAGGGTTGCTTCGCGTTGTGTGGGATTAACATCTAAGAGTTTGGTCAATAAACCATAGACTTTAGGTGTAATACCAGAAAGAGTTCGGATAGAATTAAAAAGTGGGGTAAGAAGACTTGGAGGCATGAGCAAATTTAACCTGCCCTTTTTGTTTTTTCTAGACCTTTAGAAGAGCTTTTTGGGGATAAAGTCATAAAGACAAGGTTGCTTTATTTACACATTGAACTTTAGGAAGAGAAATTAATATTTAAAGAAAAATACAATTAAATGGTCAAAAATTAAAGTACTTAGATGAGGTATATTGTTTTTCTTTTTATTTTAGGTGTTTATTTGCTGTGAATAGAAGCATTTTCTTGATAGAACTCTCTTATAAATATTAATAAAATTGGGATATTGCTCCTATGTAGGATGATGAATTTATAGCTTTAAAGTTTGATGATGAACAGAAGTTTTTTCTTTTATAAGGGGTGCTGTTTAGCATTTATTTTGTAGTGGGAAATTGTGAGAGTGGTAAAAAATAAAATGCAAATGCAAGAGAACAAAAATTCTCTTCCTCGCTTTATTCATTTGAGAGTGCATTCAGCTTATTCCTTGCTCGAAGGGGCTTTAAAAATCCCCCAAATTATTCAACAGACGATTTCAGATCATGCACCAGCGGTTGCTATTACCGATACCAATAATTTATTTGGTGCTTTGGAATTTTCACAGCATTGTCTTTCTCATGGGGTCCAACCTATTATTGGTTGTCAGCTTACTGTTGATTTTTGTGATGAAAATGATCATTCACGTTTGGTTAAAGGACGTAATGCTTCTGATTTTTGCTCTATTGTTCTTTTGGCTGCTAGCGAAACCGGTTATGCTCATTTGGTTCGTCTTGTGAGTCGTGCTTATCTTGATAAGTGTGATACTGATCCTCCTCATATTAAAGCTGATTGGTTGTCAGAACACAGTGAAGGCATAATCGCTTTAACGGGTGGAAAGGGAGGACCTATTAATCTTTCTTTGGCAGAAGAGAAAAAAGAACATGCTGTTGAGCGCTTAATTTATTTGAAAAAATCTTTTGCTGATCGTCTTTATGTGGAGTTACAACGGCATGGCTCTTATGACCGGAGAGTAGAAGCTGATCTTATTGAATTGGCTTATGCGCATGAAATTCCTCTTGTAGCAACGAATGAAGCTTTTTTTCTGCAAAGAGAAGGGTATGAAGCGCATGATGCGCTGATGGCTGTTTCAGAAGGACAAATTGTCTCTAATCCAGATCGCAAACGTGTGACACCAGATCATTATTTGAAGTCACAAGATGAAATGGTTACACTGTTTTCTGATCTTCCAGAAGCTTTGGAAAATAGTGTTGAAATTGCATTGCGTTGTCATATTGCCTCGCCTCTTCGAAAACCGATATTGCCTCGTTTTATAGAACAATCTGTTAATTCAGAAACTACTATAGAAATAGAAGATAGTGAGTTATTAAATCAGGCTAAAGATGGTTTGAAGATTCGGCTTGAAACAATAGGGTTGGCTGAAGGATATACGATTGCAGATTATGAACAGCGGCTTGATTATGAAATTTCAGTTATTACGCGTATGCAATTTTCTGGATATTTTCTTATCGTTTCAGATTTCATAAAATGGGCAAAGGTTCATGACATTCCCGTTGGACCAGGCCGGGGTTCTGGTGCTGGTTCACTTGTTGCTTATGCATTGACGATTACTGATGTGGATCCCTTGCGGTTTTCTCTTCTCTTTGAACGTTTTCTGAATCCAGATCGTGTTTCGATGCCAGATTTTGATATCGACTTTTGTCAAGAGCGGCGCGAAGAAGTTATTCAATATGTTCAAAAAAAATATGGACGTGATCAAGTTGCTCAAATTATTACTTTTGGTAAGTTACAGGCACGTGCAGTTTTGCGTGATGTGGGGCGTGTTTTAGAAGTTCCTTATCGTCAGGTGGATTATCTTACAAAATTAATTCCTGCCACCCCAGGAAGTCAGGTAGAATTAGCAGATGCTATTAAGGATGAACCTAAATTTGAAGAAGAAAAGAAAAAAGATCCCGTTGTTGGACGCGCATTAGATATAGCGCTTCAGTTGGAGGGACTTTATCGTCATGCTTCAACTCATGCTGCTGGGATTGTTATCGGAGATCGTCCACTTTGGGAGCTTGTCCCGATGTATCGTGATCCTCGTTCTGATATGCCTGTTACACAATTTAACATGAAATATGTTGAACAAGCGGGGCTGGTAAAATTTGATTTTCTTGGATTAAAAACGCTTACTGTTTTGAAAATGGCAGTCGATTTTGTTGCCAGAAAGGGGATTAAAATAGATTTATCAAATATTCCTCTGAATGATGAAGCAACCTACGCTATGATGGCACGTGGTGAAACGGTTGGCGTGTTTCAGGTGGAAAGTTCTGGTATGCGCAAGGCGTTGATTGGAATGAAGCCAGACCGTATTGAAGATATTATTGCGCTGGTTGCACTTTATCGTCCAGGTCCAATGGAGAATATTCCAACCTATAATGCACGCAAACATGGGGAAGAGGAAATTGCTTCTATTCATCCTAAGATAGATCATCTGATCAAAGAAACACAAGGTGTTATTGTTTATCAAGAACAGGTGATGCAGATTGCTCAGGTGCTTGCTGGCTATTCGCTTGGGGAAGCCGATTTATTACGTCGTGCTATGGGGAAAAAAATTCATGCTGAAATGCAAAAACAGCGTACGCGTTTTGTTAATGGAGCCGTTGCAGGTGGTGTGGATAAAGATCAAGCTGATATTATCTTTGATCTTTTAGCAAAATTTGCCGATTATGGTTTTAATAAATCGCACGCTGCTGCTTATGCAATTGTTTCTTACCAAACAGCTTATATGAAAGCAAACTATCCCGTTGAGTTTTTAGCTGCTTCAATGACATATGATATGACGAATACAGATAAGCTCAATGATTTTCGGCGTGAAGCATTAAGGTTGGGTATTGAAGTTATTGCACCTTCTATACAAACATCTCATCGTGTTTTTGAGGTTGGTGATAACTGTATTTATTATTCTCTTGCTGCCATTAAAGGTGTGGGAGAAACTGTTGTAGATCATATTGTTTCTTGTCGTGGGAATAAGGTTTTTAAGGATTTGGAAGATTTTTGTGCGCGTGTTGATCCTCGTATTGTTAATAAGCGTGCGATGGAAAGTTTAGTTTGTGCTGGTGCTTTTGATTGTTTTAACATTGCACGTGAGGTTTTATTAGCCAATCTTGGAACCCTTCATGCGCGTGCACTTCGTATTCTCGATGACAATTCTAGCGGGCAGGTTGATATATTTGGAATGGCAGGCGGATTAAAAGAACCATTGATTTTATCGCAAACAACCCCTTGGTTGCCGGCTGAGAAACTTTATCGAGAATTTCAAGCTATAGGTTTTTACTTTTCTGCGCATCCTTTGGAGGAGTATCAAGCTATTCTGAACAAAAAACGCATTCAGACTTGGGGTAATTTTGCCAATGCCGTTAAAGGGGGAGCAACGGCTGCACGGCTTGCTGGAACTGTTGTGGCAAAAAACGTGCGCAAAACAAAATCTGGTAAAAAAATGGGAATTATTCATTTTTCTGATACAAGTGGACAATATGAAGCAGTTCTCTTTTCTGAGGCACTCTCGGATTATGAAGAGATGCTAGAACCCGGAAAATCTTTTATTATTACGGTGAGCGCAGAAAATCGTTCTGAAGGAGTTAGTTTGCGAATTGAAACAATTCAGTCTTTGGAAAATGAATCATTACAACAGCATAAAATGATGCGTCTCTTTATAAAAACAGTTGATATGCTTCCACAAATTGAACAAAACTTAAATCTTGGGGGGAATGGAGAGGTTGGGCTTATTTTAATTCAAGAGGATGGATTGCGAGAAGTCGAAATTGCGCTTCCTAAGCGATATAAGGTAAATTCACATGTCGCAAATGCTATGAAATTAATTCAGGGTATTGTTGATGTAGAATTGAGTTAAAGAAAGATTAAAGATGGGAGCTGATTTTGAGTGGTGTTTTTGCTTTTAGGAGAGCTAAAAATGGAGCTTTTAAAATCGGATTGTAGGTTTCGAAAAATATTGCTTTTATTTGAGTAAATTATGATATTTTTTTAGTGTCATAAAATTAAAAAAAATCTCGTTCTTTCGTAATATTCAAAGTGTCGGAAGGATTTTATAAGTTTTTATCATTATTTTTTATAGAATTCATCGCATCATACATGTAAAGCCAATTGAGATCTGACATAATGCTCTCTGGTGTACGAATTTTCATCATGAGATTGCGTGCAATTGCTATGGGACCGGTTGCGTGATAGGCTAATCTATTGAAATCTCCGCGTTTTTTTACTGCTGCAATACGCGGGGTGCGTGTTGTTTCGTAAAGCGAAAGTGCTTTCGTTAATGAAAAATCTTTCAATGAAAGTGCTTTTGCTAATGTGGCGGCATCTTCGATTGCCATAGCGGCGCCTTGTGCTGCAAAAGGTAAGGCAGCATGTGCGCAATCGCCAACAAATACTTGTCTCTCTAAACCGATAAAACGATTTTGTTTCATTTGAAAAAGTGGCCAATAACTCCATTCATCAATATGATCGAAGATTTGTAAGATTTTTGAATTCCAATCTTTAAAAAGAGATTTGAGTTTTTCTTTATCTCCTTTATGGGCCCATCCTTCTTTTGAATTTTCTCCATGCGTAATGGCGACAAAATTAAAAATTTTTTCTGACGATTGAATAGGGTAGACAACAAGATGATTTTTGGGTCCCATCCAAGCCGTAATTGTCTTCATATTTTGCAATGAAGAACGAAAGTTTTGAGGAAGATTATCAGATGTTGTTGTTGCACGCCAAGCAATAAAGCCACTAAAATTTGCTTTTTCATGAAAAGGAGATTGTTGCCGTAATGTTGACCAAACGCCATCACATCCGATCAGGAGGGGCGTTGAATAAAGCTGTTCTGTTGCCGTATCTATTTTTATTGTCGTGATTTTAATGTTGGTTGCCGATTGGGTAGAAGATACAATCGTTTCGCCTGCTTTGTATTTGATCAAAGGATTTTCAATCACTGCATTATATAAAATTTTTTGTAAAGCCGCGCGGTGAATCGTCATATAAGGGGCTTTCCAATATTTTTCTGTTAGATTAATAAGATGAGCCCGTAGATGTATTTTTAAAGATAATCCATCTTTTAACTCAAAAAAATATGGGATTGTCGCGACTTCAGTGAGTTTGTTAAGAAGTTTCCAGCGAGCAAGAATAGATGTTGCATTTGGTGTCAGTTGAATACCAGCGCCTATCGTTTCAAGTTGCTTACACTTTTCGATAATGGTGCTTGCAATTCCTTTATGAGCGAGTGCTAAAGCAGTGCTTAAACCAGCAATTCCTCCTCCAACGATGATGGGTGATTGTTCCACAAATGATTTCATATTAAACAAGCAGAATTAAAAGAGGGGTTATTAAGAAAGCCAAAAAACGCAATTATAATAGCTTTTCTGGATGATATAAGCATCCTGTTGGGTTTGTTTGATCGTATGATAGCGAGGGAACATAACGATAAAGGGTTGAGCAGTAAGGGCAAATTTTCTCATCTGCTGCTCCCATATCGATAAAGATATGAGGATGATCGAATGGTTGTGTAGCGCCTACACACATAAATTCTTTCACACCAATTTCGATTGTTTTATATCCAAGGTCATTTTGAAAATGAGGAATGTTGTGATCAGCCATGGCGTACAAACTCCAGAATAAATTTTCTCATCAGCTATGATTGGGCTCTTCTATTTTATAGGCGTGAGTTTGTAATAAAGCGTATAATAATGCAAGCTGCTTTTTAAGACAAATTTTTACTCTTTTATGCTATATTAGAATAGTTGTCTTACTTTTAGTGCTTTGCGCATAGCAATAATTCCAAGTATTTTTAAATATTAAATGGAAAAATGATGAGGGAAGTTAGGCATTGATATATTATTATGATGATAACATAATCAAATGTTATGTGAGATATTTCGTCAAGGATTTTAGAAAATATAAAAGAAAATTATTTAGGATATATGGAACAGAGGGTGGTAAATAAAATTTCTATATCGAATATAACAATGAAAAATCCGGTACGGTTTATTAATCGAGAGTTTTCATGGCTACAATTTAATAATCGTGTTTTGATGGAAGCGGCTAATTCGAAACATCCTTTATTAGAACGTCTACAATTTCTTTCTATTTCAGCTGCAAATCTTGATGAGTTTTTTATGGTTCGTGTTGCAGGACTAGCAGCTCAAATTCGTGCTCGCGTTACAGCGTGCAGTGCAGATGGGCACACTCCACAGGAACAACTTGATATTGTATTAGCTGAGATTTCAAAGCTGCAGGCTCACCAACTACGAGAATTGAATGTTTTACGTGATGAATTAAAAAAGAATGATATTGAAATTATTTGTTCTGATGATCTTTCAGAAATTGAAAAATCATGGCTTGAAAAATATTTTCTTGAGACAATTTTTCCTGTTTTAAAACCTTTACCTGTTGATTCTACTCATCCTTTTCCGTTTATTCCTAATTTAGGGCTTTCTATTGGGCTTCAATTGTCTGGAGAAACTGATCAGAATTCACACACAGTATTGTTGTCTATTTCAATGCTTTTAAGGCGTTTCGTTCTTCTTCCTCAAGAAGGTAATCATTTTCGTTTTATCGCATCTGAAGATGTTATTTGCCTTTTTATTAAACATGTATTTCCTAACTATGAGGTTAAAGGAATTGGTACATTTAGAATAATCCGAGATAGCGATATTGAAGTAGAAGAAGAAGCTGAGGATCTTGTTCATTTTTTTGAAACTGCTCTAAAAAGGCGGCGCCGTGGGCAGGTTATTCGAGTTGAGTTTGACGCAAAAATGCCAGAGAGTTTACGCCAATTTATAGCGAATAGTCTCGCTGTTCCTGATAATTGTATTAATGTCCTTGACGGATTTTTAGCGCTTAATACGGTATCAGAAATTGTTTCTATTCCCCGCGATGATCTTAAATTTATTCCTTATATTTCTCGTGTTCCAGAATGTATTCGTGAACATCATGGGGATTGTTTTGCGGCTATTCGTGAAAATGATATTGTGATTCATCACCCTTATGAGACATTTGATGTTGTTGTCCAATTTTTACGTCAAGCTGCTTGCGATCCTGATGTTGTAGAAATAAAACAAACACTTTATCGTACATCAAATGATAGTCCAATTGTTGGCGCTTTGATTGAAGCAGCTGAACAGGGAAAGTCTGTGACTGCTTTGGTAGAACTTAAAGCACGTTTTGATGAGGAAGCAAATATTCGTTGGGCCAGGGATCTTGAATGTGCTGGGGTTCAAGTTATTTTTGGTTTTATTGCATTAAAAACGCATGCTAAGATGTCATTAGTTGTGAGACGTGAGGGAAAACGTCTTCGCTCTTATGTTCATCTTGGAACAGGAAATTATCATCCCATTAATGCTAAAACTTATACCGATCTTTCTTTTTTTTCCACGGATGATGATATCGCTCATGATGTTGCGTTATTATTCAATTATATTGC
Organism: Bartonella sp. AP19HLJMH; assembly: GCF_042196245.1. Classification (NCBI taxonomy): domain Bacteria; kingdom Pseudomonadati; phylum Pseudomonadota; class Alphaproteobacteria; order Hyphomicrobiales; family Bartonellaceae; genus Bartonella; species Bartonella sp. AP19HLJMH. The sequence continues at coordinate 27,683 of NZ_JBHIPX010000012.1, forward strand.
GCAATATGAGCGTCCAAATGAAACAATGAAGATTGCTTTTTCACCCTTAACACTGCGTGGTCGTATCTTAGAGCATATTGAGGGAGAAATTGTTCATGCACAACAGGGAAGGTTTGCTGCTATTTGGATGAAAGTTAATGCATTGGTTGATCCTGAAATTATTGATGCTTTATATCGTGCCAGTCAAGCAGGGGTGCAAATTGATTTGGTTGTGCGGGGGATATGTTGTTTACGTCCTGGTATTCTAGGAATTTCGGATAATATTCGTGTAAAATCAATTGTCGGGCGTTTTCTTGAACATAGTCGCATTTTTTGCTTTGGGAATGGTCAAGATTTGCCTAATGAAAATGCACTCGTTTACTTAGGCTCTGCTGATATGATGCCTCGTAATTTGGACTATCGTATTGAAATATTGGTTCCGGTTTTTAATAAAATAGTGCGTCAAAAAATTCTTTTACAGATTATGTTAGCTAATATCATTGATAATCAACAAAGCTTTGATATACTTAAGGATGGAACATCAAAACGTATTACACCGCAGATAGGTGAAAGTCTATTTAATGCGCAGGAGTATTTTATGGCCAATACAAGTTTTGCGGGGGAAAATGAGTCTTTTGAGTCTTCTGTTTCGCGCTTGGTTGCGTTGCATCGGCAACAAGCCGAAATACATAAAGACTAAAATCCAATGACATATAGAGATGCTCAAGGTCGGTTAAAAGGGCGTAAGCCTGTTGCTGTTATTGACATTGGCTCAAATTCTGTTCGGTTGGTTATTTATGAGGGGCTTGTTCGATCACCAACAGTTTTATTTAATGAAAAGATTCTTTGTGGTCTCGGTCATGGTGTGGCGAAAACAGGATTTTTAGAAGAAAAATCGATGAAAATGGCGTTGCAAACACTGAAACGGTTTCGTACGCTTTGTCGACAGATTGGGGCAGATGAGGTCTATACTTTAGCAACAGCAGCAGCACGAGATGCACAGAATGGCGTAGCATTTATTCAGCATGCTGAAGATATTTTGCAAAATAAAATATATCTTCTTTCAGGAAGTGAAGAAGCTATGTATTCAGCATATGGAGTTGTGTCTACTTTTTATCAACCAAAAGGTATTTCTGGGGATCTTGGTGGTGGAAGTCTTGAGCTGATTGATATTGATCATTCTGATGTTGGTGAAGGGATAACGCTCCCATTGGGTGGTTTAAGGCTACAGTATATGTCAAATAATGATAGTGCTGTAGCTACAAAAATTGTACATGAGCAATTTTATAAATCGTCTGTTGTTCGTGCTCGTAAAGGTATAGCACGTTATTTTTATGCAGTAGGGGGGACATGGCGTAATTTGGCAAAACTCCATATGGCAATGAAACACTATCGGCTCCCTGTTATGCATGGCTATGAAGTTGATGCTGTTGAAATGGAGAACTTTTTACGTCTTGTAGCACGTGGCAATATTGATAATATGAGAGGGATTGCAGCGGTTTCTCAGAACCGTCGAAAACTTTTATCTTATGGGGCAATAGTTCTTATTGAACTCATTCAGTGTATGGAGTTTGAAAAGATAATCTTTTCTGGTGCTGGCGTTCGTGAAGGTTTTCTTTATTCACGATTGCCGCAGGCGATTCGACTTTCAGATCCTCTCATTGCAGCATGCACAGAAATGGCTATTTTACGGGCACGTTCACCAAAACAAGCAGAAGAACTCATTGATTTTACGACGAATGCTTTTGAAGTTTTTGGAATTTCAGAAACCGAAAATGAATGCCGTTATCGTCAAGCCGCTTGTCTTCTTGCGGATATTGGTTGGCGTATACATCCAGATTATCGAGGCAATGAAGCAGCAAATCAAATAGCTTTAGGATCTTATCCAGGAATTTCTCATGAAGGGCGCCTTTATGCGGCACTTGCTGTTTTTTTTCGCAATACGAGTTTATTGGTTGATAAAGAATCTCTTCCCATTTTTCAATTAGCAACTCAAAATATAATTGAAAAAGCACGTATTCTTGGCGAAACTATGCGTATTGCTCATCTTTTTAGTGCTTCTGTTGCAGGAATTTTACCTCATTTATTGTGGCATAAAAAAGCAGATCATATTATCCTGCAGATCCCAAAGAATTACGCTGGGTTATTAGGAGAACGTCCTCTTGGACGATTACAGAAGTTATCAAAAATAATAAAACAACCTCTCGCTTTTGAAATTTTTTGATTTTTTTCCTAATTTATTCGTGTTTTATGTCTTAATAATAGGGCCATTGACGAGGGATAAACTAGGTAGCCTATCATCATGAGCTGGACAATAGGACTTGTTCCATAACGCCCATGCTAGACACCACGCAAAGCATTTGTAATGCCTGAGCATTCATAAAAGAAAACATAATTTTTTATTCTGTTACTTGCATCACAGGATGGATTTTTCACTTCATAAGCTTCATGTGAAAATGAAAAGTTTTGTCCATTTTTACGTGAAAAGGTTTTCTTTTTATGCTGTGTCGTTATAACGTTTCTGTTTAGCTTGCTCGATTATCTTCATAAGATTACGATTGTAACCAACGCGATAAAAAACAAGTTTTAAAGATTTTGGGAGAGATCCATTGGTTACATGACGCTGGAATGTTGAAATACTCATATGAAACAGTTTTGCACTTTCACGGTCTGTCAAAAGAATATCATTTCAGTCATTATAAAATCCTTTCACTATAAAAAATAGAAATAAATCACAACTATTTATTAACCATGATTTTTGAATCCTTTGAAAGGTATTTAATTTATAAAAAACAGCGCTTTATCATATAATTCTTATGTGAAACTTTATGAGTCTTATTGAGATGAAGTGAAAGAATCTTACGATATTCGGAGGTCTAATTCAATATAAATAACGCTAGATTATTTTTAGAAATCAATATATTGCTTTTGTTAGGTATTTTAGTTGTTATGCTGGCTCGTTTTTGATTGTTAGATTGCAATCTCGGTAGTTTTTAATACGATATGGTGACGTGAGGCATTATATCTTTGTTTGTTCCTATTTCTAGGCTGCTATTTTTGTAATGAATGCGCTTTTATTATCAGAACTTTTTTTTTCAAAACTTTTAAATAAGGAACTGTCTGTTTTTTTAGATTATTTTTAATGGGATTGCTATTTAATTGACCTGATAAAGATTTAGCTATCATTTTAATAAGAGTTTACTATTTAATTTTTTAACTTTGTCAGAAGTAGGCTTTATTTATCCTGTTTGCGTTGGCCTATAGGGCATACCAATTGATGTAGATAATGAGTAGCGTAATGGATTTTTCAAAATGAAAATGTAAATTAAAGCTGTTTTGTGCTTATTTTTCCATCGTTAAAGTAAAACCCTATCTGGCCCTTTAGCAGTTGTTCGGCTTTTTTACCAAATATTTCATAGCGCCAGCCATTCATAGCGGGAATATTTTTCTTTATTCCTCCATTGGCAATTTTTTCTAAATCATTAGATGTTGCAATAATTTTAGGGGCAATGCTGTTTTCATTTGCAACAATTTTTAATAACACTTTGAGCAGATCGATAACAGCGGCTGTCGTATCATTGAGTGGATTATGTTTAGGAATGGGGGGTAAAGTAGAAAGATCCACCTCTAATCCTTCGTGGACAGCTTTGATTAATGATTGAGCAATTGAGAGTTTATCCCAGTTCTTATTAAGACTGCGCAACCGTTTTAATGCAGATTCATCTTTTGGTTGTTGGGTTGCTATTTCTATAAGACATTCATCTTTTATGATATGACGACGTGGCATATTGTATTTTCGTGCTTCACGTTCCCGCCAAGCTGCTATCTTTTGTAATACAGCAAGTTCACGTGGCTTTTTAATTTTTCCTTTCACTTTTTTCCATGCTTCATCTTCTGGCATATCATAGGTTTTAGGATTTAAAAGGATTGTTATTTCATCATCCATCCAGTGAGCTCTTTGATTTTTCTCTAACCTTTTTTTCAATAACAAGTAAACATCTCTTAAGTAAGTTACATCGGAAAGTGCATAGAGCAGTTGTTTTTCAGACAAAGGGCGGTAACTCCAGTCTGTAAAGCGGGAGGATTTATCAAGATGATGCCCTGTACAGCGTTGTACAATTTGATCATAGGAGATAGAATCACCAAATCCACAAATTGATCCTGCTATTTGCGTATCAAAGAGAGGGGAAGGAATAACACCTCCAAGATGATAAATTGTTTCAATATCTTGGCGCGCAGCATGAAAAACTTTTACAACTTTTTTATCGATCATAAGGTCAAAAAAAGGTTGTAAATCAATATCTGGTGCTATGGGATCAATCAAAACTGTGACATCTGGTGATGCGAGCTGGATTAAACACAGTTGAGGCCAAAAAGTTGTTTCGCGGATAAACTCAGTATCGACTGTTACAAAATCAGAGGTACGTAGAGCGTTAAGTGCAATTTCAAGATCTGTTGTTTGTGTAATAAGATTCATCATTTTATTATAATTCGATAAATTAAATTTGTCCTTTGTTGACTTTATTTTTGAGTTTTTATTCTCATATCTTGACAAATGGTTATTAAAAAGCGTTTGTAGCGCATGTGAATATTATAATCAAAGGCAAAAAACATGCATCGTTATCGCAGTCATCATTGTGCGGCTCTCCGTAGATGTGATGTAGGAACACAAGTTCGTCTTTCGGGGTGGGTTCATCGTGTTCGTGATCATGGAGGGATTCTTTTTGTGGATTTACGTGATCATTTTGGAATCACACAAATTGTTGCTGACCCTGCTTCACCAGCTTTTAAAGTTATTGAAAAAGTGCGTTCTGAATGGGTTATTCGTGTGGATGGGGAGGTATGTGCTCGTTCTGATGAGGTTATTAATGCAACGCTTCCAACAGGTGAGATTGAAATTTTTGCACAAGAGGTAGAAATTCTTTCAAAATCTGATGAGCTTCCTTTACCGGTTTTTGGTGAGCCTGATTATCCAGAAGATATTCGATTAAAATATCGTTTTCTTGATTTGCGTCGGGAGACTATGCACAAAAATATCATGCGTCGGACTGAAATTATTGCGGCTATGAGACGGGCTATGCAAAATAATGGTTTTACGGAATTTACGACGCCACTTTTGACAGCTTCATCGCCGGAAGGAGCGCGTGATTTTTTGGTTCCAAGTCGTGTTCATCAGGGAAAATTTTATGCGCTACCGCAAGCGCCACAGCAATATAAACAATTGTTGATGATGTCAGGTTTTGATCGTTATTTTCAGATTGCTCCATGTTTTAGAGATGAAGATCCAAGGGCCGACCGTCTTCCTGGTGAATTTTATCAATTAGATGTTGAAATGAGTTTTGTTGAGCAAGAAGATGTTTTAGCAACTATGGAACCTATTATGCGTTCTATTTTTGAAGAATTTGCAGATGGAAAGACTGTGACACAAAGCTTTCCTCGCATTTCCTATGATGAAGCAATGCAAAAATATGGTTCTGATCAGCCTGATCTACGTAATCCGATCATTATGGAAGATGTTTCTCAGCATTTTTATAATTCTGGTTTCAAAGTCTTTGCTCAAATTTTAGCGAATGATGAGAATGCTCAAGTGTGGGCTATTCCAGCTAAAACGGGTGGAAGTCGTGCTTTTTGTGATCGTATGAATGTATGGGCACAAGGCGAGGGGCAACCAGGGCTCGGTTATATTTTTTGGCGTGAAGAAGAAGGAAAATTTGAAGGAGCAGGGCCTATCGCCAAAAATATTGGTGAACAGAGGACTGAAGCAATCCGTATACAGCTTGGGCTTGAAAGTGGGGATGCCTGTTTTTTTGTAGCTGGCGATCCAAAAAAGTTTTCATCTTTTGCCGGAGCAGCACGCACAAGGGTAGGGGAAGAATTAGATCTTCTTGATAGAGATAGTTTCTCTTTGGCGTGGATTGTTGATTTTCCATTTTTTGAATGGAATGAAGATGAAAAAAAGATTGATTTTGCACATAATCCTTTTTCCATGCCTCAAGGGGGAGAAAATGCCCTTGCCTGTCAAGATCCTCTTACTATTAAAGCTTTTCAATATGATCTTGTTTGCAATGGTTATGAAATTGCATCAGGTGGAATTCGTAATCACTTACCAGAAATGATGCTTAAAGTTTTTGAACTTGTAGGACTTTCTAAGGAAGTTGTGAAAGATCGTTTTGGTGGTCTTTATCGTGCATTCCATTATGGGGCTCCACCACATGGTGGTATGGCTGCGGGAATTGACCGCATTATTATGCTGTTACAAGGTGTTAAAAATTTGCGTGAAGTTGCTTTATTCCCTATGAACCAACAGGCGCTTGATCTTTTAATGAGCGCTCCGTCTGATGTTTCTCCTACACAATTACGTGATTTAGGAATCCGCATGGCTCCTACTCACAAAAATAGCTCATAAAGTTGATAATGGATTGGTTTCATCTTTTCTACGTAGAGTGAAGTTTTGATGCCTTTCAAGAGTCAACGGTGTGTGCGTGTACTGTTTGTGAAATTTAGATAGGCAAAACGCTATTGTGTTGATTCTTTACGAGGCATTTTTATTCCTTGTTTCTATAGTGGCTTTTCCCCTTGTGATAGGTGAGGAAATAATTATAATTGCTTGATCATGAATAAATTAGAAATAAAAGAATTCTATAATATTCGGGAGCCTCATTTTAGTTGAAAAAAATTAATTATCTTTATATGTCAATATATTATTTATTTTTTATTGAAGTTTTTACAACGTTGTAGCAGAGAATTGTGTCTCTTCGTTTTTATGAGAATAATGTGGTTTTCCATTCTATGGACTTACTCTGAAAAGTTTAAATTTCATAAGCTTTGAACATTTTTTTGGTTTTTCGTAGAAAAACTGAATGGGGTTGTTATACAATTTATCTTTATAATAAAAGATGATGTTTGAAAGGTGCTTTTGTCATTTCAGAAAAGATGAAATAACTCTTTGTGGGCAGTTAAATTATCGTCGAATTTGACAAAGCTTTCAATAAATTACTTAGGACAAGGGGGGAAGGACATGTATAAATTTTTCAAATTGATATAATTTTCTGTTCATGTTCTAATTGCAGCGTTTGTTTTTATGTAATTGACTTTTAATAAGAAAGTCGACTCATAGAAGATTTCATTAAATAAATCCTATAAAATAATTTCTTATTATTGTGGGAATTGTTGTTTTAATACTATGTCTGATAAAATGAATTTACCTTTTGATAAAGAACATATTGAACCAATAGAATTACGTTCTGCTTTACAGGAACGTTATTTGGCTTATGCACTTTCTACGATTACACACCGTGCATTGCCTGATGTACGTGATGGATTGAAGCCGGTCCACCGGCGGATTGTTCATGCGATGCGTCTTCTCAAACTAAATCCTGGACAGTCTTATGCGAAATGTGCGCGGATTGTTGGTGATGTCATGGGAAAATTTCATCCTCATGGGGATGCGTCTATTTATGATGCCTTGGTGCGCTTGGCTCAAAGTTTTGCTGTTCGTTATCCGTTGGTTGATGGGCAAGGCAATTTTGGTAATATTGATGGTGATAATGCTGCTGCCATGCGTTATACGGAAGCACGTATGACTGAAGTGGCTGCATTGTTACTTGAAGGAATTAATGAGAATGCTATTGATTTTCGTTTAACCTATAATGAGGAAGATGAAGAGCCTGTTGTTTTACCAGGAGCTTTCCCTAATCTTTTAGCAAATGGTTCTTCTGGTATTGCTGTTGGTATGGCAACATCTATTCCCCCCCATAATGTTGCTGAGCTTTGTGATGCAGCACTCCATTTGATTGCGCATCCCGATGTAAATGATGAGGAATTAAATCAATTTGTTCTTGGTCCTGATTTTCCGACGGGGGGAATTTTAGTTGAACCTAAAAAAAGTATTGAGGAATCCTATCGTGTTGGGCGTGGATTCTTTCGCTTGCGTTCACGTTGGCATCAGGAATCTGGTAGCCGTGGTTCTTATGTGATTGTTGTAACTGAAATTCCCTATCAGATTCAAAAGTCACGTCTTATTGAAAAAACAGCAGAGTTATTGCTTGCACGCCGATTGCCAATGCTTGAGGATATCCAAGATGAATCAGCAGAAGATATCAGAATCGTGCTGGTTCCTAAAAATCGGTCGGTTGATCCGGAGCTCCTTATGGAGTCTCTTTTTAAATTGACTGACTTTGAAGTAAGATTTCCCCTTAATCTGAATGTTTTGTCTTTGGGAAAAATACCCAATGTCCTTTCTTTGCGAGAAAGTTTGCAGCAATGGCTTGAACATCGTCAAGAAGTGCTTATTCGTCGCTCTCATTATCGGCTTGATCAAATTGATAGCCGATTGGAAATTCTTCATGGATATCTTATTGCCTATTTAAATCTCGATGAGGTCATTCAGATTATTCGTGAAGAGGATGAACCGAAAAAGAAGCTGATTAATCGGTTTGAATTAACAGAAAATCAAGCTGAAGCTATTCTTAATATGCGCTTGCGTTCTTTGCGTAAGCTTGAGGAATTTGAAATTCGTAAAGAATTTGAAAGTTTGAAAGCTGAAAAAGAAAAGCTACAGAATTTGTTAGCTTCTCCTATAAAACAGTGGAAAATAATTTCAGAAGAAATCAAAAAAGTTCGAAACACTTTTGGGCCTGAAACACTCTTGGGGAAAAGACGTACGACGTTTGAAGAGGCACCAAGACATGATCTTGATGATATTCAACAAGCAATGATCGAAAAAGAACCGATTACTATTGTTATTTCTGAAAAGGGGTGGATGCGTGCTTTGAAGGGACACTTGAACGATTATAAAGCACTTTCTTTTAAAGAAGGAGACAGTTTAAAGTTAGCCTTTCCAGCATTTACGACCGACAAGATTGTGCTGATCAGTACGGGGGGGAAGTTTTTTGCTATTGGTGCAAATAATTTACCTGGAGGGCGGGGACATGGTGAACCTATTCGTCTCTTAGTTGATATGGATGATGAGCACGATGTTCTCACAGCTTTTGTGCATCACGCCGAGGAAAAATTTCTCTTGGTTTCATCTCACGGTAATGGTTTTATTGTTTCTTCTGCAGAAGTGATCGCCAATACACGAAAAGGAAAGCAAGTGATGAATGTGAAAGCTCCTGATAAGGTAAAGCTTTGTGTTCCGGTAAATGGTGATCATGTTGCTGTAGTCGGTGAAAACCGTAAAATGCTTATTTTTTCTATTGAACAAATACCAGAAATGAATCGCGGTAAAGGTGTTCGTTTACAGCGTTATAAAGAAGGTGCTGTTGTTGATGCCAAGACTTTTAATTTATCAGAAGGCTTAAGTTGGCAAGATACAGCTGAACGAATCTTTAACCGTCAAGCTGATGATCTCATTGAATGGATGGGAATGCGTGCGGGCGTCGGGCGTTTGGTTCCAAGAGGATTTCCAAAATCAGGAAAATTTATCAATTAAATATATTTTATAAATGGGAAAGTTCCCTATGGTTTTATGATTGTGTAAGATATTAATTTATAAAGATAATTTATTATTTTTTATATTGAACGAAAGACCTAAAGCGTAAGTTTTTCTCTTATTTCGATCTTGTTCAGGTTAAATCAATCAAAACTGTTTGTTTGCCTATCATGAGATGAGAGACCAGCCCGTCTTCATAAAAACTATTGAAGAAAAGAATAAAAATATTTTTTAATAAACCGTTTCACAGACAAGAGTTGTTGCAACAATAGTATGTTTGTTTTTTTACATTATACCATTTATGGGTGCTGTCGTGAAATGATTTGATATTTCGAGAGCTGTACCTTTAAACAAACAATGTGAATGTTTAACACAAGAATGTTCTATTTGGAGATGTTTTATTTTGTCTGATAGGTTTATTTTCTTATTGTTCAAGAGAGATGTTATTAATCTTTCATAGTAATATTTATTCGTTAGGATTACTATGATATTGTCTAAAAAGATGACCACGTTCAGCCCATAAGACGAGAAGTATGGCAGTGAGACTCAGAAAGAAAAATCCTGCTGAGTTTGGGATGGTTGTTTCATCAAATTGTTGGGCAATAAAAAAGCTAAGTCCTGCACCGATAGATGTTTGAAGAAATCCGGATACAGAAGAAGCTGTTCCAGCTATTTCTCCTACAGGTTCAAGAGCGAGTGTATTGAAATTGGCCATAATACCACCGCAGGTAAACATTAATATACAATATAACGTCATATAAAAAGGAAAAGGGATAACACCACCTGCTAAGATGGACCCAATAAACCAAATGCATGAAGCGGCACAAAAGAGCAAAAGCATAGTATGAGCAATACGCCGCATTCCAAGGCGTCCAACGAGTTGAGAGTTAAAGAATGATGATAGAGCTTGAAATGCAGCACCAACTGCAAAAGCAATAGGGAACCAAAGTCCTAGATTATAGATCCCTTCATATGTTTGTTGTGATGTATTAACGGCGGTAAAGATACAGCCTAAAATAATGGAAGTTGCAAGTGTATAGCAAAGTGTTGTGCGATTGGTTATTACAATCCATAAGTTGTGTTTAACTGAAGAAAAGGAAAGAGAGCGTTGCGTATAAAGAGTTTCAGGCAAGCGCAGTTGAATCCAAATCATCAGTCCTAAACCAATCATTGCCATGAAAATAAAAATATATTGCCAATGTCCGAGCAGTAAAATGATCTGTCCTGTTGCGGGACCAACCATTGGTGCAACAAGAAAAACCATCATAACAATAGACATAACTTCTGCCATTTTTCGACCACTGTAAAGATCACGTACGACGGAAACTGTAAGAACTCGCATAGCAGCCCCTCCAATTCCTTGCAAGATACGTAAAATAAGTAAGAGAGAAAAATCAGTTACAAAGGCACAGCCAATCGCCGTAAATGAATAAAAAGCAAGCCCGAGAAGAATAAGTTTACGTCGTCCATACCTATCGCTTATTGGACCGAAAAATATTTGAGCAATACCATAGCTAATAAGATAACTCGAAATGATATAATGTTGATCATTTTCATTGAGAACATTTAAGCCGTCTAAAATATCGGGCATAGCTGGCAGCATAATATCAACAGCTATAGCGTTAATAGCCATGAGCGAAGCAATAAGAATAACAAATTCTTTATAGCCAATTTTGTTTCTAATCGCATCTCTATGCGTTTGTTCATCGACTGAATATGACATATGGCATCCTTGAAATAAAAATTTCGTCTGAAAACAGCTCTTTTTAAGAGTCTGAATAAAATGAAAGATACCTATGATTGATTACATGGAATATTTTTTTCTTTCAAAAGTTCCTGTAACTCATTGTTTTGAAACATCTCTTTAACAATATCACAGCCTCCGATAAATTCACCTTTGATATAAAGCTGTGGAATTGTTGGCCAATTTGAGTAATCTTTAATCCCTTGACGCAATTCGTTAGAAGTTAAGATATTAATCCCTTTATAATTCAATCCTAAATAATCAAGAATTTGAACAACTTGTCCTGAAAACCCGCATTGCGGAGCGTCAGGTGTTCCTTTCATGAATAAAATGACGTCGTTTGTTTTAATTTCGTTGTCAATAAAATCATGAACAGTGGTCATTTTTATCCCTCGATATTTCAGATTTTTATCAGTGTGTAATTTATATTCATACTGCTTTTAATCGTATTAAATGTGTGAATGCAAGAAGAAATTTTAGATTATTTTGGGACATTTGTTTGCAACATTAAGGCGTGAAGGTCATTTCCCATATTGCCTTTAAGGGCGTCATAGACCATTTTATGTTGTTGAACACGGGTTTTACCACGAAAACTTTCAGAAATAACTTCTGCAGCATAATGTTCCCCATCTCCAGCAAGATCACGAATTCTTACAGTAGCATCAGGAATGCCTTCACGAATAAGTGTTTCAATTGCATGGGCACTCATTGCCATCATTATTCTCCTATGTTGTTCATTTTTTATAAAGGCTGTTTAAGAGAAAAAACAATTTTTACTCTTCACCCATAAATTGTGGAAACCAGTTTTCATAGGCTTTTGTAAGTTTGTCTACTGAAAGTGTTAATATCCCATCTATATTAAGAGAAGTACCCTCGACTTGACCTAGCTCTGTTAAAGAAACTGTATTGATTTGTGCACGCTCTTTAAGACTATTAAGAGAGTGAGGTTTGACGGCTAAAAGATAACGTCCTTGGTCTTCTCCAAAAAGTTCTGCATGATGGGGTGATTTATTGCTTAATTTTACTTTGATTCCTTTACCTGCTTTAATCACCATTTCAGCAAGTGCTATCGCTAATCCTCCGTCAGAAAGGTCATGGGCGGCGTGAATAAAACCACGATGTATGACATCTCGAACAAATTGACCATGCTTTTTTTCAAGTTGTAAATCTACAGGGGGGGGGGGGCCTGCATCAATATTTAAAATGTTACGTGCATAGATTGATTGTCCTAAATGGGAGCCGCAATTTCCTACTAAAACAAGAATATCTCCATTTTGCATACCACTTATTGTTACCATTTTAGACCAATCATTAAGAAGGCCTACCCCAGCAATTGTGGGGGTTGGAAGAATGGCTTCCCCATTTGTTTCGTTGTAAAGAGAAACATTGCCTGAAACGATAGGAAAATCAAGGATTCTACAAGCTTCTCCTATACCTTTAATAGCAAAAACCAGCTGTCCCATAATTTCAGGTTTTTCAGGGTTACCAAAATTGAGATTATCTGTAGCAGCCAGTGGTGTTGCACCTGTCGTACTAATGTTTCGCCAGCATTCTGCGACAGCTTGTTTCCCCCCTTCATAAGGGTCTGCTTCACAATAGCGAGGTGTTACATCAGAAGAAAAAGCAAGAGCACGTTTGCTGTTGTTTCCTACACGGATAACGCCTGCATCACCTCCTGGACAAACAAGGCTATTTCCTTGGATAAGGGTATCATATTGTTCATAAACCCATCGCCGAGAACTTTGATCAGCAGAATTCAATAAGCTCAGAAGCGCATCACCAAGATTTTCAACTTTTTTGACGTCTTCTGCTTTCAAGGGTGTTTTTTTTGCCGGCTCACTCCAAGGACGATCATAAACAGGCGCTTCATCACCAAGCTCTTTGATGGGAAGATTGACAACTTCTTCCCCTTGATGAAATACACGAAAACGTAAATCATCGGTTGTTTTTCCAATGATAGAAAAATGTAGTCCCCACTTATGAAAAATTGCTTCTGCTTGCTTTTCTAGTTCTGGTTTAAGGACCATGAGCATACGCTCTTGACTTTCAGAAAGCATCATTTCATAGGCTGTCATGTTTTCTTCTCGAACAGGAACTGTATCAAGATTAAGCTGTATCCCCAGATTTCCTTTTGCTCCCATTTCAACGGCAGAAGAGGTGAGTCCTGCTGCCCCCATATCTTGAATAGCAACCACGGCTCCAAGTTCCATGAGCTCTAAACATGCTTCAAGGAGACATTTTTCTGTAAAAGGATCACCGACTTGAACAGTTGGGCGTTTTTCACTGATTGAAGAATCAAATTCAGCAGAAGCCATTGTTGCTCCACCGACACCATCACGTCCTGTTTTTGCACCAAGATAAACAACAGGGAGTCCAATACCTTGCGCTTTAGAATAAAAAAGGGCGTTTGTCTTTGCAATACCGGCGACAAAAGCGTTAACAAGGATATTGCCATTATAACGCTCATCAAAATTTACTTCTCCACCAACCGTTGGAACACCAAAAGAATTGCTGTAACCACCTATTCCAGAAACAACACCAGAAACAAGATGGCGTGTTCGTGGGTGATCAGGAGCACCAAATCGCAATGCATTTATAGCAGCAACAGGACGGGCTCCCATTGTAAAGACATCACGTAAAATACCACCAACACCTGTCGCTGCACCTTGATAAGGTTCAATATAAGAAGGGTGGTTATGGCTTTCCATTTTGAAAACAACACATTGTCCTTCGCCAATATCGACAACACCAGCATTTTCACCAGGTCCTTGGATGACACATTTTCCTTCTGTCGGAAGAGTTTTTAGCCATTTTTTAGATGATTTATAGGAACAATGTTCGTTCCACATTGCAGAAAAAATTCCTAGTTCAGTAAATGTTGGTTCTCTACCAATTAACGTTAGGATACGTTGATATTCATCTTCTTTTAGCCCGTGTTGTGCAATGAGTTCTGATGTAATAGTGATGTTATTGCAAGGCTTCATGAGTATTTATCCGTCAAATTAATCGAAATTTAGTATTTTTATTTTTTTAACCTAGCAGCTTATATTATAAACAATAATGTTGTTTAATAATAAAAATATTTATAGACAGTAAGCTGAAGATTTTGTCCGTTTGTTTGGTGGGATTTAAGACTAAAAATGGTCTTAAATAATTATGTGTTTAGAAAATAATATCCATTGTTGTTTGTGAAGAGCTTTGTTTATAGATTTACGATGCGAGAAATGGTATAAATCCTTGTTTTTTTAAATTATGGAGCGCGAGTATTTTTGCAGCATTATCCATTTACTAACTCTAAAGCACTTTGAAAAAGTAAACGACCGTCAGTACCTCCGTGGGCGGGTTCAATAAAGTTTTCAGGATGGGGCATCATACCAAGAATATTACCAGCTTTATTAACAATACCAGCAATATCTTTCATTGAGCCGTTCGGGTTTGTATTTTCTGCATAGCGAAAAACAATTTGTTCATTGTCTTCCATTTGTTTCAATGTTTCACTATCAACAAAATAATTTCCGTCATGATGGGCAACAGGACAACGAATAATTTGTCCTTTAGAATAATATCGAGAAAATTTTGTCTTGGCGTTGACGACTTCAAGCTTGATTTCACGACAAACAAATTTTAAAGAAGCGTTACGCATTAAAGTACCGGGTAATAATCCTGCTTCCAACAAAATTTGAAATCCATTACAGATACCTATAATTGTCGTACCTTCTTGTGCTTTTTCACGAATGGCTTTTAAGACGGGAGTTCGCGCTCCAATTGCACCACATCTTAAGTAGTCGCCATAGGAAAAACCACCAGGAATAATAATAACATCTACATCTGGAATTGTTGTTTCTGTTTGCCAAATTTTTAGTGGCTCAACTCCCGTTATATGATGTAATGCTGCAACCATATCTCGATCACGATTTAATCCAGGAAGTTGAATGATGGCAGTTTTCATGAGCATTTCACTTAAAAAAGTTCGATTGTATAATTTTCAATAACAGTATTTGCGAGTAACTCTTCACACATTTGTTCAAGTTTTTTCTTTGCGGTTTCAGAAGGTAGTTCATCAAGAACAATATCAAAAACCTTTCCTTGACGAATGGATTGAATGCCTTCGAAAGCTAAACTTTTTAAAGCACCGACAATTGCTTCTCCTTGTGGATCAAGAACGCTTTCTCTTAAAGTAACTGTAATGCGTGCTTTCATTTTTTGCTTCCTGCTTTTTAAAAGAACCTCTCCTTTGAAGAGGGGTGTTTGTATAAGGTGATGTTTTTTACCTTGTTTTTACTTTACGAGAACGGGACCACTTGGTCGTGTTGGTTCGTTTTCATTCATAATACCAAGACGTTTGGCAACTTCTTGATAGGCATTAATAAGCCCTCCCATATCACGACGAAAACGGTCTTTATCCATTTTTTCTTGTGTGTGCATATCCCATAGTCGTGCAGAATCAGGAGAGATTTCATCAGCAAGAACAATGCGCATTGTTTCATCTTCCCACAGGCGACCAAATTCCATTTTAAAATCAATTAATTGGATGTTAACACCGGCAAAAAGCCCAGAAAGAAAATCATTAATACGAATTGAAAGTTGCATGATATCTTCTATCTCTTGTGGGACAGCCCACCCAAAAGCTGTGATATGTTCTTCCGTTACCATAGGATCATCGAGAGAATCATTTTTATAGTAGAATTCAATGATGGATTGCGGAAGCGGGGTTCCTTCTTCCAGTCCTAAACGCTTAGCAAGAGAGCCGGCAGCAACATTGCGAACAACAACTTCCAACGGAATGATTTCCACTGCTTTAATAAGCTGTTCGCGCATGTTTATACGTTTGATAAAATGTGTTGGGATGCCCAAACGTCCAAGATGGCTAAAAATATGTTCCGAAATTCGGTTGTTTAAAACCCCCTTTCCGTCGATAATTTCATGTTTTTTTGCATTAAAGGCAGTTGCATCATCTTTAAAAAATTGAATGTAAGTCCCTGGTTCAGGTCCTTCATATAAAATTTTAGCCTTGCCTTCATAAATACGGTGGCGACGATTCATCATGATTCTCTATTTATCTTGAGAGGTTTTTAATAACATTGATAAATGATACTATCCTAATTGATAGAATTTCTCAATGATATTGCTATGATACTTTTATAATTTTTATCATTACACGTTTACCCAAAGGTGAAGATACATAAGCGATGAGAAAGAAGATCACCTCTTTTGGATCAAATTTTTGCAAGAAAGTGAGAGAGGACCATAAGCCCTTCAGGCCAAGGTCCGTGTCCGGATTCTGCGTTAATATGGCCAGAATACCCAGCATCAACAAAGAGTGATCCCCAATCATTGGCAATTTTTTCTGCTACTGAAAATTGACAAAACTCATCGTTGCGACTGGCTATGACAATAGAAGGAAAAGGAAGCTTTTGGCGATGATAGGGGCCAAATGTCATTAAATGTTTGGGACGTATTTTTTCATTGGCGACATCTGGAGGTGCAACAAAGAAAGCGCCACAAATTTTTTCTGTATTTTGTACAGTTGCATGAATAACACTGGGAACTCCTAATGAATGAGCAATAAGCATAACAGGCCTTTGAGCTTTTGCGATGGCGGTTTTAACTTTGTTAACCCACTCTTCACAAACAGGCTTTGACCAATGGAGTTGTTCAATGCGGCTGGCTGTCGACAATTTTTTTTCCCAGCGTGTTTGCCAATGATCTGGACCAGATCCTTTGTAGCCAGGAACAATAAGAATATCGAGTTGATTTGCTTTCATGAATTGTTTTCTTTGTTACAACAGATTTTTGATCATAGGTTGAATGGATTTTGGTTTTCTATGTCGCTTTATTGTTCTTCAAAAACACGTTTAAAAATCGTATTGATATGTTTGGTATGGTAAGAAAGATCAAATTTTTCGCGAAGTTCTTCTTCACTTAAAGCTTTGGTAACATCTTTGTCGTTGAGGAGTTCTTCTAAAAAATCTTTTCCTTGTTCCCAAACTTTCATCGCATTTCGTTGTACAATCCGATAAGAATCTTCACGACTAATCCCTGCTTGTGTGAGTGCTAAAAGAACCCGTTGTGAGTGAACAAGACCGCGGAATTTATTGAGATTTTTTTGCATATTTTCTGGATAGACAATGAGATTTTCAATGACAGATGTGAGGCGAGAAAGAGCAAAATCAAGTGTAATCGTCGCATCTGGGGCAATATAACGCTCAACAGATGAATGGGAAATATCACGTTCATGCCAAAGAGCTACATTTTCCATGGCTGGGAGTGCAAATGCACGTACCATACGGGCTAATCCAGTTAAATTTTCTGTTAAAACTGGATTACGTTTATGAGGCATTGCCGATGAACCTTTTTGCCCAGGTGAGAAATGTTCCTCTGCTTCAAGAACTTCTGTTCGTTGTAAGTGGCGTATTTCTATTGCTAGCCTTTCAATAGAGGAAGCAATAACACCAAGTGTTGCAAAAAACATAGCATGACGATCTCTTGGTATTACTTGGGTGGAAACCGGTTCAGTACGCATCTTCAAGGCTTTTGCTACATGTTCTTCAACGCGTGGATCGATATTAGCAAAAGTTCCTACAGCTCCTGAAATCGCGCAAGTAGAAATTTCTTCTCGTGCAGCAAGAAGACGTTTGCGACAACGGGAAAATTCAGCGTATGCAAGAGCAAACTTGATTCCAAATGTTGTCGGTTCAGCATGAATGCCATGACTCCGCCCAATGGTGATTGTCTCTTTATGCTCAAAAGCACGTCTTTTTAATGCTTCAAGAAGTTGATCTATATCCTCTAGCAAAATATCACTCGCACGCATCAATTGAATGTTCAGCGTTGTATCGAGAACATCAGATGATGTCATGCCTTGGTGGATAAAACGTGCCTCTGGTCCAATGAATTCAGCTAGGTGGGTTAGAAATGCGATAACATCATGTTTGGTAATTGCTTCAATTTCATCAATGCGATTGACATCAAATTTAGCTGCTGCCCCTTTTTCCCAAATGACTTTGGCGGCTTCTTTCGGAATAATCCCTAAGTGAGCAAGGGCATCACAGGCATGGGCTTCAATTTCAAACCAAATACGATATTTTGTTTCGGGAGACCAAATTGTTACCATTGCAGGGCGGGAATAACGTGCGATCATCATTTTTTTCCTTGTTGTGAGAGGATTGCGGCTTGGCGCAATGCACTAATACGTGTTTTGTAAAGCTCTTTATTTCCATCTTTATAAATTGCAGAGCCTGCGACAAATACATTTGCACCAGCTTTTGCAGCTATCCCAATTGTATCAACGGTGATACCACCATCAACTTCAAGATCAATAGGGCGGTTTGCAATCATGTTTTTAACGCGCTTAATTTTATTTTTTATTTCTGGAATAAAACTTTGTCCACCAAAACCGGGATTGACCGTCATGATGAGAATGAGATCTAATTGATCAAGCAAATATTCAAGTACATGTTCAGGGGTGCTTGGATTGAGTGCGATTCCTGCTTTTTTCCCCATTTTTTTGATTGTTTGTAATGAACGATGAAGATGTGGACCTGCTTCAGCATGAATAGTTATAATATCTGAACCTGCTTTTGCAAAAGCTTCTAAATAAGGGTCTACTGGTGCGATCATCAGGTGGACATCAAATATTGCTTTTGTTAATGGGCGTAGAGCTTTGACGATTTCAGGACCAAAGGTGATGTTAGGAACAAAGTGCCCATCCATAATATCAAGATGAAGCCAATCTGCACCAGCATCAACAACATCTAACATTTCTTGTCCAAGTTTAGAAAAATCAGAAGCCAAGAGAGAAGGCGAAATGAGATGAAAATGAGGCATTAAAATCTCCTTAGATTGGCAGTTTTTATCATATCGCTGTGTATACACAAATATTTTTTGTGTTATGACGGAAAAGAAAAAATATGTATTATAGGTCTTTTTATGGAAAGATTGCTTGAAATTTTAAAGCTTTATAAGTGAAAGATATGTCGAATCATAAAACATATTTGATGCCTGAACTTCAACATAAACATACTATTGCGGTTTCTTCTCAAGAATATCGAGATGCCATGAGTCTTTTTGCAGGAGCTGTGCATATTGTGACAACAAATGGTATTAAGGGAAGACGTGGGGTGACTGTTTCGGCGTGTTGTTCTTTATCTGATGATCCTCCAACCCTTCTTGTTTGTCTCATGCGCCATAATTTAAAGAATCAGGTGTTTATGGAGAATGGAAATTTTTGTGTTAATAGCTTGGCAGGAAAACATCGCTCATTAGCGGATGTTTTTTCGAGGCGTTGCAATTCTACACAAAATGAGCGTTTTGATGTTGCTCAATGGGGAGCTTTGCAAACGGGGGCGCCTAGTCTTTCAGACGCTCTAGCGTCGTTTGATTGTCGTTTGATTTGTTGGCACGAACACGCAACCCATTGTGTTTTGATTGGTGAGGTTGTTGCAATCAACTGTAATAAAGAAAAAGATGCTTTGATGTATTTGAAACGTGAATATCACACTTTGCCTTTATAAAGATTTTATTTTTTTGCATTGATGAAATGATTTATTGTTGCTTCATTTAGATTTTAAACAATGTAGAGAGTAGGGGAGGGATGGCTCTGATATCTGATATTAGATTTCCTTCTTTTTAAAGTTTTTCAATAAGCGAAAAAAATGATTCTGGATGAGATTTGATCAAGAATTCAATCTACATAAAAAAGCGATCAAACCTAAACAGTGCATTTAGATATATTCGTCGATTATTATGAAAAAACATTTTACTCTTGTGTTGATGGGTATTGCACAATATATAGACCGCACATAGCATATGTGGAGGTTTTTTATTGCATGAGCGAAGAGATTGATGGTCAATATCGCCCTAGTGAAGATGAGCCTTTTATGAATGAGCGGCAAAAGGCGTATTTTCGTGCTAAATTGGTTTCTTGGAAGAATGATATATTAAAAGAAGCTCGTGAGACTTTGGAAAATTTGCAGGAAGAGAATGTTGGTCAGCCCGATTTGACTGATCGGGCTTCTTGTGAAACTGATCGTACAATCGAATTACGTGCTCGTGATCGTCAGAGGAAACTTATTTCAAAAATAGATGCTGCTTTAGAGCGCATTGATAATGGGACATACGGTTTTTGTGAAGAAACCGGCGAACCCATTAGTATCAAGCGTCTTGAGGCTCGGCCGATAGCCGTTTTGTCATTGGAAGCGCAAGAACGTCACGAACGACGTGAAAGAGTTTATCGCGATGATTAAGGTTATTGAGATGATAAACAAACGAAATTCGTGGTGATGAAATTGTATATTTTTATTTTTGAGGGGTAGGAATGAATAAAGATGGTTCTTGCCGCCCCTCAATTTCGGCGGTGATGGCTGAATCTTTTACCGCTTGATTCGTAAAAGGAGAGGGACTTTTATCCGATACATCGTTTCTTTCTGGAGGGGCGGAATTTAGATGTGTGTGTGTTTCTCTTTTTTGTATTTTTGATGTACCAGTAATATCGGATTCTACAACCACATCTGTTAATCCGCCAATAAGGAGCAAATGTTCTTTATTATCGCAACGGACTAAAACAAGGCGGCGTGCTCGATCTATAGAAATTACTTCACATAATGCTAATCGTGATAGACTTTTTTTTCTATTAATGCTGTATCTTCCTGTACTTAAGCGACGTAAAAACACGATAATTACGGTAATAGCTGCGATTGTTATTATAAAAAGCAAAAAGCTTATCGTTATGTTTGCAGCAGATACACCTATCTGCTCTGATAACCAGATATACATAGATTTTCTCCCATTTTGGATGGAAATATTATTTTTTATTGAGATAAATTTATAAACATACCCTCAAAAGGTTCACTTATAATGTAAGAAATAAACTTTTGAATATTAAGCGAGCTTATCTTAGATAATATCATAGTATATACTTTATAACAACATAACAACGAATATAAAGGAAGTTTTGTGACATAAGAAATAGCTATAAGCTAAGGCAAAGAGAGATGGATAAAGATTTTGAGAATAATGAAAGATCAGCGTCTTCGTTTCATCGGAGAGTTGTGATTTTTGGTGTTGTTTTTGTATTAGGTTTTCTTTTCATTGTGGGTATTTTAGGTTTTTTTTATCCACAAAACTATTTGCAACAGGCGATATCAATATCTTTTTTGATTCTAGCAATGATCGGTGTTGCAACACTCGTTTTGTGTGGAATGGGAATTTTAAGATATCATGTGTGGTCGCATGAAGATTTTGATTTTAGCATCTTTAATAGGAGCGATGATGCAATTGTAATCTCTGATCTTTCTGGTTTTGTTTATTATTCTAATCAAAACTATCGAAAAATTCTGACCTATAAGCCTGAAGTGTCTTGTTATAGGGTTATTGCGGATCTTCCAGGAGCTGGTGCACTCTCGTACCGCTTAAAGGTTGCAGCCTGTAATAATCTTGCAGCGCAAGAGGAATTGAGAGTAGAACAACCAATTTTTACCGATTCTACACCAAAAAAATCTGTTTGGTATAATATTTCCGTTCAACCTATCACAAAACAGAAAAAAAAGCTTTTATTTTGGCGTATTACTGATATTTCGCACTTACAACAAACGCGAGAAGTTTTTTTCTCGAACCTTCAAGAGGCTATCAATCACTTGGATCAAGCTTCTATTGGTTTTGTATCCGTTAATAGACAAGGAACTATTCTTTATGCCAATGCGACTTTTGCCGAATGGTTTTCAATTGATTTAGCGAATTTCTCAATTGGTCAATATAATTTTGATTCGTTATTTGATAGCGTTGGCGCTAAGAGCTCATGGAGTGATATCTGTTTACAAACCAACAGATATCAAAGTTCAGGTTACTTTTTACCTTATAGGTTTTCGTTATGTTTAAATTCACACACGACTTGTGAGAAAATATTCCATTGTCTTATATCTGTTTCTTCTCTCTTAGAAGAGGAAGCCATTTATCGTGTTGTGATCATTCCACAACAAATACAAAAAGAAGAGGATGATCAATTAAAATTACCCAGTATATTAGGAGAATATTTTGATGCGAGTCCTTTTGCAATAGCCGTGGTGGATCATGCAGGGCAATTGGTTCATATGAATAAAGCTTTTTCATCACTCACGGGATGTATGGACAAAGCTGTCAATTTTTATGATGTTATTTCTCGTCGTGATTGTGTGCAGTTAGAGCGTTCTTTTCAGAGAATTGCGACAAATAAAAATTATTTTGTTTCTCTAGAAACTGTTTTAGAAAAAAATGAAGAATGCCATTTACGGCTCCATATTATGTCTGTACCGCCCTATCACGGTGATGCATTGCAAGATTTGCTTATTATCTCTGTGATTGAAACAACCGAACAAAAAACGCTTGAAGATAAAATGATGCAAAGTCAGAAGATGCAAGCTGTTGGACAATTGGCAGGCGGTATTGCTCATGATTTTAATAATGTTTTAACAGCAATTTTAATGTCATGTGATCTTCTTTTAAATACCCATCGTAGTTCTGATCCTGCTCATGCTGATCTTATCAATATTAAAAATAATGCTAATCGTGCAGCGGCTCTTGTACAACAATTATTAGCTTTTTCTAGAAAGCAAACACTTCGTCCTGAAGAAGTTGATTTTACAGAGTTTTTATCAGACATTCGCAATCTTATTTTACCACTTTTGGGGAATAATATTCAGTTAAAAATTATCCATGGAAGAGATTTGTGGAGCGTTGAAGTTGATCAAGCATCTTTTCAGCGTGTTATTATGAATTTGGTTATTAATGCGCGTGATGCCATGTTAGATGGAGGTATTGTTACGATTGCGACAAATAATATTACAAAGCAACAAAGTGCTGAATTTAATCATCTTGGATTAGCAATTGGCGAGTATGTGCAATTGACTATTTCAGATACAGGGGCTGGTATATCTGCTGCTATACAAGAAAAAATGTTTGAGCCATTTTTTACAACAAAAGAAGTTGGAAAAGGAACAGGACTTGGTTTATCAATGGTTTATGGAATTATCAAGCAGAGCGGTGGGTATATTTATTGTGAAAGTAAAGAAGGTGAAGGAGCAACATTTCATATTTTTCTTCCCCGTTATATCCCCAATATAAAAGGAGAAATTTCTCAAAAGATTGAAAAAGATGAAGAGAAAGATAAAAATATAGACTTAACAGGATCTGCGACTGTTTTATTAGTTGAAGATGAAGATGCGGTCAGAATGGGGGGGGTAAGAGCTCTTCAAATGAGAGGATATACGGTTTTAGAGGCAGCAAGTGGGGTGGAAGCACTCTCTATTCTTGAGGAACAAAAAGGAGAAGTTGATATTATTGTTTCCGATGTGGTGATGCCAGAAATGGATGGGCCAACTTTATTGAAGGAAGTCCGTAAAAACTATCCTGATATCAAATTTCTTTTCGTTTCTGGATATGCAAAAGATGCCTTTGCTAAAAATCTTCCACAAGATGCTGTTTTTGGTTTTTTATCTAAGCCTTTTACACTCAAACAGTTAGCTGTAACAGTTAAAGAAACACTTTCGTCATAAACAAAAATTTATGCAATAGAAAATTGCGTATTTTAAGATTTTTTAGGCGAAATACGAGAGTATTTTGATAAATAGAGCTTATGATAATGTCATAGAATTGAATAAAGAAGAAAAATTTTAAAAATGAACTAAAATTCAAAAAATTACATATTTTGTGCAAAAATTTATGAAGAGATGGACTCTATTATGTCAATATTTCATAGAGATTTTCAATTGTAGATACTGAGCAAAAACTATGTGTAAAGCATTGAAATATGCTGATTAATAGATTGTTGATACACTCAAAAAGATAAAAGCTGTTGTTGCGTATCGACCATTTTGCTCTTCCCTTCAATAAATGCTTTTAAGGCTTCGGGATAGAGTTTATGCTCTGCTTTAAGAACTCTTTGTGCTAAGCACTCAGCAGTATCATGGGGATAGACTGGAACGGCTGCTTGGGCAAGGATTTTTCCTGCATCCATGTCTTCTGTAACAAGGTGAACAGTGCAACCCGTGATTTTTACACCTGCTTGTAAAGCTTTTTCATGTGTGTTTAAGCCTTTAAATGAAGGCAAAAGAGAAGGATGAATATTTAGAATTCGTCCTTCATAAAGTTTTACAAAACGTGGTGAGATAAGGCGCATATACCCTGCAAAGCAGAGAAAATCCGGTTTATATTGATTTAAAATTGTAAAAATATTTTCTTCATGCTCTTCTTTTGTTTTGTAAATTTTACGATCAACAATATGAATAGGTAAGTTATGGTTTTGCGCCTTTTCAATACCGTTGGCACGCGGATTATCGCAAATAACCGCGACGATTTCAGCAGGATATGCCGTTTGTTGGCTAGCTTGAGCAAGGGCGACCATATTGGACCCATTACCAGAAATAAAAACGACAATTTTTTTTTTCATAAATGCAGTACCCCTTTATAAAGTATTCCTTTATTTTGATCTTGGCATTTTGTTAAAATGCCAAGGGGAGTTACAGTCTCTCCTTTTCTTTCAAGAGCTTGTGTAATTGTTTCAGCTGCATGCTGTGCTACGATAATGATCATGCCAATACCACAATTAAATGTTCTTAACATTTCTGTTTCTTCTATTTTACCTTGTTTGGCAATCCATGAAAATACTGCTGGAACATTGATGCTAGAAAGATTAATTTCAGCGCAGAGAGAGGATGGAAGGACACGTGGAATATTTTCAGGAAAACCTCCACCCGTAATATGAGCAAGAGCTTTAATCCCTTCATATTTTCGCATGATGGGAAGAAGCGATTTTACATAAATGCGTGTTGGTGTAAGAAGTGCTATACCAAGGCTGCTTTCGGGGGAAAAAGGGGCAGGGTCATTCCATTTGAGATAATTTTGCTGGATGATTCGTCGAACAAGCGAAAAGCCATTGGAATGAATTCCAGAGGCGCTTAGACCTAATATAATATCACCTTCTGTCAAATCTTTTGAAGGGAGTAGCTTGCTACGTTCGCATGCTCCAACAGCAAAACCAGCTAGATCATAATCTCCCTCTGCATACATTCCTGGCATTTCTGCAGTTTCTCCTCCAATAAGGGCAGCACCGGCTTGTTTACATCCTTCTGCAATACCGGAAACAATCGCAGCTCCTTGTTCAGGGTCAAGCTTTCCAGTTGCAAAATAATCCAGAAAAAAGAGAGGTTCAGCCCCTTGTACGAGTAAATCATTGACACACATAGCTACAAGATCAATACCTACAGTGTTATGGTGACCTACTTCAATGGCAATTTTTAATTTTGTTCCCACACCATCATTGGCTGCTACTAGGATAGGATCCGTAAAGCCTGCTGCTTTTAAATCAAAAAGTCCACCAAAACCGCCAATTTCTGCATCTGTTCCGGCTCGTTTTGTTGCGCGTATAAAGGGTTTAATTTTTTCTACCATGGCATTACCCATATCGATGTTTACACCGGCTTTTGCGTAGGTAAGACCAGCTTTGGATTTATCCCCAGCCTTGGATTTATTATTTGTAAGATCTTGATTGCTCATTGGAGCCTTCCTTTAATGGAAAATCAGGTTTTGATATTATGCAATGCCATGATAGAGTTCTCTCTGCAAGAGATATTGATAAGAAAATAAGCAACTTTTCTTGTACCTTATTTTGAAGTTGTTTATAATTTTTTGTGAAGAATTTTTTAGGATATTTTATGAGCAAGATATCAGATAATCACGGACAGTCCTCTTGGCAGCTTATGAGAAAGAAAGTGAGTGAGAATACATCTCGTGATCGTTATAAGACTTATGTGCCAGCGTATACTCAATTACCTTTGCCGAATAATATGAAAAGACAAATCTTTTTTTGGCTTGGTACGCTGATTTTTTTCATTCTTTTTATGTTTGTTTTTGGATCAATTTTGCTTCCTTTTGTGGCAGGGATTGTGTTGGCTTATTTTCTCAATCCCATTGTTCAATTACTTGAAAAATTTGGTATTCGTCGTGTGTTTGGGACTGTCCTTATCACCCTATTTATTGTTATTACCTTTGTTGCTGCTTTAATTATTTTGATTCCTGTTATTAGTTGGCAAATACAGCAATTTATGAGTGATGGTTTACCTGTTTACATTAATCGTATTCAAACCTTTTTTGTTGAGCATGATTTTGATTGGTTAAGGCGCTATTTTGGAAGTGATCCAAATGAATTACGGAATAATATTAAAGGATTTTTGGGAGAAGGTTCGGATTTTATCACGTCTCTTTTGAATTCACTTTTAAAGTCAGGAAAATCAATCGTTAATATCGTTAGCCTATTTGTTGTGGCACCTGTGGTGGCATTTTATATGTTATTAGATTGGCCACGTATGGTAACAGCAATCGATTCGTTAATACCGCGGGATCATCTGGAAACCGTTCGTAGTATTTTTCATGAAATGGATAGAGCTATTGCAGGCTTTGTTCGTGGACAAGGAACAGTTTGTCTCATATTGGGAGGCTATTATGCTATTGGTTTAACGATTGCAGGACTCAATTTTAGTCTTTTGATTGGTATGTTTATTGGTCTTATTAGCTTTGTTCCTTATATCGGCACAATGAGTGGTTTGGTCCTTTCTGTTGGTATTGCATGGGTCCAGTTTTATCCCAATAATTGGGGGGGAATCATTGTTGTGATGGCACTTTTTTTAATTGGTCAATTTATTGAAGGTTATATTCTTCAACCCAAGCTTGTAGGTTCATCAGTGGGATTACATCCCGTATGGTTGATGTTTTCACTTTTTGCTTTTTCTTCACTCTTTGGTTTTACTGGTATGCTTGTTGCTGTTCCTGCGGCAGCGGCTGTTGGCGTTTTAGTTCGTTTTGCTCTTCATACTTATCTGAGTTCTCAGATGTATTCGCGAAGCGGAAATTCGGAGCCGCTAAAATGAATGGGCGTGAAACGCAATTATCTTTAAATTTTCCTTATGATCCGATTTTTCAATTTGAGGATTTAGTGGTAACGGAAAGCAATCGTATGGCTTTTCAGCTTATTGATCACTGGCCCAATTGGAGCTTACCTATTGCAGTTTTGGTTGGTAAAGAAGGATCTGGAAAAACGCATTTTTCTAATATATGGCTCCAAAAAGCAGATGCTTTCAGGATTCAGCACAATGAACTTGATCAGGCTGTTACTATGGCTTCTTTAGGCAGATCATTTTTAATAGAGGATATTGATACAGGTGAAATCAATGAGACAGAACTTTTTCATTTAATTAACAGTATTAAGCAAGCAAATCTTGATGCACGACAGGCTACTTTATTGATGACGGCACAAACACTTCCTTCCGCTTGGAATTTAATGTTAAATGATCTAAAAAGTCGTCTTAATTCGGTGATGTTCGTTGAAATTAATCAGCCTGATGATGCATTGTTAACAGCTGTTGCATTTAAGCTTTTTTCCGATAGGCAACTTATTGTACATCCAGATACGGTTTATTATCTTGTAAGCCGTTGTGAACGTTCTTTATTTTCATTGAAGCGTGTTATTGATTCTGTTGATCAGTTGGCATTACAAAGAAAAAGAAAAATAACACGTGCTGTTATTGCTGAAGTTTTAAATAGAAGAAATCCGTAAATACTCCTTATCATGGCTTAATTATTCTGTCCTTCTATTATCGTTTCAATATGTGGAAGACAAGTCATTTAAATTTTCTTCTTTTTGGATATCTATATAAGAGTAAAAAATAGTGTTTTTTACTCTTATCGTGTTTTTATTTTAAATAGCTTTGAGATTTTATTGTATGATGTTGAATTCTTACCATCTTCGCATTTGAAAATTTTTCTAAAAAGAGCGCTTTATTTTATTTATAATAAAACCTTTGTGCTTTGAAAAAATGTTTGTTGTTTATGGGTTTGGATTGTAGAAGATTCTAGAATTTTTAATAAAAGAGTCTTTGGGAAGATAGAAAAAGAGGGGAAAAAAGCTTAATACAGCTGAATTTTTTGGCTTATGTTCTCTTTGGGAAAGTTTTTCTATGATATTTAAGTCATTTTTTCTAAAATTGTATCTGTGGAATGTGTTTTGATACAATGAGAGCTTGCTTAAAACAGGATAAAAATTATGAAATCCTTATAGAGAAATTCGTTATTTTTTAATATAGATTGGATTTTCTTACGGAAGTTATTTTCTACTATTTGTCAATAAATTTGTTATTGAGTAGGGGGAAAAATTAAAAAATGTGCTTTTTTGTAAAGAAATGCAACAAAATTAAAAAAAAGTGTGTTTTTCTCTTGCACTTCTGTTGTGAAAATTTTAGGAAATGTGCATCAAGTAAATGTAAATGGCGGAGCGTAGCGCAGCCTGGTAGCGCACCTGATTTGGGATCAGGGGGTCGTAGGTTCGAATCCTATCGCTCCGACCATATTTGATTGAGTGTGTGAGAATGACCCAATTGGGTACGTGTGGTGAGAAACTATCATCCAAGCGTTGTGTAATCTGAAGGAAAAAGGCATGATCGCACGTATTTATAGTCCTGCTAAGACAGCTATGCAGTCAGGTAAGGGGAATACAGGTTTTTGGATTCTAGAGTATGAGCCAATGAAAGCAAAAATGCTTGAACCTCTTATGGGCTATACGGCAACGTCTGATATGAATAATCAGGTAAAGATTCGATTTAATAGGAAGGAAGAAGCGATTGCTTTTGCACGTAAGAATGCTATCTCTTACCGTGTAGAAAAGAAACATACATCGATTCGACGTGCTATTTCTTATTCTGATAATTTTCGCAGTGATCGGCAGCATTCTTGGACACATTGAATTGAAGATGCTATTTTGAATTGAGAAAATAATCAGTTGGGTCCCGTAGCTCAGCTGGATAGAGCAACGGCCTTCTAAGCCGTGGGTCACAGGTTCGAATCCTGTCGGGATCACCATGTTTAAATGATATTTATAGGCTATAAAAAGTTAGAGAGTTTTCCTTTTATTCTATTAGCTTATTTTTCTGTATAATCCCGAACCTTTTTGATGTTTTTTGGTTTATTTTGTTGCTACACGTTTTCTGTTGACTGTTTTAGTATAAAATGATGCTGTTTTCTCTTTTTTCAGTAAAAATTGCTTTTGATTGCTGAAACTTTAGCATTGCATATTCTTGCCGCATGTTGCTACTATATCACATGCTTTAGGAAACAAATTACAAAAACTCTTTTTTATGAGCTTCTTTTCATCTTTCTGAAAATGAATATTTTATTTCTTAGATTAGATTTAAGCATTGCGGTTAATGCTGGTGAAATTGCCAAAAAACATCTATTGTGATTTTTTTATTTTTTATGAATAATATTATTACGTTTTTTAGCATGATCTTTGGTAAGATCGATTTTGATTAGATACAAGGCATGATGGATTCGATTTAGAACAGTTTATGAAACATTGAAGAATAAAAACGATATCTGTTTATGATGAGAATTTACAGATGGCACAAGAGGTGGAAAATATCTTCTTGTCTTGGAAGCTGTGATTCATAACGAATTACTTCTTTATAGTTTTTTCGTATAAAAAGATGTCATATGTGCCGTCCAGATAAGATATTGTTTTTTCAATGAGAGACACTTGCGGACAATTTGATTTAACATGATTGTCACTGTTTCTCAGGTAGGGTTATAGGTTTCATCAATGTTTAGGTTTTCTTAGTCTTATAGGTTTAAGAATGTATACTGTATATTTATATGAATGAAGATAGATTGTATCTTAGAGTTAAATTTTTAGATTTCATATTTACATTTTCAAATGTTTTTTCTTATTTCTTTATAGTTTGTACATCATGTGAAAAGTATTTTAATATTGGATAACAATCACATTAAAATGTTATGCAGATGAGCTCTGAAGATCTAAACTCATACGGTTCAAGGTGATCATTATTTCAATAAGAATACAGTGTGAGGAGAATGCCATTTTACAGGCTTTGTTTTAAGAGATATCTCTTAAAGCTCACTTCACGCTGGCGCTCATAAATGGTACAATGATAAATCCATTGAGCTCCATCATCTTTACATTTATGAAGAAACAAACTGACATTATCATACACTTTGCCTATTTTCCAGCCCCCGATGTTGCGATAGATCTTAGCACTTGAGGTAGTTATCGGCATTTTTGTGCTTTTTTATACAATTTTTACTTAATACTAATTCCTCTTATGACGTGTAAGAGAGACGGCTTTGTTTAATTCAATATAAATAGGTTTGAAATGAGAAAACATTGCGATATTCGGATTTCTCATTCAACATGGCAAACAATAAAACATGATTATAAATCAAATGTATTTTTAGAATGAAAAAATTTGCTTTTATCGTGTTTTTTTACTCTTTTTAATATTTTATTATAATCTGTAATTGGTAAACTCAAAATACAGCTCTAAGGTTAAGTGTTTTATATCTATCGAAGTGACTGTGGTTATATCTAACTGTTTGGACAACAAGTTGTATACCAATAGACATGAAAGAATTAAGAAAAACAGGGGATAGATCAGGAAATAAACAATGTTTTTTTGAACAGAATCCTATGCTTGTAGAAAGAGTTTTAAAATCAAACTTCTAATCTGTTGCAAAATGAGGCTGTTATTACGTTTGTGATACTTTTTAGATGGCTTCCCCCAAGAGGCGCTATTAGAACGTAAAAAATATTAGAAACACTCCGTAAAGTATGCCCTTTGTAGAGACATGTTGCACAATCTTATTTCCGAATCTTTATTTACGCATCCCGTACCTTGGAAGAATACGATAATTCAATAATTTATTTATACTATAAAGTTGAATGGTGGGCGTGACAGGGATTGAACCTGTGACCCCTACGATGTCAACGTAGTGCTCTCCCGCTGAGCTACACGCCCATTCATTGATGTTGCATACACCATATAGAATGCCAAACGTCAATGCCTAATTTTATTTTCTCTTTCAACAGATGCAAATAACTTTAAAAAATACTTTTTAAGCAGCAATAAGGATCTTTTCAACCTCATTGACGAGTTCACGTAAGTGAAATGGCTTAGAGAGAACCTTTGCATCAGGAGGGGCATCACTATTTGAATTGAGTGCTACCGCTGCAAAACCTGTAATGAACATTACTCGTAAATCAGGGTCAATCTCAGTAGCACGTCGTGCGAGTTCGATTCCGTCCATCTCTGGCATCACAATATCAGTCAGGAGAAGGGAAAATGGCTCTTCTTGTAAACGTTCATATGCGCTAATACCATTATCGAAGTCGGCGACTTCGTAGCCTGCACGTTCTAGGGCTTTTACGAGAAAGCGACGCATATCGTTATCATCTTCTGCGAGCAGGATTCGTTTCATGATTATATTCCAATGGCTCCATTTGTCAGAGTTTTGCCGCATCAATTATACAATATAGAGTATTTATAAAAAAGATGGTAAAATGCTCATAATTGAAATGAATGGCAAAATGGTTAATTCTTACATTCTGATTCAAAATACAGCATATTCGTTGTGAGTTGGTTAAATTCGAAATATATGTGATTTTGAAAAAAGAAGGGGTTCTCTAAAACTACTAAGATGATTCATTACTATCTTTTCTTTTAAAGTTACTGATTATTATCAGAATTCCATTTAAAAACTTATGAAAACCGTTATTGTAGGGTTTTCATATATCGAGAAATTAGAAGAATATTATGTTAATTTATTGTTTTTAAAAAGTTCTCCTAAGAAATAGAAATTTTATAGTTATTTGTTTTTATAGAGATTTGTAATAAATATTATAAATGCGCTTTATTTCCAGTTTTTTCTTAAATAGATGAAAACTATTGTTTTCCTAGATATAATATTAAATTATCACTTAATAACAGATCAAAAATAGTATTTTGATGCTTTATTTGTAAATATTTATCATGTTATATTAAGATAGATTTATTATTTTTATTTATATAAATAGTTTTTTTATTAAGTTAGTTTTTATGATGTAAAATAATATTGTTTAATGTAATGATATACTTTGTATATTAGTTTTTTATTAGAATGCGTGGTGAATATTTAGGTTATGTCTTGCCTGTAAAGGCTAGAAAACAAATCATATGAGTGGTTGAAAAGAAAAATCTATTATATTTAAAAGTGTTTGTAGATCCAATGCTCGTAGAAACTTTCTTTTTTGATGGAGCGGAGCGGAAATTAAGGTTTAGTGTTATTTTACAGATACATTATCGGGAATAAAGGCATCAAATGCAGCCCAAAATTGTTTTTTATAATCTTCGTTAACCATAATTGTATCCAGTTCAGCGCCTGTAATAGTAATAATTTCTGTTAGACGTGTGTGTTGGCATAATTGCCGCACTTCAATGTTGTTTGCAATATTGTTTTGATTGGCAAGAATAAAGAGTGTTGGGATTCGTAAATCTCCATGAAGTACATTTCTCTTCATAGAATCAATCGCATTAAATACTGAAGCCATCCATTGGGATGTTGGGGGCTTAATGGAAGGGAGCGGCACTTTATGTATGTGTCCCAATTGTATATTTTTTTGTTTTGTCTTGTTTAATTTTTTACTATCTTTCGCTGGTATAAAGCCAAGACCTATATCAGAAAGAAATTGTGTTAATTTATGTTGAAAACCATTCGTTTTATTGCCGAATGGAGCAAAAAGGGGAGAAACACAGAGCAATCTATTAAACTGATGATTAATGAGATCTAATCCGCTAAGTGCTATCAATCCACCTATGCCATAGGTGAGCATAGAGTAAGGTGGCAGACAATTAGGATAAACAATATTTGTAAGAAATTTATATAAGTCATTAATATCATTATTTATATCAAAATATTGATGTCGGCTTTGTTTTCTTATCTTGAGGGATATTTTTTCTTGATCAAACCAGTCAAATATTGCTGTATGAAAACCGCGTCTAGAAATTTCATTTATTAATAAAAAATATTTTTCTAAAGTATTTGCGTAGCTTTTGAGAATAACAATTGTTCCCTTAGATTTTTCCACCTCAGGATATGTTATAGCAAAACAAATTTCGTGATCTATTGCTATTTTAAGAGTACCATGATGGATATTAAGAGGAGTGGAACCCCAGTCTATGGGATAAAGAGGTGTTTCCAATTGAAATTCCTTTACAGTGTATTTGCCGCTTAGTGCTTTGACATTTATGTAATGAAGAAAGAGGATTAAAAAAGGGGTATATTGCTTTTTAGATAGTTTTTATCAATTTAGGTCCCAAAGAGTTGAAATAAAGAAAAACGATTACTAGATAATATAATGCGGTTGCCATGATGGGGCCGCAGGTTCACAAGTAAGTTTGCCATGTGGGAACTTTGTGAATTAATTATAAATTATAGTCGCTCTAGAGGAGGGCAATATTATGCGTCAAGTAGATTTTTCACCATTTTATCGTTCCACAGTAGGTTTTGATCATCTTTTTAACTGGTTTGATTCTAGAACACAACCAGACGAAGTTTCTTCTTATCCCCCTTATAATATCGAGCGTTTAACTGAAGATTCTTATAGAATTTCTATGGCTGTTGCTGGTTTTTCTCAAGATGAAATTGATATTGAAACGCATTGTAATCAGCTGATCGTTAAGGGAGACAGAAAGTCTAAAAATGATGATGAAGAGCGAGAATTCCTTTATCGAGGTATTGCTTCGCGTGCTTTTGAACGGCGTTTTCATTTGGCTGATCATGTTAAGGTTATTGGGGCAGAACTTGGAGATGGGCTTCTTCATATTCAGCTTAAAAGGGAAATGCCAGCTGAATTAAAACCCAAAAAGATAACCGTACAGATGTCACCATCCATTACAAAAAATGATAACAGCGACATTATCGTGTAAAGAAAATTTAGAAAATATGAGATCGGATAATTATAAATTTTTCTGAAAAATAAAAAACGCGAGGCAAAAGGTCTCGCGTTTCGTATGTGTTTTCTAAGACAGAGAAGGCAGAAGCCTCTGTTCAGACTTCTACCGCGGTAACAGGTACAATAGAAGCAGGACGCGCTGTTAATATGCAAGCCCACAAAGGCAGCATCCATGGTGTTGGAGCCGATATTATCGCTGGTACAAACCCGATGCAAAGCAATGATGAACAGAGCGGGAATATCACCATGGGAGCAGGTAAAGATATCATCTTTGAAAGTGCGCAAAACACGCAGAGCACAGAAAACCACACGCAAAGCGCTTCAATGAATGTTGGGTATAGTTATGGTACCGGTGGTACAGGGTGGATGGGGAATGCTTCTTTTGGTAAAGGCAAGGGTTCCAGTGAGGAGGTTCACCAGAAGAACAGCCATATTATTGGCACCGGCACAGTTCACACAACGAGTGGGGCAAACACCACATTGGCAGGCGCCGTGGTTTCTGGAGAGCGTGTAGAAATGGAAGTAGGGGGTGATTTTGCCATTACCAGCCGCAGTGATACGGGACAAAGTTCCAGCAAGCAAAACTCTGTTTCCATTGGTTATAATAGCCGAGAAAAGGAAGGTACAGCCACAACCAATATTTCCTTGAACAAGGATAAATCCTCTAGTGATTATCATAGTGTTGTGGAACAATCAGGCATCAAAGCGGGTGATGGCGGCTTTAATATCAACGTTAAAGATAAAACAACGCTGACCGGAGGTATTATTGAAAGCACCGCGCCGGCAGATAAAAACAGCCTGACCACAGGAAGCATCAGCACCAGTGATATCAGCAACAGTGCGCATGCGCAAGCTAGCAGCCAAGGTTTAAGCATTTCGGCGGGTGGTCCGATGTATCAGGGCAAATATGGTGTCGGGAAAAACATTGCTAAAAATGTCTTAGATCATTCAAAAGCTAAAGATTCAGAAGAAGGCTATACCAAATCTGCTATCAGCAATGGCACCATTGTCATTACTGATGAAGCAGGGCAGAAGGCATTGACAGGGCAAGACGTGGAACAAGCCATAGCCTCCCTTAATCGTGATACCGCCACCGCCCATAAGGGTGTACAACAGCTCGATGCAGGCAAGCTGGAACAAATCGTCCATGAAAATCGTGAAATGGCAACTCAACTCTTAGAAGAAGGGTTTAAATACAGCGATGATTCCTATAAAACCATGTTTATCAAAGAGCACCCCATTGCCGTGGTCGACCGTGATGAAAAGGGCAATATAATCTATAAAAAAGATGAAAA
Source organism: Bartonella sp. AP19HLJMH (assembly GCF_042196245.1). Taxonomy (NCBI): domain Bacteria; kingdom Pseudomonadati; phylum Pseudomonadota; class Alphaproteobacteria; order Hyphomicrobiales; family Bartonellaceae; genus Bartonella; species Bartonella sp. AP19HLJMH. Next base: position 62,935 of record NZ_JBHIPX010000012.1, read on the forward strand.
TGGACAGTATATCAAAGACGCTCGTGGACAACCAATACCTCACGCACATTATTTAACGGATGAAGAAAAGCAGCATTTACAAGAGGGTGCTGATGGCAAGGTGCATGTGTCCTTTAATGGCATCTTTACTCCACCAGAGGAAGCTGCTGTTTATGCGGTTCAACATGCGAAGGATAAAAATGAACCGCTTTATTTTGTTGTGTTCCCCCAAGCCGATTCTGCTATCTCAGAACTTCTAGTCGCGGGCTATCAGAAGTTTATGGAAAATAACTTTTGGGGTTTGACCAATTCAACACAAGAAGCAAAAGATTTGATGTATAGCTATGGTCTTACAGGATTAGAACTTTATGGACATAGTCGCGGGACAATGACATTGGGGAATATGCTGAATTCTTTCAAACAAGAAGGTGTGCACGGTATAGCCGACAACACGAATATCAATTTCTATGGACCAGCCTTTAATGTTTTAGTTGCATCCGGTCTGTTAGGTTATGTGAGTGATGGCAAACAAACCATTGTTGGCTTTGATGGGAATAGATACGACTTTGTCAGCAGAATTATTGGCGGCAATGGCTATACCTACGGGACACTCCCTGCTGGTAGTAACGTTTGGACAGAATGGTGGAGAGTGATCATGAATCCCATAAGCTCCCATACTTGCCTTGGAGATGCGAGTGATAAGTGTACATGGCGCTATGGCACATCTCATCGTGAACAAAAACCTTGAATTAAATAATGGAGTAAAAAATGAAACAAACTCTAAAGCTATTAGGTGCTGTAACTTTGTTAAGTATAGCTGGATGTCAGTTTAATAAAACTCCTGGAGGGTATTTGAGCGCGTGGGAGAAAAATGGTGTTACTAATTTTACAGAGGTAGGAAAAGCCTTGTTAGAATGTGGCATGCCAACGCCTTATGATGTCGATCCAGAAAACAGAAAGCAGAGCATTAATGCAAAAGCAACAATTTATGCTTGCATGCTTCAATCAGGGTTTCGCTATAAAGATGAAGAGGTAGCAAGAGCGGGAGGGCCATGTTATACTTTTAGAGCCGAAAATCTCCCGATTTGTCGTCCAGGTGCTGTTGTTCCACAGCGCAGTGTCAAGAAGCGCTTAAACAGCCCTTTTTGTAAAAAATATAAAAATGCACCTGAATGCAAACCTTAAGTCTTGCTAGTGATGATCAACAATCCGCCATCCTTGCCTTTGCTTGGAACGGCGGGATTGTTTTCTCAACCAATCATCTCAATATTGTTCACCGTTGTTTTAAGCAGCGGTGACAGGAAATATCAACAGGCTTATGAGCTTTTTTATTGTAAATAAATCCATTGAAAGAGGGGAATAATGAAGAAAATCTTAAAACTATTGAGTTGTATAGCTCTGTTAAGTATCACTGGATGTGTTAACTCAATTCCCTCACTTTCTCCAGCATTATGGAGAAATAAAATACTTTTAGAATGTGGAGTACCGGACCTTAATAAGGTTGTGGCGCTAGATTTGAATCAATTTGCCAGTATTGAAATGTGTATGGCGCAATCAGGTTTTCGCCCTAGCTTTACAATACAAGATTGGTGTGAGAACCATAAATCGGACAACCTTCCCATATGTCGTCCTGGTGCTGTTATGCCTCAGCGAAGTGTTGAGAGACGCTTAAATAGCCCTTATTGTAAAAAGCATTCAGAACAACTTGAATGCAAACCTTAGGTCTTGCTTCAGCAGAGAAAGCCTTGAATTTACACCAAATAAAGCTCTAGGTTGATGAGCTTGAGAAAGCCTTGTCCGTTCTTACGTGACAAGGTTTTCTTTTTATGCCGCGTCGTTATAACGTTGCTGTTTTGCTTGCTCGATGACATTCAAAAGATCCGATTGTAACCAACGCGATAAAAAGCCAAATTTTAAAGGTTTTGGGAGAGAGCCATTGGTTACATGACGGCGGAATGTTGAAACACTCATATGAAGCAATTTTGCACTTTCACGGTCAGTTAAAAGAATATCATTTTCTGTCATTCTAAAATCCTTTCACTCTCAAAAAATGGCAACAAATCATAACCATTTGTTAACCACAGTTTGGTTCATTTTTGAAGGTATTTTATTTATAGAAAACAATATTTTATCATATAATTTCTGATGTGATACGTGATGAATCTTATTGAGAAAGAATGAGAGACAAGAGAGTTAAAGTTATCCACAGATAATGGGGTTATTCACCCCATATTTTAGGTTTGACCCGTGACATAAGCCGCCCATTTATCCA
>NZ_JBHIPX010000013.1:0-18667 GCF_042196245.1 Bartonella sp. AP19HLJMH
TATTTATTTACGAGACCGCTAAGGACAGTTTCTCTCTCTGGATGAAAAAGGTTTTGTGCAATTTGGTTATGGAATTGTGAGAGGCGCTGGTATCCATGCGGCGGCTTGCCAAATGATTAATCCTTATCATTTTAGGGCTTTATCATTTTGGGGGGGGCCAGATTGACAACGAGGCATTGAGGCAAAGGGGTGGATTTTAAGGCAAAGGGATTGAAATTTTTTGAGGAAGAGGTAAGCGTAAGGCGTTTACGTCGTGTACTTGAGAAAGCTTGAGAAGAGGCAATGAATGAGGTTGATTTGGGAATGAGGTTGATCTTGGCTGCGTGCTTGGCTTTCAATAGAACACCCTTCCTTGGGAAAAGGGGTGTTTTGGCTTGTAAGCGCGCATGTATAAGCGCGTATAGGGCAAATGAACAAAATACGTAGAGGGGATTTATAGTACTTGCATTACTCTGAGAAGGGTGCTAAGCGAATTTACCGCGCTGGTGGCGTGCTATCAAATATTGAAGAGTGGGAATTTTAGAAGTGGGGGAGTATCCGTATGATCGAAGATAAATCACAACACCAATCTGCCCATAAGGGAGATAAGGCTTTTGTATCGCAGCCAGTGTTGGATCAATCGGCAACTTTCAAAAAATGGATGATGCTTTCAACAGGCGATTATATCATCATTTGTTGTTTGGCTATCCTCTTGTTGGTGCTTTTTTCCGCGTCTGCCTATATGAGCCCTTTGGAATTTTTTCACGTTATATCCAAGGAACAGCTCCAAGCACTGGGAAAAATGAAACAAGAAAGTCTTCAGGAAAGACTTCAGGAAAGTCTTAAACACCCTTTCCAAAATCCTATAATTCAGCATGTTCTTGATGCGGGGTGGAATAGTGTTTGGGCTTTTTTATGTCTCTTGCCGCAAATGATTTTTGGCGTTCTTTTTGGTTTTTGTCCGCTCTTTTTTGTCTTTAACGCCGTATTTAAACGGGATGTGAAGGAAATGATGCTACAATGGGAAACCTTGCCAGAGCAGCAACAGCTAGACAACCAATCTCTTAACAGAAGACAATAGGGGGAAAAGTGACCGCTTCTTTAATCATTGGAATGTTGATTGCCGTAGGAACGGCAATTTTTATTTGTTCTGCAATTTTTATGGTATTCCTTTCTACCGTGGTGACAATCGTTGCACTTTATTATTCGTTGATAAAACGGACAATCTTGTTATTGGTGACGCAGCGAAAATTAAAAAAGGGTGCAGCGCAGAATTTAGGGCATTATCAGGTAGAGGGTAGAGGACAGAGGACAGTTCTTGCAACACAGTTGCGTGCCTTTTCTTTTCAAGAATCTTTGCTTCTCTCAAAAAAAGATTATTTTATGATCTTTTCTATCGCCTTCGTTATGGTTGCACTTTGCACAGGTTTTGTCGTTTTTTCAGCTTTTCTTCCAAAATCTGCGGTTTTTTTGCACAATTACGTGCCTATGATAGTGCTTCACATTATTGATTTTGTCATGCGACTGCTGTTTTGGGTCTGGACATGTATTGTTGTTTCTTTACCTGTCATTTTAATTCTCCATAGTCTCCTTCAGTATGGCGTGCAAGAAACAGTAAAGGAATTAGAAACATTTGTTTGAGCAGAGAATAAAAATGATGATTTCACATCAATGCGATAGGGAAAAAAAGGGAGCATTATGATGCAGCATTTGGTTTTTTTAGGGTTCATTATCATTGCCATTTTAATGGTTATGGTTATGGTCAGGTTTCCTTACCTGTTGATCAAATATATCAGGTTATCTTTTAAACTCGCTCAAGGCTTGAAAAAGAGTACGACGCAACAAAAGCAAGCCATACAACAACTGCGCAATGATCTGGGAGAAATGAAAAGACACAATCTCGCCCATAAGACCCTTGATGCGAAAATGCGCTTTCTTAACTTCAAAGAATCTCTGCCTTTTTATTCAAAAGAATGTAAAATAATCTTTTTTATCCTTATTCTCTTTTCTGTTTTGCAATCTGCTTTCTCTATCGCAAATTTTGTATGGTGGAAAAATGATAGTGTTGCCTTTATCATGCAGCTGTTGAGCCTTATATGGTTAGGGATTCTTCTCTTTTCTCCGATCATTGGGATCATGTGCATGAAGTTAACGAGAAAATTGAACAAAATACTTCCACAATTGGAAGAAGCGATACAACAACGCGATCAGGCAATTCGTATGCAGAATGTGGTAGGGGGACAAAATGACGAGTAGTCTTATAACATTAATAGCCATTTCTTTCCTGTGTTTTACGCTCTTAGGTGTTTTAATATGGGCGCCAATCGTTGTCATTTATTACCTGTTTATCAAGCGTGCGAGGCTTTATTGTCGCGTGAAAAAGGAACTGAAATGCGTGCTTAATGAACGCGATATTGCCTTAAAACAGAACTCCCCAAAATAAAAAGCAGCAGAATGTTTGATAAAAAACAGCTTTCTCTTGTTTGGCAAGACTATAAAAAAATATTCTATCTTTCTACGGTCATGGCGACTGCTCCAATAGTTATAACTGTTGTCGTTAAGATATGGAGAGGGCAGGACTTTGTTTCTCTTGTCGTATTCGAGCCACTGGCATGGCTGCTTGCCTGTACTTTTTTATTCTTACCGATTGTTTTTATTATGCGTTTTATCGTGACCCGTCAGTTGAACAAAATGATACGGCAATTAGAAGAAGAGGTTGAGCAGAAAGGAGCTCCCGTCATATTATACGATGTGAGTGAGGGGAAAGTGAGCGAGGGAAAGTGAGCGAGGGAAAGTGAGCGAGGGAAAGTGAGCGAGGGAAAGTGAGCGAGGGGAAAAAGTGAAGAGAGGCTTTTTTTCGAGCCTTGCTTTTGACTTGTTCATTAAGGTGCATGGGTGTACTTCTCGTTTTATGCCTTTTTATATTTGTGTCGTGTTTTGAAAAGAATTGAGGCTCTTGCTTGAGTGGTGCTTTTGTTTGAGTGGGATTCTTGCGAGGCTTTTAAGGGGAAAGTGAAGAGGGGCTGCTCTTGGACTTTACTTGCTGTTTCTGTTCTCTTTAAGAGAGAAAATCTTGTAACTTATTTTCTTTTTATCAAACATAAAAATGTGTCTTACCAAGCGATATTGAGAGCGAAAAATCTATACTTAAAGCAAAAGATATTCTGGTGTTTGGGGAAAAAAGCCCATTTTCTTGCAGGTGGAGAGGTAAGACGCATAGAGAAGGTGAGCCAAAAGCTTAAGTTTTTTATTAAGACGTTTTGCTCCATAGAAAGTGTAACAGTGCTTTTAAAGAGCCTGGGGTAGAGGGGGGAAATTGAAAGAAAAGAGGGACATCTATTTATTTACGAGACCGCTAAGGACAGTTTCTCTCTCTGGATGAAAAAGGTTTTGTGCAATTTGGTTATGGAATTGTGAGAGGTGCTGGTATTCATGCGGCGGCTTGCCAAATGATTAATCCTTATCATTTTAGGGCTTTGCCAGATTGACAACGAGGCATTGAGGCAAAGGGGTGGATTTTAAGGCTAAGAGATTGAAAATTTTTGAGGAAAAGGTAAGCGTAGGGCGTTTACACCGTGTGCTTGAGGAAGCTTTAGATGAGGCAATGACTGAGGTTGATCTGGGACTGAGGTTGATCTTGGCCGCGTGTTTGGGCTTTCAATAGAGCACCCTTCCTTGGGGAAAGGAAATTGTGCTATCTCTCAAGTGGACTCTTCTTTACTTGCACACCCTTGGGGCTTTGGTATTGAGGGCTGATGTTAACATTTGGCAGCTTTCTCATAAAAGCTTTATGGAAGATGAAAGTTTGGGCTTTGAAAAAAAATATCGAAAAAATCAATTTGGGCCGGTTTTGTTGATGATTCAAATCGTCATAAAGACAAAGCAACTTCGTTACGATTTTCTTGCACTCGTTTGCTTCTTCTTTGGAAAGCAGCTTATCTTTCTGAAAATAAAAAGAGCACTTAGAATTTTAGAGTCAGAGACCCAAATTTGTGCAATAGAAGAAGATATTTTTATGAAAATTTGATCGACGAGAAAAGAGAAGCCTTAAGATAATAGGGGATATACTGTGGGGAATAAAAACATGATGTTTGAAGGTGATGAAAAAAAGGCACCCCTGATATTGTCTTTATAAAAAATGAGGGATACAAGCGCTTGATATTGATGAACCCTCATTCATTGTGAGGATGAAAGCTTCGGTTCATGAAAATGGCTTAAAAATTGAGACAAATGAGGGGTAAAAAATGAGGGGCAATGGAAAAAATGCATCATTGGATGAAGAGTTACGGTCTTTTTCGCTGGAAGAAGCGTTTTTGACAAGCAAAAATTATAAAGTTATCTTTTGTATTGCTTTCATTGTGTCAGCTTTTACAATGGCATTCTTTATGTTTTTTAAGTGGGATTTGACAGGGTGGTGGAATTATATCCTGTTCATTTTAACATTAATATTGGTTTTTATATCAGCGCTTCTTTTTGTACTCATTCCTGTTGCCTTTGTGGTCGGTATCATCTTTACGCGTTTGTTGCAAAAAAAGATCGATAAGTTGGATCAAGAAATCTGGCAGCGAAGAAAAACCGCTTCTCAACAAAACAGCGTGTTAAGGGAGGGCAGAAAATGAATACTGGTCTTTATATATTCTCATGCGTTGTAGGAGAGACCTTCTATTCGTGCGATGTTTGAAGGTGATGAAAAAAATGCACCCTTGATATTGTCTTTATAAAAGATGAGGGATACAAACGCTTGATATTGATGAACCCTCATCCATTGTGAGGACGAAAGCTTCGGTTCATGAAAATGGCTTGAAAATTGAAACAAATGAGGGATAAAAAATGAGGGGCAATGGAAAAAATGCATCATTGGATGAAGAATTACGGTCTTTTTCGCTTGAAGAAGCGTTTTTAACAAGCAAAAATTATAAAGTCATCTTTTGCATTGCTTTCATTGTGGCAGCTTTAAGAACGGCTCTTCTCTTCTTACTCATGTGGCTTGAGTGGAAGTTGGCGGGGTGGGAAGGGGATGTCGTGGCAGCTCTCTCGTTAATTATGGAGCTTATATCATGGTTTATTTTTTTGTTCATCCCTGTTGCCTTTGTGGTTCGTATCATTTTCACGGTTCTGTTGAAAGAAAAGATCGATATGTTGGAGCAAGCAATCTGGAAGCGGAGAAAAACCGCTTCTCAACAAAACAGCGCATGAAGGGGCGGGGAAAATGATAGATATTAAAATGATGGATATTATTGTTGTACTCTCGTGGGGTGTGGGCTTGACGCTTTTCACGCTGCTTTCTGCTGTGGTCATGATGTTTATTTGGGCATTGTATTACTCTACTTTCAAGCGGGTGAGACTGTATTGCCAAGTGACAAAAGAATTAGCTTGAACAACCTGTCGCTTTTGAGCCGTCTAGTGGAGCAACGCCGATGATTAAGCCGTTATCTGAGGAAAAAGAGTTTTCTCTTTCTGATGAAGAAATCTTAACGATGGAAAGTGCAACGGCGCTTTTAAAGAGTTTGGGGTGGAAGGTGGAAATTGAGGGAAAAGGAGATCTTTTGGCCACCTATTATTTACCAGATCGTGAAGTGCAGTTTCTTTATAATGCTGAGAAGGGGTATCCGCGATTTGATTGTGCAATTGCAGTGGTTTCTGGTATCCATGCGGCGGCTTGCCAAACAATAGACCCTTATAATTCTGGAGGTTTGATTGCTCTTGAATTGAGTTTTGATGTGAAGGGGTTGGAAATTTTTGAAGAAAAGGTAAGCGTTGGATGTTTACGTCGTGTACTCGAGAAAGCTTTAGATGAGGCAATGACTGAGGTTGATCTTGGCAAGATGCTTCACTCTCAATATAGAATCCTGCCTTGGGAAAACAAAACTGTGGTCCCTCGGTTGGCTTCTTATTCCCTGCGTTATCTTGCTGCTCTGGCTTTGATGGGCGATGTTGAAACTTTACACTCTTATCACAAAAGCTTTATGGAAGGTGAGAAGCTGGGCTTTGAGGCAAGCATCGAAGAGGAGCATCTGGAACGCGCAATGGTGATTGCTCAAGCGGTAGAAAAGACAAAGCAACCCAGTTACGATTTGCTTCAACAGGCGGCAAAGAATTTTTCCATGGAGGTGGAAAGCTATGAATGTTTTAGAGCTACAGATCCCAATTTGTGCAATAGAAGAAGAGATTCTTATGAAAATTTGATCGAGGAAAAAAGACAAGAATTAAGGCAACAGGGATATTTTGTTTACGAAAAGGACGCAATTTGTGAGGTTGATGGAAAAAACTATCGTCCTCATATTCTTTACATAAAGGATGGGGAGTTAGAATATATGGATGTAGAAATTAGGATTGATGAAAAAATTTATTGAGAAAAATAAAGAGTTTAGATAATTTAAAAAGAGCTTAAACCTAAAAATAGAGCGTAAAAAGCGCGAAGCGTAAAAGCAGAGGGGAACAATGCAGGAGAAAAAAGCAACATTTGAAGAGTCTTTCTTTTCATTTAGAAAATTTATGGTGTCTTTAGTGGAAAGGCGTAAAGGGGTGGGACGGTGTAAAATAATAGGGCACCGCTTTTTTATCATGTTTTGTACATGCCTTATCATGATGGCTTTAGAAGTTCCTGCGGGTGCAAAGTCTCTGGTACAGCCGTTGCAATGGACAAGATGGGAAGGAATTGGTTCTCTTATTTTTCTCTTACCAGTGTTGATATGGTTTTGTCTTCTCACACCCCTTCCTATTTTGTGGGGCATTTGTCGTTTTAAAGAGCGCAGATTGAAAAAACTAAAAGAAAAAACAAAGCAGCAAGAGATTAATCAATGAGGTTATACGCATGAGGAGTGAGGGCGCGGTTTTTATTTTGTTTCTGCCGATTGGATATTTTTTTCTAAATGCAGTTACAGTTTTTGCCATTTTTGTGAATATGATTATTGTGGCGCCTTATTATTCTTTAATAAAGCGTTTGAGGCTCTATTACAGAGTGAAAAAACAAAGACGTTTGATGAAAGAACATCCACAGCGTTTTTGTTTCTTTGAAAAAAGCGGAAAAGAAAAAGAGAGAGTGCCGCAAAACTTAGCACTAGAAACACAGATAAGTTTCTATTCGTTAAAAAAATGGCTCGCTTTTTCACGCAAAGATTATATCCTCCACGCATGCCTCTCTTTCATCATTATGTTTTTCAAAGCTTATGTCTATGTGATTTTCTTTAAAGGGATAGATGAGATAGATGAGAGCAGATTTGAATATTTTGTCATTCTCTTGCTCTTCTGGTTTTTTTTATCGGTATGTATTTTTGCAACGATCCCTGTTGTTGTGATTCTTCGTGAAATTTTAACTCATCGATTGAAAAAGAAGATTCAGCAATTGGAAGAAGTGACTGAAGCAACCCAATCAATCAATTTATAAAAGGAAGGGGATAAAATGCATTACGAAATGGCGGCAGCTTGGACGGTGATTTTGATCATTCTGCTGGGGGGTGTTTTTAATTTTTTCTTAACAATACCCATTGTGGCACTGTATATTTCTTTTATCAAGCGTTTGATCTCGTATTACAAGGTTACCAAACAATTAAACGCAGCGCTGAAAAAGCGCATGTAGTGCTCGTGTCATGGGGGGAGGCATAAGTTTTAGATCATGCCATTGCTTCACGGCTTGGGAGGAGGGCATCGATTGTTTTTCTCATTTTACGCTGATCTCTGGGGGAAAAGGGCTGTTGGCAATGAATAGGCTGGTGATAGGTTTGTAATAGGCTGGTGATAGGCTTTAATGGGGCGGTTTATCGGCAGTTTGCTTGTTTTCTGTGAATTTGCAAAATTGTAAAAACGTGAAACTGTAAAATGGTGTGTGATTGGTCAAGGGCCGTGACGGTTGTGGGGCGGTTGGGGAGAAGAGGTGTCAATGGAGGCATAAAGGTTGGATTGTGCAATGCGTCAAAATTGGAATGGGGTAATGGAGGAATGGAGGGCGTTGGGGGAAAAGGGCTGATGGCAATAATAGGCTTGTATAGGCTTTAATGGGGCGGTTTATCGGAAGTTTGCTTGTTTTCTGTAAATTTTCAAAATCGTAAAAACGTGAAACTGTAAAAGGGCGTGTGATTGGTCAAGAGCCGTGAGGGTTGTGGGGCGGTTGGGGAGAAAAGGTGCTAATGGAGGCGTAAAGGTTGGATTGTGCAATGCGTCAAAATTGGAATGTGGGAAGTGGGAATGGAGGGCGTTGGGGGAAAAGGGTTGATGGCAATGAATAGGCTTGTGATAGGCTTTAATGGGGCGGTTTATCGGCAGTTTGTTGTTTTCTGTGAATTTGCAAAATCGTAAAAACGTGGAACTGTAATAGGGCGTGTGGTTGGTCAAGAGCCGTGAGAGTTGTGGGGCGCTTGGGGAGAAGAGGGTGCCAATGGAGGATGGTTGGATTGTGCAATGTGTCATTGGAATGGGTGAATGGGGAATTGGGGGTGTTTTATGAAAAGGGAAGTATGTGTGGAATGGTGTTGAAAAGATAAGGAAAATAAAGCGCGCATGTGGTGCTGTTATTTCTTTTATCAAGCGTTTGATCTCGTATTACAAGGTTACCAAACAATTAAACGCAGCGCTGAAAAAGCGCATGTAGTGCTCGTGTCATGGGGGGAGGCATAAGTTTTAGATCATGCCATTGCTTCACGGCTTGGGAGGACGGCATCGATTGTTTTTCTCATTTTACGCTGATCTCTGGGGGAAAAGGGCTGATGATGGCAATGAATAGGCTGGTGATAGGTTTGTAATAGGCTTGTATAGGCTTTAATGGGGCGGTTTATCGGCAGTTTGCTTGTTTTCTGTGAATTTGCAAAATCGTAAAAACGTGGAACTGTAAAAGGGTGTGTGGTTGCTCAAGAGCTGTGACGGTTGTGGGGCGGTTGGGGAGAAGAGGGTGCCAATGGGGGAATGGAGGGCATTGGGGGAAAAGGGCTGATGGCAATGAATAGGCTGATGATAGGTTTGTAATAGGCTTGTATAGGCTTTAATGGGGCGGTTTATCGGCAGTTTTGTTGTTTTCTGTGAATTTGCAAAATCGTAAAAACGTGTAACTGTAATAGGGGGTGTGGTTGGTCAAGAGCCGTGATGGTTGTGGGGAGGATATGGGGTAAAGAGGGTGCCAATGGAGGCGTAAAGGTTGGATTGTGCAATGCGTCAAAATTGGAATGGGGGAATGGGGGAATGTGGGAATGGAGGGCGTTGGGGGAAAAGGGCTGATGGCAATGAATAGGCTGGTGATAGGTTTGTAATAGGCTTGTATAGGCTTTAATGGGGCGGTTTATCGGCAGTTTGCTTGTTTTCTGTAAATTTTCAAAATCGTAAAAACGTGAAACTGTAAAATGGTGTGTGATTGGTCAAGAGCCGTGAGGGTTGTGGGGCGGTTGGGGAGAAAAGGTGCCAATGGAGGATGGTTGGATTGTGCAATGCGTCAAAATTGGAATGTGGGAAGTGGGAATGGAGGGCGTTGGGGGAAAAGGGTTGATGGCAATGAATAGGCTGATGATAGGTTTGTAATAGGCTTGTATAGGCTTTAATGGGGCGGTTTATCGGAAGTTTTGTTGTTTTCTGTGAATTTGCAAAATCGTAAAAACGTGGAACTGTAAAAAGGTGTGTGGTTGGTCAAGAGCCGTGATGGTTGTGAGAGGGGGATAAGCCCGTGTGAGAAGGGTTAGAAAAACGTTTGGTTTTGAAGCTGTTGATATAGGCATGCTGTTTAGAGGCGTAAGGGAGGGGGATTGTTCGTTCTCAAAGCCTATGATGTAAGAGAGTATGAGTTATTTAAGAGGGTGTTCGGGTATGGATAGAGATTGAAGGGGCTCGGCTTCTTTGCAAAGCCATAGGTGTTGCTCATAAGTTTTGTTTATTCATATGGTTTTTTATGGCATTCAGTACCTGTTGGCTTATCTCCTTATGGGTCAGCCATCGTAAACCTTTGGGCGTTGTTTTTTGTCCTAATTGAATGGGGATAAAATCAACCTTGTTTTTGCGCGCGCACTCGAGGATCATTTGATCATGCGTGTTGGAACCAAAAATATGAAGAATACATGGCGGTTTAGGCAAAAGAGCCAACTGCTCAATTAATGCGCAAGAAAATGCATAGGCGGGCGAATGAATCCATAATATGCAATATTTTAGATCATGCCATTGCTTCACAGCTTCTAAAAATTGCGCCTTTGATGCCGCACAATCATAATCCAACGACACGCACAACTGTTTGTTGTGCAATGCCTCAAGCTGGACTTTATGGGAAAGAAAGCGTGCAGCAATAATCACTTCTTGCGGCTCTAGTGATTGATACAAAGGGGCAAGCATCCCTGTGCCCCCTACCACTAAATAACGATAGTGCGCATCCTTTTTTTTCATGCCCCCTCCCTTATTACTTTAAATTCCACCTCTTTGCTTTAAAAATGTGTACATTTCATCAGCAAGTCTTTCACAACGTGTTTGTACCTCTTCACTTATAACTTTCCAAGTACGACCTTCATCATCTGAGGAAAAATCTTCGTTGGAAGAGGCGATTTGACATTGGAGTGTATAACCATAAAGCGTGTGCACCACCGGCACTAAATGTTCACAAGGTTGTGCGCATTTTTTGGCCGTACTCCCATGAGAGATAAGTCCAACAGGTTTATTTAAAAAGGCATTATAGCTCAAATTATCAAGAGCATTTTTTAAAACACCCGAATAAGATCCTTGATAAACAGGGCTTGCTAGAATAACGCCATCAGCCGCGGCAATGGTTTTGACAAACTCACGGACCGCAGCACTTGGATTAGCCTCTACCTGCTGATGATAATCTGGATCTGTCATCGGCAAGGGCTGTTCACGCAAATCAACCCAATGAAGTGATGCACCCCGCTTTATGAGGCAATCCGCTAAATAATTGGCTAAAGTTCTTGTTAAGGAAGGTTGACGCACAGACCCCAAAATAATTGCTATATTCAACAGGATTCTCCTTTATCTTTTCCCCACAAGCCTATAACGCAAGGCTTATAAAGAATTGTGAGTAAAATGGCGCGTATCATTATGCTGTCCATAAAGAGCAATTGTGATGATATCGCATCATCATAGAATCAGTCCATGCTAACAAGATTGTTGACAAAACAATACCTCAAATTTGCAAGGGAATGTTAGTGCTTTCATTAATATTAAAATGCTTGATCTCAAGAATTGCGGCTTTCTCTCTGTCTTAGAAGCGCTTTTATGAATATATTCTAAGCTATTGGCTTGCAAGAACTCTAATGAAAAATGGAATGTATCGTCATATTTTGAATGTTCATTGATCCTTTTTAATTGGAATAAGAAAGTTGTAAGATTTTCTCATTTCAAATGCTCTTATTGCGCGATCAATTTGCGCATCAATGGAAGTTCCTTTTTTCATGTCTTAAGTGGGCGGAAAACAATAGAGAAAAGAATAAAAATGCTTCTGTCTTTTCAAGGGATAAAGGCTATCGTAGAAGCTAGATAGGGCTGTTTGTAGGGGGCAGCGGTATGGCTGTTGTAGAAGGGGTGGTGGGTATGGCTGTTGTAGGGGGGGTGCGGGTAAAGGCTGTTGTAGAGGCAGCGGTATGGCTGTTGTAGGGGCAGCGGTATGGCTGTTTGTAGGGGGCAGTGGTATGGCTGTTTGTAGGGGCAGAGCGGTATGGCTGTTTGTAGGGTGCGGGCGGGTATGGCTGTTGTAGGGGAGCGGGTATGGTTGTTGTCGGGAGCCTTAGGGTAATGGGGGGGGCCGTGTTGAGGAACGAGTTATGGCATGGCTTGTTGCAAGGGGAGGATAAGGCTATTGTAGAGGCTGCAGGGGGCGTATATGAATGGTGCTGGATTACATTTTTTATTGAAATAATGGTGGTGATAGAGTTTATAGTAAGGGGATATATTCATGGGAGCGCTATTGTTATCCCTTTCATGGGGGATGTTCATGAAATGGGGGTGATGCGCGTTGGTTTGGAAGTGTTGAGAGATTTCTTTAAAACAAGCACGTGAATTGGCAAAAATATTGGCAACATGAATATGCAATACGAGTATTTTCTGGGGTGTTCTGTTTGACGATAATGGATGCAATTGTGCTTTGAGAGATTATGCGTGTCCTTATAGAGTTAGGGAAAAACAGTTACATAAAAGGGAAGAGCAAATGAAGGGGGAAAATTCCACATTTTATAACAAACGGTGCTCTCTTTTTTTTGGAAAATCATTTCGTTCTTATAAAGACCATATGATCATTTGTCTTATTTCTATCCTTGTTGGGATAGGTTATAAAGCTCTTTTGATCCCATTAGAAGCCAAGTGGTCGTTGAGTGTATCGCAGGATAGCACTCTTTTAGCGCTTTTTGTGCTACGTGAAGTCATCATGGTTGTTGTTGTTGCCTCGATGCCTGTTTTATTGGTGCTTTATCTCATCTTAACGTATTTGTTGAAAAAAAGGATTCAGAATTTAGAAGAGGCTATCCAGCAACGGGGTCACACAATCGATCAACAAAATAATCCAGTAAAAAAGGATAGAGAAAAAATAAGCTGTTTTTTTATCGTATACTTTTGGTTGATATTTCTGCTAAACGTCTTTTTTCCTGCGGGTGTTGTCATGCTCATTTTAGAATTTTATTATTTTGTTTTCAAGCAGGTGAGAACGTATTGTAGAGTGAAACGGGAATTAAAACGCATAAGATAAAGAGAGTGACAAGGCGCTTTTGTCGCTATCGTAAGGGGGGAGAGGCAATGTTTGGAAGCTCGTGACACAAGAAGAGGGGAGGATGAATGGTTGGAAAATTATCAGGCAAAGAGGAGAGCCTATTTTCGTTTGTAATGAGGAGGATGCTCTTAATCATTTGGAAGAGCAACCACGCTTTTAGAAAATTGGGGTCTTTTGTTGAAAATAAGGGAAACACTATGCATCGCACTTTTCGTGGTTCTTAAAAGAGCGGGCATGAGATAAAGAGCGGGCATGAAATAAAGAAATGCGTTTTTCATAAAAAGGAAGAGCAATGAAGGGGAAAAATTCAGCATTTTATTCAGCATTTTATAATGAACTACGCTATTTTTTCGAAAAAAGTGTTTTTTCTGAGGAAGAGCGTGTTGTCATTTGTTTTCTCTCACTCATTATTGAGCTATGGAACAGGATTTTCTTTCTTGAGCTGTGGAACAGGATTCTCTCTCTCTCATCCTTGGATAGCAAAGAGTACAGCATTTTTTCTCTTGAGCTGTGGAACAAGATTTTCTTTCTCCTATCCTTGGGTAGCAATGGGGAACGGACAGGGTGGTGGGATACACCTCTTTTTCTCTCTCTGTATGCGTTTTGGAAAGTTATTATAGTGTGTGTTTTGGTCTTATTCCCAGTTATGTTGATACTCTACATCACATTGTGGTTTTTGTTGAGAAAAAATACTCAAAAATTGAAAGAAATAAACCAGCAACGGGGTAAAATAACCGATCAAAAGGATCGATATAAAAAAGGCGATAGAGAAAAAAGGGGTGATATTCTTGTCATGATATTTGTTTTCGTGCTTATGTGTGTGACATTGGTGGTTGCTTGTATTCCCATGATGATTTTAGAACTTTATTATGGTGTCTTTAAGCAGGTGAGAACGTATCGTAGAATGAGACGGCTACTAAAACGCGTAAGATAAAGAGAGTGACAAGGCGCTTTTGTAGCTATCGTGAGGGGTAAGAGGCAATGTTTAGAAGCTCTCGTGACACAAGAAGAGGGGAGGATGAATGGTTGGAAAATCATCAGACAAAGAAGAGAGCCTATTTTCGTTTGTAATGAGGAGGATGCTCTTAATCATTGGGAAGAGTAACCGCGCTTTTAGAAAGTTGGGGGGTTTTATTAAAAATAAGGAAAGCGCCATGCATCGCACTTTTCGTGGTTCTTAAAAAAGCGGGCATGAGATAAAGAAATGCATTTTTCATAAAAAAAGGAAGAGCAATGAAGGGGAAAAAGTCAGAATTTTATTCAGCATTTTATAATGAACTACGCTATTTTTTTGGGAAAGATTATTTTTCTGTGCGAGAGCATGTTGTCATTTGGTTCCTCTCGCTCATTATTGAGTTGTGCAACAGGATTTTATTTTTCCCATCCTTGGGTAGCCAAGAGAACTTGACAGGGTGGTGGGATACACCTCTTTTTCTCTCTCTGTATGCGTTTTGGAAAGTTATTACAGTGTGTGTTTGGGTCTTGTTTCCAGTTCTGTACATACTCTTCATAACATTGTGGCTTTTGTTGAGAAAAAATACTCAAAAATTGAAAGAAATAAACCAGCAACGGGGTAAAATAACCGATCAAAAGGATTGGTATAAAAAAGGCGATAGAGAAAAATGGAGTGATATTCTTGTTACAATATTCGGTCTCGTGCTTATGTGCGTGACATTGGTGGTTGCTTGTATTCCTATGATGATTTTACAACTTTATTATGGTGTCTTTAAGCAGGTGAGAACGTATCGCTGTTTAAGAAAAGAACTGAAAAACGTCTTGCAAGAACAGGATACAGCGTTTGAGAAGTCATGAGAGGGAAAAAATAATGAAGAAATTATGAGAGATTCAGCCTTTATAGGGATTGCTCTCTATACCATTTTGCCTCTGATATTTTTTGGTGCTCTTTCATGGGTTGTCCGTAAACATTGCTCTAAGGAGCAGTGTTGAGGGTGGCATTGAGTGAAAGAAAAGCCGATTATGGATTAGTATTGATTTAAGGGAATAAGAGCCCTTGGGGTTTAGAGCCTAGAGTGAGTGCTTGGGACTTACTTTATCGTTTGAGGCGTGAGGAAGGAACGGTTTTGCTTGTAGGGGCGCGCGGTATATGGGTTGTTTTCGTATTTTTATGAGCCTTGTTCATTCAAGCTTTGAAATGAATTCTATTGAAGTGGGGTTGCAGGGTGATTTTCTTGAAAATAGGAGAATTTTTGGGAAGAAAAAGCTGAATTGTGACTATTGTTTATAGATTGGTACGGTTTGAAAATCTTTATTGTTTGCAATGTGAGGAAGGTAAGAGGGTGGCAAGGTAGCAGGAATATTATAATTTTTATTATGACGCAAACCATAATGGTCTGTGTACTTTTCTTTATTCCGGTGGTATTTGGGTTTTGCATCATCATAATGCGTAAATTGGAAAAAAAGATCCAGAAACGAGAAGAGGCAATCTCTGTGTGATAGCAAATAAGCTCTCTGTCACACGGGGTCTTTTCAAAGAGAGGGGAATACATGAAGGAGCAAAATTGGGCATCAGAGCAAGAAACGCATAAAGGAGCGCATTCTTTTTCGCTCCAGCAAGCGTTGCTTTCAGCAAAGGATTATAAAATTATCTTTGCTATTGCTGTTCTCATTATCATGTGGAGAATGGTTCTAGAAATACCAGGTGTATTAAATTGGCAGCTGACAGGGTGGCAATATGTTGTGCATGCCGTTCTCTTTAAAACGACGGTCGCCATAACGGTCTGTGTCATTATTTTTATTCCGGTTATGTTACGGCTTCGCACCAAAGTGACGGGTGAGTTGCAAAAAAATATTCAGAAACTAGAAGAAGCAATCTCGGTGCGAGAGCACATAAGCTCTCTGTCGCACGGGTTGTGTAAATAGTGAGGGGGGAACATGAACTTTGATCCTATAGCCGTATTTCTATTAGATCCCGAGTTCTGGGTATTTATTGTTATTTGCATGATCATTATCATGCTTGTTTTAGCTCTTTATACCTCTGTCTTTAAACGGATGAAAATGAATTTTCAAGTGAAAGGCGCGCTGGAAAGAGTGCTTCAAGAAAATGATCTTGCAACGCAGCAGTTTTGGAAAGATGAAGCCGTGCTGCAGGAGAGGCGTTTGCAACTAAAGGAAAAGGAAAAAGAACCCTTTGTCGGTTATGATGATGATGAAATTCTCACGATAGAAAGTGCAACAGCGCTTTTAAAAAGCTTGGGGTGGTCTGTGGACATCGAGGGAAAAGGAGATTATTTGGCAACCCTCTTTTTACCAGATCGTGAAGTGCAGTTTCTTTATAACGAGCAACGAGTGGAAGAGTTTTCGCCTTTTGATCGCGGACTTTTAATTATGAGCGGTATTTTTGCGGCGGCTTGTCAGACGATTAATCCTCATAATTCTGGGGTTGTGCCAACGGTATTTATGAATTTTGTACCCAATGGATTGGAAATTTTTGAAGAAAAAGTGAGCGCCAAGCTTTTAAAGAAAGCACTCGATACAACTTTAAAATGGACAATGGAAGATGATTCTTTGCATGAAATGTTTCGCTCTCAATATAGTATTCCCCCTTGGGAAAAAGATTCTTTATCATGGGCAACGGATGGAGACGTAGAGTTCGCACCTTATGCTTTGCTGCATCTTACTGCTCTTGCCTTGCTGGGCGATGTTGAGACTTTAGCTTCTTATGACGAAAGTTTTACGGCAGGGGAGAAGCTTGGCTTTGATGAAACCATTGAAAAAGTCCATTTGGAACGCGCTTTAGCGATAGCTCAAGAAGTGAAAAGGGAAGGAAAGTTCAGTTACGATCTGCTGGAACGGGTTGCTGAGAAGTGGTCTATAGCCATGGACTATCAGCTTTTCAGAGTGAGATCCCCTAATACGTGTAATCAAAAACGCGCTTTTCATAAAAAATTAGTCGAGGAGAAAAAACAAGAATTAAGGGAACAAGGATTTGATGTGAGTGATGAACAGTTCGTGTTTGAAGCAGAGGGGGTAAAACATGCTCCTGATATTACTTATATTAAAGATGGTGAACCTGCATTTATGGATATAAAAATTGATTAGTGTTGTACTCTCCTGTTGAAGGAAAGCACTCTTATTTAAAAGATGTGAAAGCGCCATGATTGAGACGCTTTCACACCTTTCTTACCAGAGCCAAATAAAGGGTTCGAAAAATCAAGAATAATAGCCAAGATTTTAAAAAATAGACTGAAAATGGCTTTATTCTCAAGAATAGAGGAGAAAAATCAATTATAAATTCTACTCTCTTCTTAAAGGCGGTCTCTTTTTTGTTAGAAAATGCTCATAAATTATCGCTTATTCAAGCGGTATGAGGGAAAGGTCCATTGACTAAAGCGCTATGGGGGGAGCTCCATTGACTAAAGGCGCTATGGGGAAGCTCTATTGACTAAAGTGCTATGGGAGGGAAGCTAGGGGGTAGAGCCTTTGTCATTTGAGGTGAGAGGAAGGCAAAAAATGGCATTTTTGAGCAGTGTTAAGCTTTTTTGCCTTTGAGGTATTTTTTGTCTTTTTAAGAAGTCCTTGCCAATGAAGCAGCGCTTGTTAAGCTTCAACAGTGTTTCAGTATGGTGATATTAATATAAAAAGTTATGGTGTTTTTGTGTTTTTCAGTCTGCTTCATGGAGATCTGTAAGCCAATCCGATGACAGAGAAGATGCATGGTCATTTTCTTGAAAACAGAAGAATTTTTGGGAAGAACAAGAAGATTGCGGACCCTTATTAACGAAAGCGCTATGGGAGCGAAGCTAGGGAGTTAGAGCCTTTGTCATTTGAGATGTGAGACAAGTAAAAATGGCATTTTTGAAGGCGATGATATTTGGCCAATAAAAATAAAAACACAATAAAAACTAAACTAAAACAAAGGAAAAATTAAACTAAAAAAGGCCCCATTTTATAAAGGGCCTTTTTATTTAAATTTTACAATATATACAAAATGTATATAACCTTACTTTAAGAACTTTTTGTATCTTATATTCTAGTAGCAACAAGTTGTACGAAATATATAATAAGTGATCCTAAAAAACCAGCTATTGCATTCAATAAATTTTCTGCTTTATCGTATATATCGTCGATTGATGCTTGTTCTGATGCGCTTCTATTACTGACTCTCAGTATATTCAATGTATCCGATGTGTCCCTTACTTGTTTAACAAAATGTAAATTTGTTTTCTCAATAGTATAAGGAGCAACAATAGGAGAGGGTTGTTTATTGACTATACGATCAGATTTTTGAATCGCGAGAGCTAAACCACTTGTAATAGCCCCAGCTATGAAAAAATATCTGATATTCATAGTTTTTCTCCTATATTTATTTCGATAAATAAATATCGATACGTATCATATATAAATTCGATTTAAATAACTATAGTAAAAATACAACAATCACAAAAAAGAATAAACTTTGTCTATATTTTGACAAAATTTACTCTTAATTGCCTTAATGAATTCTTTTAGATTCGATTTTATGAAGGCGTAAAAAAGTTTGAAAGCTCTGTAGGCAAGTGGAATCCCATAAGGTGGGTGATACAATAGTTGCTAGCAAACTTCTTTTTGTGCCTTTGACCAAGGATTCATAAAAATGAGGGTTCATAAAAATGAGATGCGATGAAAATTGAGTAAAACCCTTGAAGGGAAGGATTCACTCTATTGAAGGCGGAGTGCATCTTTTCCATGGATTGGATACTGCTTTATTGAGGGTTTGGCGGTATCTGTTGAGGGGAAGGATGCACTCTTTTGAGGGCTAGAGTGCATCCTCTTATAGATTGGATACTGCCTTTATGAGGGTTCGGCGGTATCTGTTGAGGGGAAGGATGCACTCTTTTTGAGGGCTAGGGTGCATCCTCTCATGGATTGGATACTGCCTTATGAGGGTTTGGCAGTTTCCGTTGAGGGGAAGGATGCACTCTTTTTGAGGGCTAGGGTGCATCCTCTTATGGATTGGATACTGCCTTATGAGGGTTTGGCAGTTTCCGTTGAGGGGAAGGATGCACTCTTTTT
>NZ_JBHIPX010000013.1:18767-57721 GCF_042196245.1 Bartonella sp. AP19HLJMH
CTGCCTTATGAGGGTTTGGCAGTTTCCGTTGAGGGGAAGGATGCACTCTTTTTGAAGGCTGGAGTGCATCCTCTTATGGATTGGATACTGCCTTATGAGGGTTTGGCAGTTTCCGTTGAGGGGAAGGATGCACTCTTTTTGAAGGCTGGAGTGCATCCTCTTATAGATTGGATACTGCCTTATGAGGGTTCGGCAGTTTCCGTTGAGGGGAAGGATGCACTCTATTGAAGGCGCGGAGTGCATCCTTTCCATGGATTGAATGCACTCTTTGGAGGCTAAAGTGCATCCATAGGGAAAGGCATATTCCATAAGAAACAGAGATAACAAAAAGATTTGTTTTTATATTTTTATTGATAGGTTGCTGTATTTGCGAGGGCTATTCATTCTTTATTCTCAATATTTAAGATGATTATGTGATAAGGGTTGTTCGTCAATACAATCGTAAAAGACGCTGATGTATTTTTATAAAAATTGAGATATTTTTGTGCCTTTTTCTTGTTTTTTTTGTGTTTACACAAGATATGCACGGCTTTTCAACAGTTTGTTTTTTTAGCTTTGCTAATGGCGATGGCGTTGGCTAAACACTTCAATTGTTTTAACTGCTTCAATACCGCCTTAAAAAACAGTGCTTTATAATATGACAAAATAAGCTGTATAACTTTTGATTCTTAAGCGATGCTAGAAAAAGGGGAATGTTAGGAGAGATGTTGTCTATATTCTTAGTTTATCTCTTAAGGTAGGAAGATTAACATACTTTCTGGATCTATTTTTATTTGGCCGGATCTATTTTTATTCGGTTTGACGGTTAAAGAGCAATATCTGAATGGAATCACACTTGTCTCATGTTTTTATCTTCACGCTTTAGATTTTTTCTCATAGGGATTTTGTTTTTAATGGGGGATTTTGTTTTTTAATGGGAGTTTACGCGACTCACATAAAACAGAATGTTCTAAATAGAATATATTTGTGTTGCACATTTACCTACTTGTTTAAAAACATTATGTGATCTTATCATCACAATTATATTGGTGATTGGAGATATTGGTAAATCTGATAATGGAGAAATCTCTTGTGAAGTGGATAAGCCTTTCTTTAAATTCTCATAAGGAAAAGCCAGCACATTATCATACTATTCGCGCCTCATATGATGACAGCCTTTGGCTCTTGAGCGTGTTCATAAGAGGCATTTTGATTCTTTATCTTTGAAATCTTTGAAGTGCGTTATTTCATATGTCTCTCATGTTTGTAATGTGGAAAAGACAAGGTGTTGATTGATGCAACATGAAATAAATTTAAAATGAGAGAATCCCTATGATATCTGCGTCTCTTAATTTTATATGGATAACGGGATATGATGATTATAAATCAATATGTTGTCGTGATACATCAACCTGTTGGGGGGCGATAAAGAAAGTTATCCAATAGTTAAGTCATTCTGTTATGTCGTAAAACACGGTCATTTGAGGTTTGGTGATATGAAGCAAGCTTCCTTGGATATGTTTTAAGTGTTTTTTTAAGGGCGTGGTGAATTTTTGAGACAGAGCAAGCTTCTGTTGCGCCTTGAGTTTAGCTGAAAAACCTGAATGGAAGCCAAGAGTGAATGGAAGCCAAGAGGGAAGTGTATCCAAGCTGTTTGTAAATCAGATTGAGTTAAGAATCTTTGTTCTTTGAGAATGAAACGCAAGTCAATTTGACAAAAGAATGATCTATTTTGCGGGTAGACCTTATGGAGGAATATAACAAAGCTCATAAGGAAGTGATTTAAGACAATACAGTCATAAAAAAGTACAGTTATAAAAAAAAAGTCCTCCGTCGCAATTAGAGGACCAAAAAGCAGGAGAATTTTAACATTGACTCGCAGGACGTGTCAAAAAAGAATAAATTTAAAAGGCCGTACTAAATACAAAAAAATCATACTTAAAGAACCTACCATATTATAATTAGCAGAGAATTGAAAAAATAGCAATATAAAAAATACTTTTTACAAAAAATTTTGTCATTTTGCATTAAAACTTAATACTTTTTTCAATTGAATATTTGTTTTAAGACTCGATATTAATTAAACTATATTTAAAAATATTATGATACATGCAAGCATCTTGATAATATTCTTCAATCAAAAACGAATTAAGAGCCCCTCATGATTATAGGACTGATATGGGAGAAGGCTTTTTGTTTTTAAGAGTGTGGGGTGTATCTTAAGTATGTGTGGGGGGGTGAAGTATTGTCCTTTTGGGTGGGGGCAAGGTAATGAAAATGGAGGCGAGAGCTGCTGGATGCTTGAGCCCGTGTGGGGGAGGTTTCTTTAGAGGGGGCGGGGGCAACATGGGAGGCCGCTTAAAATGGCGAGGAGGGGGATTATTCAAAATGTTTATGGTTTGCATATCCCCAATGAAATGCGAGCAAGTCTAAACAATCTCGTAAATGATCGGCAAGAGAGTTTTGTTTGCGTTTTGAAGAACTTAATTCTTTTATCGCTTGTCCATGGCCGATAACGCGTTCAAGCAGTGAATAGCCAAGAATCCCCAGTTGAACTTTGATTGTTCTTAAATGATTGGAGGCTTCTATTTGACGTTCAATAGGGTGTGTGTACCCTTGGCTACAGGAAACCTTTTCACGGGTGTAGTCAAGGCTCATGTGGAGATCGGCTTGGCTTTGACGCCAGTAAAAATAAAAACGTTCTGCCGCTTTATATTGGGCTTTGCTGAGATGTCCTTTCGCATATAAAAGTGCAATGGGATGGCTTTGTGCATTGGCAATGGCATTGATGGTGCGCGGGTTGCTGGAACTTTCTCGATGATTGGGTTTAAAATAAGGATTACGCGTTTCAACAGGGATTTCTTGCGTCTTTAAATGACCAATGTGCTTTTCTTGATTTTGATGATCAAGCGGGCAGGTTTGCATATTTTTTTTCTGCTTATGGGTCATAGCATCTCCTTAAAAATTTTAATTTTGCTTCTCGTTTTTAAAAAAATGTTGCTTGCTCTAGGCAAAAGAGGGGGATGAGAGGAAGACATGTGTTGGAGTGTGCCGTGTGGGTATGCGCTCTTGGGGTGACTTGGACTGTTGCGCTTGTGTGTGGGAGCCCCATGGATTTGGTTCTTGAAAAGAGGGGTGTTTTGTCGCATGGTGGATTTTCCTTGAATGACTTGATGGGGGAATGGCATGATGTTGCGCGGGCTTTTGTCTTTGAAGGGATTGGTGTTTAGCTGTATTGTAGCCTATGTCTCTGTGGCTGTTTATGTGGAAATGAAGGCTCTTGGGATGACGTGGGGCGTATTTTTACGAGCTATGGCGTTTTATGGCATTCCCGGTATTTTCCTTATGTTGGGTTATGAAGTAATGCAGCGGCGTGGTGTAACGAAGGGTTTGTTCCTCAAGATGGTGTTGTTGAGCTTCATTTTGGCTGCTGTCTCTGATTTTATTTATAAGCAAGCTGAGCATTTGAGTTTGGCTCAGGTGTGGTTTTCAAACAAGTGGGTGTTTTATGTCCTTTTGGGCTTTGTCCTTGCTCTTATTTATAGAGGGGCAAGGCGTCTTGGGTTTAGGCTTTCATTCTTTGAAAAGGATTGATCTTTTGCTGCATTTTTGGCATGGTCTCTGATTTTTGCTTATGAAGGAGCGGGGCGTATGGTGGTTGCGCGGGACATATTTTTAAAGGGGCTGGCGTTTTGCTGCGTTGTTGGCATGGTCCTTGGTTTTGCTTATGAAGATGCGGGGCGACCGGCTATTACGTGGGAGGTGTTTTGGCAGGGGGTGGAGCTTTCTTGTATTGCTGGAGCTGTCCTTTGTTTTATTGTTGTGGGAGCAAACAGTAGAACTGTATCGTGGGGCGTGTTTTTGAAGGGGGTGGTGTTTTGCACCATTGCTGTAGTGGTTCTTGGCTTTGCTTATAAGGGAGCGAAGCGTTTTGATATATCATGGGAATTTTTAGTGATAGGAGCGGTGTTTGTTGCATTGCTGGCGCTGTCCTTGGTTTTGCTTATGAGGGTGCGGGGTAAATGGATATCGCGTGGGGTGTGGTGCTTCAAGTGGGTGGTGTTTTCTTGTATTATTGGCACTGTCGTTGGGTTGGCACATGTGGGAGTAAAGCATATGGGCTGGAGCACGCATTGGTTCTTGAACAATGGGGTGTTTGTGAGCAGTGTTGGATTCGTTCCTTTTTTTGTTTTGGAGGGGGTACGGTGTGTGCGTGTACTGTTGGGATGGTGCTTAAAAAGAATGAGCATTTTTCTTTCCCACGGGCATGGTCTTTGATGTTCTTTCTGTGAGGGGTATGTGATGTCGAACGATTTGTTTTTTTTGCTGTTGTTGGTGTTTTCCTACCTTTTTATTGTTGTCGTTATTGGTACTTATAAGCTTTCCAAGCGCTTCGATATTCCGTGGTGGCGAGCGGCGTTTTATTGTATTTTTGGTGTTTCCCTCTTTTTGAAGGAAGTGCTGTTTTATTGCATTTTAGGAGTCGTCCTTTTTTTAGCTCTTGAGGGGATGGAGAGTATGGACATACCATGGGGACTTCTGTCCTTGATAGGGATCGTGTTTGCTGCACTGTTGGAGTGGTTCTTAATTTTGCATATGAGGGGGCGGCGAGATGGGGTGGTGACGCGTTGTTTGTGGTTATTGAAGGGGGTGGTGTTTTGCGCCGTTGTTGGAGCGATCTTTTTTTGTTTGCGTTTGGGAGCAGAGAATCTAGGGTTGAGCA
Organism: Bartonella sp. AP19HLJMH; assembly: GCF_042196245.1. Classification (NCBI taxonomy): domain Bacteria; kingdom Pseudomonadati; phylum Pseudomonadota; class Alphaproteobacteria; order Hyphomicrobiales; family Bartonellaceae; genus Bartonella; species Bartonella sp. AP19HLJMH. The sequence goes on from NZ_JBHIPX010000013.1 coordinate 23,470, forward strand.
GGCTTTGGTTCGCGAAGGATTGGGTGTTTTTCATCATTTGTGGATTGATCCTTCCTGTTGTTTCTGTGGGAGCAAGGCGTGCGCGTTTGAAAGCGGAGGCGTTTTTAAAGAGAGTGGGGTTTATGGGGTATTACAGATAACGTCGAGGGAATGATTGTTCAAAAGAACAGCGATAGCGGTAGGTTTGGGGATCAAACCAAAGCCCTATTTTGCCTTCAAAATCACCAGAACGTTGTTTGGCAATATTCATAATAACGCCTGGGCGTTTTGCTAAATCTGCTTTTTCTTGTGCTAGAGAGGCGGCAAAGATTTTATCTTCCAACGACCGATTGCGCCAAATGGTGATGATGTTAAAGGCATTGGCGCCAATTTCTGAGGCGCCTTTAATGTCTTCTGTGCTGGGGATATCTTTATCCAGACCACCTTTGCGGGCATGGGCGACAAGGTGGATGTGCACATTGTTTAAAACAGCCCAATCAACCATTTTATAAACGGCTTGTTCTTGTCTTGCATAATCATCAGAGGCAATGCCAAGCCGCATCAAACTGTCGATGATAAATTGATCGCAGCCATAGCGCGCACGACAATAGTCAAAGACTTCAAGCAAGGTGTCAACGCTTGATTTGCCAACATGTTCATAAAGAATAAGCCCATCGTCTAAAAAATGAAGAATCCGTTCAATCGTTTCTTTTGTAGGCTGTTCTAAGCCGCCCGTTTGTTTGGTTAAACGGCGAAGCGATTGTTCTCCTTTCATTTCTAGAGACGCTAAGCAAAGGCGACTCTTTTGTGCAATCCAATGGGGAATACAGTCTGATAATAATTGGCTTTTACCTGCACCACTCGCACCGCTCCAGAGCGTTAATTCTGCTGGGCGGAAATGCAATTTGTCCTTCAGTTTAGGATAGGGAACCGTATAACCAAGATGTTTTTCAGGCTCTGGCCAAAAAAGCCCAATCACTTGATCTTTATAGTCTGAGGCGCGCCGTAAACCTTCTGGGGCAAAGCTTTGTGCTGAGGAAAAGGCGGCTTTTATGGTGGCTTTATCGATCCCTGCGGTTAAACAGTCATTGGCATCTTTGCGAGGTAAACGGACACGGTAGCAACGGTGGCGTCCAAGCCTGCTGGCAATCTCACGGGCTGCTTCTTCTCCGGGCGGATCCATATCGGTGGCTAAAAAAATCGTTTCAAAAGATTCTAAATGATCAAATTCATTTTCAATCCAGTTGTGTTTTCCTCCACTGCCTCCTCCAAAGGGAACAGAAACCGCCGGATATCCATAGGCGGCTAAGGATAGCGCATCAATTTCTCCTTCAGTGATAACAATGGTACGGTTTGTTGAAGAAAGAATGGGAAATGGCGCCTGTGTGGAGGCGTGGTTGGTTGAGGGTACCTGCTGAGGTGTGTGTTGGGGTGCCTGCTGGGGCGCCTGTGTGGAGGCGTGGTTGGTTGAGGCGGTGTTTTGGGGCACGTGTGGGGCGTGGTTGGTTGAGGGTACCTGCTGAGGTGTGTGTTGGAATGCTTGCTGAGGTGCGTGCGTGGGTGCCTGCTGGGGTGTGTGCGGGGATGCCTGTGTGGAGGTGAGGTTAGTTGAGGCGGTGTTTTGGGGCGCCTGTGTGGAGGCAGTGTTTTGGGGCGCTTGTGTGGAGGCGTGGTTGGTTGAGGGTACCTGCTGAGGTGTGTGTTGGGGTGCCTGCTGGGGCGCCTGCGTGGAGGTGAGGTTAGTTGAGGCAGTGTTTTGGGGCGCTTGTGTGGAGGCGGGGTTGGTTGAGGGTACCTGCTGAGGTGTGTGTTGGGATGCCTGCTGAGGTGCGTGCGTGGGTGCCTGCTGGGGGGTGTGCGGGGATGCCTGTGTAGAGGCGGGGTTGGTTGAGGCGGTGTTTTGGGGTGCCTGCTGGGGCGCCTGCGTGGAGGCGTGGTTTGTGGGGTAAAGGGCTTGCCAACCAAATAAAATCGGTTCACATTGGGAGGCTGTTGGTTTGGTTTTTGCTCCCGTTTGCGCAAGCCGTTCTTTGACTAAAGCAAGGGTGCCGTCGGGTTTATAAAAGGGGAAAATGATTTTTTTGCCATTTTCTCCTATGCGGTAACGCTTTATAATTTCTAGAGGAATGCGGCGTTCTTCGTGGAGATAGGTTTTTACAAGATTCTGCGGGCTCTGCCCTGTAGGAACCGGTGGACGGCGATAGGAACGATGGGGCGCCATAAAGGGTTTGGGGCGTGTCAGATTGAGAGTCGCGCGTGCTTCTTCTAAGGCTTGAGAAAGGCTAATGCCTTTGACTTCACACCAAAGGTCTAAAAGATCTCCTCCTGTGCTTTCTGCAAAATCATACCAAAGTCCTGCTTTACTACCACTCAAGCAAATCGATAAACTTTGACCAGCTTCACCACGTGTGTTGCCTACAATCCAATTGTTACCTCGTTTGTGCCCTTGGGGAAGAAGCATTTCTGCTATTCTATCTGCTTGTGAGATAAGTTTTTGTTTGATTTCAAAAATTGTGCTCATGGTCATTCGTGATATTATTTTCGTTTTTCTCAAGATGTGAGAAGTGAGGACTCTGTTTTTGCTGTTCTCACCGTTTGATCTGATCGTAAAGTCTCGTGGTGCTATGGGGCTTGCCAGTTTACTTTGAGAGCTTCTTTGCCGCTCTTTTCTTGCCAATAGTTGCGAAACTTCTTGGCTTGCCAATGGGCTTGACTCTCACTCAAACCTTTTTGAAATGGCTGTGTTGATGTTTGTTTGCCAAGAGCATGGGAAGTGGCGCCTTGAGAAAAGGAGGAACGCGGAAAGGAGGAAGGATGCAAGAAGGTGGGGCGGATGCCTGTGAGGGTGTGGTGCATGTTGGAGTGTCCTGTTGGGGGGGTGTTGGGGCATGAGTTGGGGTGCCTGTGTGGAGGGGTGTTTTGTTACCAAAGAGTTTGCTTTTCATTGAAGTTTTTTGAAGCTGCTCTGTTGATGTTTGTTTGCCAAGAGCATGGGAAGTGGCGCCTTGAGAAAAGGAGGAACGCGGAAAGGAGGAAGGATGCAAGAAGGTGGGGCGGATGCCTGTGAGGGTGTGGTGCATGTTGGAGTGTCCTGTTGGGGGGGTGTTGGGGCATGAGTTGGGGTGCCTGTGTGGAGGGGTGTTTTGTTACCAAAGAGTTTGCTTTTCATTGAAGTTTTTTGAAGCTGCTCTGTTGATGTTTGTTTGCCAAGAGCATGGGAAGTGGCGCCTTGGGAAAAGGAGGAAGGTGGAAAGGAGGAAGGGGGTGAAAGAAGGGCGGGGTGGATATGCCTGAGGGGGTGGTGCATGCTGGAGTCCTGGTGTATTGGGGTGCATGTTGGGGTGTGTATGTTGGGGTGCCTGTGGGGGTCTTTTGCGTGGGGAAAACGCTTTTGTGATGAGAGCAAAATGGTCGATGTTGACGCGTTTTGCTGTGTGAATCGCCTATCCAAATGTTGTTTTGCCGCCTTTTGTTTTGTCCGATGCTGTTGTGGTTTTGAAGCATTTTTGTCCCCGCGCTTGCTTGAAAAATACGTTGTTTGTGTGATGTCAAAAATTGTCGTTATAGTTGATCAAACTGCGGTAAAGCGTGTCATTGTTCTCAGAGGTAAAAGATGAGGAGCTCCTTTGTTTTTGCTGTTCTTGCCGTTCGATCTCACGGCGAAACCAGTTGCGCCATGTGGCTTGCCAGTCTACTTTGAGAGCTTCTTTGCCGCCTTTGGCTTGCCAATAGTCGCGAAACTTCTTTTCTTGCCAATGGGCTTGGCTTTCACTCAAACCTTCTGAAACTGCCGCCTTGATGTCTGCTTGCCAATGCTCAGGAAGACGATGCCCTTTGGTAACTGAGGTTGTGGTTTTTTTGTTGGAAGAAGGAGGGACGGAGGTAGGAAGATTGCTGGGAGGAAGAGTGGTGGCAGATTTTGTTTTTTCCCCCGTGACAATTTGCGCGATAGGGGCGGGAGTGAACTCGGCTTGGGGAGCGTTTAAAGGGGAGGCGTTTTTTTGCTCCGCTTCTGCTTGGGCAGGCAAAGGGAGAGGTGAATCAAGAGCCGATAAGGGTGATGGATGATCGCTTTGTTCAAAGTTCTCTTCGCAGGAAAAACAAGGTTCTGTCTCATCAAACAAAATTTTCTTTTCTAAAACACCGTAAGGTGTTTCCTTTTCTTCTGCCTTTTGAGCTTTTGAGTTTTGTGCAACATCTTTTGGACTTTCGTTAAGCAGTTGTTGCATCTCTGCATTGATTTTCTTGCGTTTTTTTGCCGAAGAACGACCCGCAAAGGATTTTTGTTCAAGCAATTTTTCACGCTCTTGAAAAACATTTTCGCAACGCTTGTTCCATAATCCATTGGCTAAATTTAAAATCTTACCCTCTTGGATGAGCATCTCTAAAACATTAACAAAAGTTCGCTTGTCACAACCACAAAGACGCGCTAAACGTTCTTTCGATATTTCTAAAGGTCGGCCACGGGCATACATTTCATTGAGAAGAATCGTATAGATTCCAATTTCGTGTGCGCGCATCCCACGTACACCTCCTAGAAAGTCATTTTGATACCAACAAACATATGGAAGCCTAGACGATTCATAATGAGGAGTTTCTTGTTGATTAGCGTATTTCATACTGCAATCTACTTTCTTCTTTTTTATACATTTTTATTGATGATAAAAGCTCAAATAAGGATTTAACTTGTGTTGTTTTTGGCTCTGTTCGATGATGACTAGAGGCTTCTTTACGATGCTTATAAATGATTGGCTGTGCTTGAAGCGCATGCAAACTTACGGTTTAAGATTGCGGTGATGGAAAAAATAAAGAATACCACACATTCTCAACGTACTTGCTTTTGGGCAGAAGCTTTGGAGGTGGTCTTTTATATCCGGTAGGGTGGTTAAAGTGTTTTTATGATCTAAAAATAAAAAAAATTCCCCCTAAAAAGTAAAATTTGTTTCCTTAATTTTATCCTTTTTAGAGGATAATGCAAGCCCGTTTTATAAAAAGGACGTGTTTTTTTAAAAAGACGCGCTATATGGTGAAATTATGAATATCGATGGTTGGCGTCAAAGATTAAGAATCGCTTTGGAAAAAAGTGGGCGGTCAAAAAGATCTATCTCCCTCGCTGCCGGTAAAGGCGCGGGGTACCTTCATTCTATTCTTTCTGAAGGAAAAGAACCAACAATCGAATCTCTCTCGCGAATTTGTCACGAAATTAATATCAGTATGAATTATATTCTTTACGGGAAAGGGGCTAGCCCTGAAGATAAAGAATTTATAGAGCTTATTTCGAAACTCTCTCCGCAAGAGAGACAGGCGATTTTGACTCTTTTGCGGCGACCAATTGGCGAAGCTTCAAAATAACTTCCTTCTGTGCTTTTGAGTCAAGGCGACTCCAGTGTTTTATTAATATTATGTCACTCATTTTATCTCTCCTGTGTGTTTATAATTGCAATTTTGTAAGAACAAATAGAGAACAACAAAGGGGCATGAGAGGAACAAAGAATAATAGATTTTTCTTTACATATGTCATTTGAACCCCGTAGATATTTAAAATATATCTTTTATGAAGGATAAAATGGTTGACATCTCTCCTATAGAGGATATAAGACTAACGCTATATTTAGTCTTGTCAAGACAAGGCTATGCTTTATCAACTATCTAAAGGGGGAAATCATGAAAAATATTTCATTCGTTAAAGAGGATGAAATCATTGTCGTTTTATGCGAAGAGGAAAATCCTTGTACTTATGAAGGACCAATCGACGAAATCGAAGAAGTGCTCGAACTGATTGAAGAATGTGAAACTGTTTATAGAGTTTTACGACTCGATCTGACAACTTCTCATGCTGAAGATGTTACGGAACAAATCGCTGATTTTTATGTCGAAAATCATGAAATGAATGAAGAAAATACACAATTGCAGCCCTTCATTTTGAATAGTGAAGCTTATCATGCTTGTTTAAATGAAAGAGCGGCTTGCGATTATGAAGATAATCTCTATGGCTCTTATGAAAAACAGCATCGTTTACGCCCATGTGATGTCTTGACAGATTATTGGTGGTAAACATGCCAAGTTATCTCAAGACTTCGTATCAAGGGTTTCCACTTTATTATGCTGGCAACACGCGAAATTTAATCAGACTCGAACCACAAAAACACAACGCTATACTTTTTATATCGCAAGAGGTGGCTCAGTCTATGGCAAAAAAATTGGAGGAAGAATATTGCCGCCATGATTTTTCCGTCGTGCAGTAGCAGGGTTGAAAAAAGAAGCCGCAATGATGGGCCCAAGTGCTTTTTCATTGCGGTGACAATGGTGTGCGTTATGCTTTCGTTCTTGGGGGGGGGAGCTTAGGGGAGCCGCTTGGGGGAGAGCTTTGCGGGGATTTTCTTAGCCGATATGGAAAGGGGGGGCATGAAGAAAAGAGCCCTATATATGGGGAATTGCGGACGCTTGTGTGGGGGGGGAAGTTGCCGGCTGGTTCATTGGGGGATAAGGCAATGAAGGGGCAGCGGGTTATCCAGTGGGGTTGGAGTGATATGAAAGCATGCTGGAGAACAAAAATGAAGGCTTAGGGGGAAGAGAAGCAGCAGTACAGACAGGTTCCAACCTATAAAAAGGCACGTTCAAGGGGAAAGAGCCGGTTTTTGTGTTTTTGCGGCACGCAAGTAGGGAGCTTGGAATGATACGTAAAGCATGCTGGAAAATGGAAGGAGGTGTTTGACGGGGGAGGTCGTTAAAGCTTGTTTAGACATATTGGGACAATGGGGGTCTTCTGGGGGTTTTTGTGTTGAGTGCTGGGGGAGAGCGCCGCAATGATGGGCCCATGTGCTTTTTCATTGCGGTGACAATGGTGTGCGTTATGCTTTCGTTCTTGGGGGGGGGGACGACTTGGGGGGCTTAGCTGATATGGAAAAGGAGGGGATGAGAAACTTGTGGGGAGGAGGGATGTTGGGGGGAAGCTTGTTGGGGAAAATGTTGGTGGTTGGCTGGTTAAGAGGGAGGACGAGTGGGGGGAGGAGAGCTTGAAGCGTATGCAAGGCATATGCTGGAGGGGAGATATGAGGTGTGGAAAAGGGGCAGCCGTATAGCGTTGAGGAGATGTCAATCTTTAAAAAAAGTTCCGTGTAGGGGGAAGGAGTAGAGTGTTGGAGGAGGGGGGAAAGTAGAGGGCTTGGAGCGCAGGGAGTGCAAAGAGCTTGGATATGAATGTGAAAGCATGTTGGGAAATGAGGGAAGGTGTTTGAGAGGGAAGAAGAGGAAGAAGCTATGGGGGCGCGGTTCTGACCGTTTTTGTATTGAGCCTTAGGGGGGCAATGATGGGCGAGAGGTTTTTTTATCGGGGAGAAAATATCACGCGTTATGCTTTCGTCTAGGGGGTGCGCCGCTTGGGAGGGGCTTAGCTGATATGGAAAAGGAGGGGATGAGAAACTTGTGGGGAGGGGGATGTTGAGGGGGCGTTTCCAAAAGCTTTTGTGATTTCAGCAGCACAATATTTAAGGATGCTGTCATTCTTAGTGGGGAATGCATCTTAAAAGATATGAATGTTTCAAAGAGAATATGTTGCAAAAAAAGCACCTTAAAGAAGGGGAGAAATACTATGCCAATCATTATCGATTGTATTCAAGGAACAGAGGAATGGCAGAAAGTGCGTAATGGTTTGATTACGGCTTCTTTGTTTGAGATGGTTATGGCGCAAAAAAAACAAGGGCAAAAAACGTCACGCTATCAGAGTGTGATGATGAAATTGGCGGGAGAAAGAATTACCGGAAAAACCGTTGATGAAGGGGCAACACTTTCTATGCGACGTGGGACTGAATTAGAACCAAGCGCGCGACAGCTTTATGGGAAACTGACACATACAGAACCTGAATGTATTGGCTTTGTTTTGGCTGATGATCGCGGACAAGGATTTTCTCCCGATGCTTTTGTTGGAAAAAATGGATTGTTGGAAATTAAAACAAAAAAACCTGAAATTTTAATTCCTCATTTCATGCAAAAGGGCTTTCCAGCAGAACATAAAGCACAATGTCAAGGAGGGTTATGGATTTCTCAACGCGAATGGGTGGATTTAATGCTCTATTGGCCGGATATGCCTCCTTTGATTAAACGGGCTTATCGTGATGAAGCGTATATTTGCAAGCTTGAAAATGAAATTAGCCGTTTTAATGAGGCTTTGGAGAAGATGGTACAGCAAATTAAGAGTGTTGGGACAGGTTTTCATATAAGAACAGAAATTGCTTTGAAGGAGGGGGAAGAAAGGGTGCTTGGAATGAAGACAAAGCGTATGCTGGAGGGGAAAACGAGAATGAGACGGGGTGGGAAGGGATCTTGTGTAGCGTTGAGGAGAGGCAAAGTTCTATAAAAAGGAAAGAGCAGAGGGAAAAGAGCTGGTTTTTGTGTTGGAGGAGGGTGCCAAATAAGGGGGCGCAGGGAAGCAGGGAGCATAGCGAACTTTAGGGGACAGGAATGTGAAAGCCATGGTGGGCAATGGGGGGAAAGGGTGCTTGGAGCGCATGCAAGACGTATGCTGGAGGGGAAAGCGAGAATGGGGAGTAAGGCTAAGTGTTCAGAGATATGGAGGCTGTGATTTTGGGTGCTTTTGTGGTGAGTGTTGGGGGGGGGAGCCGCAATGAAAGGGCTGAGTTGCTTTTTCATTGTGGTGACAATGGTGTACGTTATGCTTTCGTTCTTGGGGGGAGAGAGCTTTGCGGGGGCTTGGGGGATTTTCTTAGCCGATATGGAAAAGGGGGAGATACGCGGCTTTGGGAAGAGAAATGTTGGAGCGGGATGAGGAGGAAATGGTGGGGATGAAGGGGGCAGGTCGTTATCCTGTGACTTGGAGTGACACGAAAGCATGCTGGAGAACAAAAATGAGGTTTAGGGGGGAGGGAAGCAGCAGTACAGACAGGTTCCAACCTATAAAAAGGCACGTTCAAGGAGGAAAAGAGCCGGTTTTTATGTTTTTGCGGCACGCAAGTAGGGAGCTTGGAATGATACGTAAAGCATGCTGGAAAATGGAAGGAGGTGTTTGGCGGGGGAGGTCGTTAAAGCTTGTTTAGACGTATTGGGACAACGGGGAGCTTCTGGCCGCTTTTGTGTTGTGCCGTGTTTGGGGGCGCGATGAAAGTCCCCCATGATGGCGAAGTTGCCGGACAAGTGCTTTTTCATTGGAGAGGAAATGGTCCTTGTGGTACTTTTGTTCATTAAGAAAGAGTCGTTTGAGGGGCGTTTTTTAGCCGATATGGGAAAAGGATGTAGGGGCATGAGAAAAAGTCTGTGTGGAGTCAAGTGGGCTTATTGGGGGAAAGATTGGGGGGCGGGTTGTGGAAAAAATAGAGGGGTGGAGGAAAGGGGAGAATAAGAAAAGAACGGATAGAGACATTATAATCTTTATGTTTTTCTACACTACTTTGTTATAGAAAATCAAAAATGACCACACCTTGTGAATTCACTGTGGGGCTGATCTTAAAGCTCTTCAAAAGCACTGATCAATAGATACTGCTCCATATAACTTTGATAAATGATATTAGTATGATCCCGAAGATAAATGCACCAATATTTACCAAATATCCTTTTATACTGATGAAAATTAATAACCCTATACTTATTATTCCTAGTGGTATATTCCACGTAAAAAACGAAATTATATAACACATTATAGGTATTATTCCACAAATAATGAAAATTACATTCATGATACTACCAATTACATGCTCGGTATTATCTTGTCGTCTGTTCTCTTGCTTTCTACTAATTTCAGAAGCCTTGTCATTATCTTTAAAAGTTTTATGATAGAACTGATTGTAAGCAGCTCTCTTTTGAGGATCTTTAAGAACTTCATAGGCTTCACAAATTTTTCTGAATTTTTGTTCTGCTTCGGTACTAGAATTATGATCAGGGTGGTATTGCAGAGCTAATTTACGAAAAGCAGATTTTATCTGTTTATCGTTGCATGCGTAGCTTACACCAAGAATTCCATAATAATCGTCTTCATTTACTATCATTAAATACAGCCACTTTGTGTATTGCTCTTATTTTATAAGATCGTTTAATTGATCTCTTTTGAATGTATCAACATGTGTTATTTTTATGTTATAAATATGGTGAAAATTGTATTGAGTGGCATGGCTGTACTTGGGGCTATTGTCTCTAAATGAGAGGAGATACAGTTCAAAACGCTTAAAAATGCAGGGTGTTTTTAATATTTTAGAAATATTTTTTACAAAAATAGATTAAAAGAGAGACGATAAATCAAATGTAAAAGGGACGGCAATAATAGCCAAGGTTGTCATTATTGTAAATAAACAGGCAGGAACCTTAAATCTAAAACGCCAAAGTAAACTTATGGGAACAGACATTATCGTTGTTATTACGAATGCTACGATAAACCATTGCAGGAATAAGTTCATTATATTAATTTCATTATTAAAACGATTTTGATTAAGACGATTTTGTTTTAGTTCTTCCTCTGAAACACAATCGATAATAGAAACGCCATAATAAACAGGAAATTTTCCACCTGGACAAGCGCTAACAGAAAATTGTTCAAGCTCTAACCATTCTCTTTCGCGTTCTTTTTCTAATAGCTTCTTTTTTATTTTCTGTCTTATATATTCTTTGGAAATACAATTGATCGGAGAAGTACTTCCAACAAAAAGACCATCTGTTGTACATCCACTCGTTGTATGATGCGTGAATAAAACAGTGCTTATTGCTATAGCGAAGAAAATAAAGTGTTTAAACAGAGGGTATTTATTGTCGTTTGTTTCTGATGAGCTTTTATAAGTCATTTCTGTTAAATAAATCAATATGTGTTATTTTTGTGTTGAAAATATACGTAAAAACGTATTTAATAAAAATGGTTATAATGATCATAATGTGTCTAAATAAAGGTGTGGTACTGGCTAAAACCCCGCATATGTGGGGTTTTAGCTTATTGGAGGAGGTATGACAGCAGAAAATATGCAGAAAATATAAGGGGATCTGTAGCCAAAATAGTTGTCCTAGGGTGGGGAGAGTAGGCAATATCCAAAATACTCCAAATGAAATATACTTGTTGTTGTACATTCACGCACTTGTTTTAATAAAGATATCTCGCTCTAAGCTCATTTCACAGCCATTTTATGCCGGCGTTCATAAATTTCATACTGGCGCTTGTGAATAATATCGTGAGGGGTATAACGGTCAAGCCCCGTAGATTATAAACCCCAGAGGTTATAAAACCCTGTAGATTATAAACATTGCGCACCCTATCTTACTTTATGAAAAAGTAAGTTGGTACTATTTGGGGCCCGTTGCCAAAATTGCGGCATGGGCTGTAGCTCTTGAGACGATTCATAATCTCGTTTACTGGGAGGCTTCTTACGAAGAGATATGCTTTTCTTGGAAAGTTTCTCGCCATACGGATCTTTCTGCTTGTGAACTGTAAGCGAAGAGGGGTGATTGATTTCAATAGAACAGAGGGAGAGAGCTTTTCGCTCTTGGGGCTCTTATGCAAGACGAATAACGCTATCCGTATCAATCAAAGTATTCGTATAAAAAAGATGCGTGTTGAAAGAGGGAGGCTTAGAGCACGTGGAAAACCATAGTGTATAAAATTGGTAATGAGGGATCTTCTTTGAAAAGGCAGGCTCTCAATTTTCTGCCATATGGGATGTCTAGTATATGGGGATGCCTGTCATATGAGATGTCTGTTATATGAGATGTTTGCCATATGGGATGTTTGCCATATGGGAGCGTGGGGTGCTTAGTGAAAGCTTTATTGAGGGGGATTTTATCACTGTTTGTTTTTTGCTTTTGGTAAGGGGTGGGGAGAATGGGAAAGGCGTTGAGTTGAGAGGAGGTTCTGGAAATGGCTCTGTTAGATCTGTTGTAAATGACGAATAGGATCGATGAAGCTTATTCTAATTTTTAGAGGGAATGCTTGTGTTGCTTGAGGTGGATAGAGAGGCTAGAAAGATAAGATTATTCATTTTGGGGCGGATAAAGGTATCAATGGGATATGTTTAAACAATGAGTTTATAATAATTCATTATTGAGATTTAATTTGAATTTCAATGAGAGCCCGAAATAGTGTGAGATGTTCTTATTTCAACCCTTCTTATTCAGACGCTCTTATATTGAATCAAGTAAAATCGTTTATTTGCATATTACAAACAGGGTGAGCTTGTGGGGAAAAATATTCAAGAAATAAAATATTGAAAAAATAAAAATGCCTATACCGTCTCAAGTGCTAAGAGTTGTTGCAATAGTGAGGCTTGGCAAAGAGAAGGAGTAAAGGGGGACAATCTTACAGAAATGAAAGAGAGGGAGAGGCAAGAAAAGGGGAGGGGCAAGGAAAGAGAGGGGAGGCAAGGGGTGGGGGGATATTCTTTGGGGGGCGGTCAATTTCAAAAGCCGTTCGCAAAGCATTTTAGAGATTAAGCGTGGCATTGAGGCTCTTGATTTTGAAGCCATTGATTTTGAGGCTACTGATTTTGAGGCTATTGAAGCGCATGGTTTAAAGGATGGAGGATTTGATGAAGCCGATGAAGGTTGGGGGAAAAGATTTAGGCTTATAGGGAAGACTTATAAGGGCAAGAAGAGAGAGGCAAAAGAAGAATAAAATGGTGCTGCGAGAGAGGATTGAACTCTCGACCTCTCCCTTACCAAGGGAGTGCTCTACCACTGAGCTACCGCAGCCCTTTTCAATCTTTGCGCTGTCTTGTGCCATATTGTCAGAAAATAGGCAAGAGAACATTTGTATATTCTTGCAAGAAAACGTATCTTATGTCATGACATATGTTTCTTATATGCTTAAATATTTAAGGTTATGAGTTGCTTGGATAGAAGCTCAACACTGTTTAAAAGGTTGCGCAATGACACAAATGCATCAAAAACAAAAACAAAATGAAATTAATCATCAAGATGAAAAAGCAAAACGACGTCAAGAAAGATTGGCACAACAATTGCGTCAAAACCTGAAACGTCGAAAAGAGCAAAGCCGAAAAAGAGCACAACCAGAACTCTAAAATGCAAAAAGCTCTAAAATGCAAAAAAATGTTTTTTAGTAAATTTTTGCAACCAAACTTCTCAATAATTTGTTCTCATAGTTAGAATGCGTTCTAAAACGATTAATAAAGCATAACTTCCCGAAGGGGGATAATCCTTTGGAAGGGCAGGCACAAAGGAAAAGAGGGAAAACACGATGGATTCTATTCAAATTGTTGGGGGAGAAAAACTTCAAGGAACAATTCCTATTTCTGGGGCAAAAAATGCTGCATTGCCTCTTATGATTGCGGCGCTGCTTACAGAAGAAACGCTCACTTTAGAAAATATTCCGCATCTGGCCGATGTTGAATTGCTTATTCGTATTCTCAATAATCATGGTGTTGGATATGCCGTTGATGGACAAGAGTTTAACGATGAATGTGTGAATTCAAGAACAATTCATTTTACGGCGCAAAAAATAGCTACAACACGGGCACCATACGAACTGGTGAAAAAAATGCGTGCAAGCTTTTGGGTTATCGGACCTCTGCTTGCACGATGCGCAGAGGCTTATGTTTCGCTTCCTGGAGGATGCGCTATTGGAACAAGACCTGTCGATTTTATCCTTGAGGGACTTAAAACTTTAGGCGCACAGATTACTATCGAAAATGGATATGTTCATGCAAAAGCGCTAAAGGGGTTAAAAGGTGCTCACTATCGTTTCCCTAAAGTCACTGTTGGTGGAACCCATGTGCTGCTGATGGCGGCGACAATGGCAAAGGGAACAACCACTCTTGAGAATGCGGCTTGTGAGCCAGAAGTGACAAATCTTATTCGAACCCTGAATGCTATGGGGGCTCAAATAACCGGTGAAGGAACAACAACGCTTACAATTGAAGGGGTTAAAAAACTCAACGGTGCTAGAGTACGCGTTATTGCTGATCGAATCGAAGCGGGAACATATGCAATGGCTGTTGCTATGACGGGAGGAGATGTCTTTCTTAAAAATGCAAATCCTAATCATCTCACAAAAGTGCTTAAGGTGCTCCAAAAAACAGGACTCGAGATTCAAATAGAACCTCAAGGAATTCATATTAAGCGAAATCCAAAGAACACCAAAATTATGCCCGTTGATATTAAAACAGGACCTTATCCTGCTTTTCCAACTGATCTCCAAGCGCAATTCATGGCGCTCATGACACGGGCTGAAGGAATCGCGCATATTACAGAGACGGTTTTCGAAAATCGTTTTATGCATGTTCAAGAACTCAATCGCTTAGGGGCACAGATAAAGCTTGATGGGCAGACGGCAACTGTCTATGGAACAGAGAATTTGCAAGGGGCTCCTGTCATGGCGACGGATTTGCGTGCTTCTGTTTCTCTTGTGATTGCAGCATTGGCAGCAAAGGGAGAAACAATCGTCAATCGTGTTTATCATCTTGATCGTGGATTTGAGAGATTAGAAGAAAAATTGGCTCGTTGTGGCGCAAAAATCCAACGTATCACAGTGTAAAGCTTTCAAAGATATGCTCCAAAGAATGGCTTTGAGAGGTTGCTTGGGGGGTGGCTGTTGTGTGGGCGGCATGCTTTCATGACACGGGGTTGAGGGAAGCGCGCATATTACAGAGACGGTTTTCGAAAATCGTTTTATGCATGTTCAAGAACTCAATCGCTTGAGGGCGCAAATAAAGCTTGATGGGCGAGAGGGCAACTATCTCATGGAACAGAGAATTTGCAAGGGGGGCCTCATCATGGCGACGGATTTGCGTGCTTGTTGTTTCTCTTGTGATTGCAGCATTGGCAGCAAAGGGGGAAACAATCGTCAATCGTGTTTATCATCTTGATCGTGGATTTGAGAGATTAGAAGAAAAATTGGCTCGTTGTGGCGCAAAAATCCAACGTATCACAGTGTAAATCTGTAAGATGTCTCTCAAAAATGGCTTTGGGAGGGGGTGATATGTTGTTAGGTGTGCTTTTGGGAGGCTTGATCTCAAAAATAAAGGGTTATTAGTCCTCTCAATAAACGTGGGTTTTATTTCATGGTTTTGGAGTTTTTACGAGCGGGCATAAAAGTTTGAGAGGCGGGTGGGGCTCATAAAACAAACAAATAGAGACTGTTTTTAAATTTTATTGCTAATTTCATGAAATTACTTTATTGGTAAGAGAATGTTTTGGTCGTCTACGCAGCGATCAACAGGGAATGAAAGACCCTAAACTTGAGACACGTATTTATCCAGCTTTATGGATATCCCGGATTTCCGGGAGCTTTTGTTATGTCCAGGTGCTCTCTAGCACTAAAAGCAAAAGGCTGAGTCAAGTTTCAGCTCTTTCAACTCCCGGAATACCAATGCGAGGGCGCTCGCAACCGGCAGGGGAGCTTGAAGTGAAAGCTAAAAATCCACACTTTAACGACATTTCGATAGGCAGAAAAATTCGCTTTAAAAGAACAATGATCGGAATGTCGCAAAAGAAATTAGGCAGCCAGTTAGGTGTGACTTTTCAACAAATCCAAAAATATGAAAAAGGCTCTAATCGTATAGGAGCTGGGCGTTTACAAGAAATTGCTGATATTCTCAATGTTCCCATTTCTTTTTTCTACTCCGATCTCTCGACAAAAGAAAATGCCTTGTATTGCTGTGATGAAGGGATCGCAAGTAAAGAAGAGCACATCCTTTTGAAAAGTTTTAGAGAGCTCAAACCTCAAAAACAGAAAGCAATTTTGTGTTTGATTGTCTCATGAGATAAAAACACTGTTTTAATTTTTATTGCTGGTCTCCAGAAATTATTTTATGAACAAGCACCAAGGTTCTCGTCGTATAGTGTGGTTGAATGGTGGAACCCAAAGCCTGAAAATCCAAGATGAAACATTAGCCTGCTTTATAAGTATCGCGAGATTCCGGGAGTTTTTGCTATGTCCAGGTGCTCTCTAGCACTAAAAGCAAAAAAGCTGACTGAACTCAGTGTTTTTGACTCCCGGAATACGCATAAGAGGCGCTCGCAACCGGCAGGGGAGCTTGAAGTGAAAGCTAAAAATCCACACTTTAACGATATTTCGATAGGCAGAAAAATTCGCTTTAAAAGAACAATGCTGGGAATGTCGCAAAAGAAATTAGGCAGCCAGTTAGGTGTGACTTTTCAACAAATCCAAAAATATGAAAAAGGCTCTAATCGTATAGGAGCTGGGCGTTTACAAGAAATTGCTGATATTCTCAATGTTCCCATTTCTTTTTTCTATACGGATCTCTCGACAAAAGAAAACGTCTTGTATTGCTGTGATGAAGGGATCGCAAGCAAAGAGGAGCACATCCTTTTGAAAAGTTTTAGAGAGCTCAAACCTCAAAAGCAAAAAGCAATTTTAAGATTAAATTTTCGTTAGAATCAAAAAAAAGATTAAAGAGGCTCTTGCTAAATAATAAATTATTATATAAAGCTTTTTCTAGAGAAGGGGGTTAACATTTCTCCTCCCCCCCCCCCGCAGAAATGTCCAAATAAAACCTCCTTCTCATCGTTTTAAAAATCACGAAAAATTTTATCCTTTATCCTTTATTTTTTTTAAAGAGTGACTTATTTGTGCTAGAAAAGTTGCTGTATTAGGCAAATTGGAGGGTGGGGTGTTTTTAGGATTTGGGAAGGGCTGGAAAAGTCGTCTTGCCAAATAGAGTTCTCAAAAGGAAATCTTGGAAAGAAACTATCAAAGGGGTGGCTTAAAAGAAGCTACCAAAAATCCGGAACTTCAGGCTTTAAATGAGGACCAATCCGTACCGCCGAGACCTTTTCTGCTAAACCTGTGCGATCTGAAATCTCAACCGCTAAACCACAAAGGGTGGCGGGACCACATGCCGGTTCAAAACGATCTTGCTTCGTCTTATAAAGAAAACGGTGTAAGGGTTCTTCTTTATCCATTCCAAGAGAGGAGTTATAATCTCCACACATGCCTGCATCTGTTAAATAGGCGCTCCCACCTTCTAAGATCTGCGCGTCAGCCGTGGGAATATGCGTATGTGTGCCAACGATAACACTTACACGACCATCAAGAAAATGGCCAAAACATTGCTTCTCGCTTGTCGTTTCTGCGTGAAAGTCAAAAATAATCGTATCGGCTTGCTCCATCAACGAACAGGCAAGCAGAATATTTTCCGCTGTTTCAAATGGATCTTCTACTTTACACGGCATAAAAACGTTGCCCAACAGATTGGCGACAAGAACACGGGCGCCATTTTTTGCCGTAAAAACACCAGAACCTTTTCCAGGAGTTTCTTTCGAAAAATTGGCAGGGCGTAAAAAACGATCACTCTCATGGGCATACTGCAATGCTTCTTTGTGAGAAAAAGCATGATTACCTGTGGTGACAACATCAACACCGGTTATCAAAAGATCTTGATACGTTTCTTGTGTGAGACCAAAACCACCAGAGGCATTTTCACCATTTACCACAACAAAATCAAGCTGCCATTTCTCAATCAGTTGAGGAAGGTGTTCAAAAACAGCTTTACAGCCTGTGCTACCAACAATGTCACCTAAAAATAAAAAACGCATAGGCGCTTTAATCACATTTTAACATTTTAAGAAACCTTTTTCTGTAAAAATTCCTTGTACCTGTAGATCATGTTCTGCTGCGGGAATAGAGGAAACCTCCTGACATGAAAATCCTATGCCCCATAATGTCATTTGATGCCCTTGTTTTTCAAGAGCTGCAACAGCACGGTCATAGTATCCTCCTCCATAGCCAAGACGGTGACATTGACGATCAAACGCAGAAAGCGGAACAATAATATTATTGGGGGCAACAACGTCATTGTCTGCACCCGGACCAAAGGTGCCAAAACGCATGGGCTCTAAAATTGTGCTGGGCGAAAAGGCACGGAAAATCATGGTGGTGGAATCAAGAACTGCTGGTAAGGCTAAATGCCCACCGCGTAACGCTACAGCATCCAGTAAAGGACGCGGGTCAATTTCCGATTTAATGGGCCAATAGCCTGCTAAAATGAGGCGTGAAAAATCGGTTCCCTTCTTTTCAAGGTATTCAATAAAGTGGCAACAAGCACGCTGCGAAAAGAGTGCACGCTCTTCTGTTAAAAGAGCATCACGACGCGATAAACCGTTTTTGCGTTGCTGTGTGCGAAGGGATGAAGCAGATTCACAGAGGGGATTATTTGTCATTGTCTCGTCAATTGTTTTATAAGATGCTGGTATTTTATCCATTGTTGGCGTTTTGTAAATCTCTGTATGGACAAGAGCTGTGCTCATGAAAAAAAAAGCATGAAAAAAAGTGTGTGCTCTTTAGGGGGTATTTTGGTGCGACAAGCCGCTTTTGCGTTGCTGTGTGCGAAAGGGGGAAGCAGATTCATAGAGGGGATTATTTTGTAAGTGCTGTCTGTTTTATAAAATAAAGCTTATCGTAATTTTTATTTCTTGAAAAGAGAATATCGTCATTGGTCTTATGTAAAAGGACGCTCTCAATTTTAGCTGGAAAAATTTGATGTAAAAAAGTTATATAAATAAAGGGTGATCCACAACAGCCGATGGAAAAAGCTGATCCCGGGAACCTATACAAATAGGTGGGCGCCATATGAAAAAGCCCACGGGCTTGATCAGGGACAGCTCCCTTGGAGATCATTAAGGTCTCAGGAATACGTTATTTCCTGTCGAGAAGCGCAGAACACCCTCCTTAATATAAAACAATTTCAGAGTTTCTGCTAGGGATAAAATAACCTCGCTCTCTTCTTTTTCATAAAGTATTTCAGGAGAGTTTTTATAACCTTGCTGGTGGTTGCTCGAAATGGCTGTATGATGGATGGCTTATTCAAAGTAAAAAAGCAAAAAATATGAGTGGGGGTGGGTGATTGAGTGACGCAGAACGGTTTATTGGCAATGGCTTGATTGGCTCTTTTGGGACAGTACTTGATTTTTATGTTTCGTGGTAATGCTTGGAGGAGTTTTGAAAGGAATATTTCTTATTCAAGGATGTTGGTTGAATTGGTGTTGCACCTTTGAAGTTTTTGCTTTGTGAAGCCATATTTCAGGGCTGTTTTATCAACTTTGAGGGGTGGAGGAGAGCCGATACGGTATGTGCTTCTATATGGTTGAAGCTCATAAATAAAAAACAGACGGTGATAGTTTATTAGAGGCGCTAAGCGATGTTTTAAGCTTTTTTCAAAAAGTATTTTTTGAGGATCGTGTTTACAATTTTTTTTATCCATGATGGAAGGTGTGAAAAGAAGAAACGGCGTGAAGAGGACTTAGGCGTGAAGCCCGTATGCTTGCTATGAGAAGAAATTCTGTAAGGGGCATATTGGCAGTGTTTGGAAGATGCCTTCAATACAAAAAAGTCCAAATTCAAAAAAGGCACTGTCAATTGGGGGGGGATAAGCAGGGGCAGTTTATTGAGTGGAATGTGAAGCCGGCTTGCGTCTTATCTAGGTTTGAAAGGATGCCGTAAAGTGTCTTGTTCTTGAATGGTTTTAAAGAGCTTGGGGTGATTGTTCGTCTAACAGAGCTTGCACGCGCTTTTGAATCCTGCGCATGTGTAATCCAATGCTGTTTCATCAATCTTAAGAGCCAAGTTTTGGACGCTCCTTTGCTTCCATGGTAATGGCTAAGTTTCAAAAAAAGACACTGTCAATTGGGGGGGGGTTATAAGCAGGGGCAGTTTATTGAGTGGAATGTGAAGCCGGCTTGCGTCTTATCTAGGTTTGAAAGGATTCCGTAAAGCGTCTTA
This sequence comes from Bartonella sp. AP19HLJMH, assembly GCF_042196245.1. Taxonomy (NCBI): domain Bacteria; kingdom Pseudomonadati; phylum Pseudomonadota; class Alphaproteobacteria; order Hyphomicrobiales; family Bartonellaceae; genus Bartonella; species Bartonella sp. AP19HLJMH. The sequence continues at coordinate 43,130 of NZ_JBHIPX010000013.1, forward strand.
TTCTTGAATGGTTTCAAAGAGCTTGGGGTGATTGTTCGTCTAACAGAGCTTGAACGCGCTTTTGAATCCTGCGCATTTGTGGATAGTAATCCAATGCTGTTTCATAAGCTTTAAGAGCAAGTTTTGGACGCTCCGTTGCTTCCATGACAACGCCAAGTTCAAAAAAAGCACTATAATTGCGCGGCTCAAGTTCAAGAGCATGGTTGAGATCAAGCAGGGCAAGTTTGAAATCGTTCAGCTGAATGTGAATCCAAGCACGCCTTACCCAAGCTTCAGCATGAGTAGGTAAAAGTGCAAGAGCATTATCAATATAATCAAGCGCAAGTCCATAATCGTCGCTGTTGAGTGCATTTTCAGCCCATGACATTAAAAGATCAATCGTCTCACTCCCCGATTGGGACCATAAATGTTGAAGTTGTTGACTGATCTTTTTCGCTTTAGCAACATCAGCACAATATTTCAATTCTTTGAGTAAACGTGAAATTTCTGCTTCTTTGCGCTGCTTAACTCTGTCAACATGGGAAAGCTGCTCTTTGTCAAGATCTTCAAGAATAACCGCCGAGGAATCAGAATCGGAGGGCGTTGAGGAAGGGGGAGGAGAATTGGGAATAAGATCATCTAACGGTAAAAGCGATTGTGGAGAAGGCCGATCTTCAGGAAGAGAAGGAGGATTTTGCCCATAGCTCGAGGGAACAAAACAAAAAACACCAACAAAAAAAAGAAAAAACGCACGCTGAAAAATACAGAAAAAACGCAGCTGAAAAAATCGAAAGGCTTTTAAAAAAATAGAAGAATCCATAAAAACAAGCCCCCAAAAGATAAATCACCAAATATTATCAAATACTAGACTTGTAATCAACGGACTTATAACCAAAAAAACGCAAGAAAATCTTTTTAAGCCTACAATCAAAGTAGGCATAAAAACATTGATCCTAAAGAAATTAGTCCTAAAAGAATTAGCCCTGACGTGCTCTAAAACGTGGGTTCGTTTTATTAAGAATATAAACACGACCCTTACGACGCACCAAACGATTGTTACGGTGGCGCTCTTTTAGTGCTTTAAGCGAATTTTTAATTTTCATCATATTCACCGTTTAAATAGTTTACGTAACACAATACTATAATACAATATTAAAACACGAAAATACAATATTACAACCCCAATAGACTGCTTACTCTATGAGCATTGCATTGCGATATCGTACTTGCATGATAACATCACACGATACACTTTTTCACTGTGATCACAAAAAGAAAAGCGCACTCTTAAGGTACGCATTAACCACTTCATTAGCACAACGATAAGTGAAAATTGCAAAAAAGTAGGAGAGATTTAACAAGAAGTCTTATTCTTGTCAAGGGTATATCCCTTACAAATTCCTTAGGGTGTGTTAATGGTTGCCTTGAAGGTAAAAATTTTCTCGTAAAAAAAGGACACAAAAAAGCACAAAGAGTGGAAAAAAGTAAAAGCCTTTTCAGCTTTAAACAAATAAGCTCTGTTAGGGAGTGTTGCAAGAACAGGAGCGCTGTTGAGCCGTTGGATTGTTGAAGTGGTGTGGGTTTTTGTCGTTAAGGGCAAGGGGGGGCTTCTTAAAACGCAAGGGGCTTGTTTGTGGGGGCTCGTGAAGCCCTATCAGGTGCATGCGCCGGCTGAAATGCTTGAAGTGGGGGGAAGAGGGGACGCCGTTGGATTGTTGAAGTGGTGTGGTTTTTTGTCGTTAAGGGCAAAGGGGGACTTCTTAAAACGTAAGGGGCTTGTTTGTTGCGGGCTTGTGAAGCCCTGTCAGGTGCGTGCGCCGGCTGAAATGCTTGAAGTGGGGGAAGAGGGGGAGCCGTTGGAATTGTTTCTTGTATTGGCTATACGCACATAATATCATGCCTATAGTTTCAAACGTCCCCTTATGAAAAATCTCATACCCTCAATATGGGTCATCAATAACTGGTAATCACATTAAATACGTCTAGAAATATGAAAATAAGGATTATGGTATTTTAACACCACGTTTTTCACGACTTTTTTTATTTATTAATTTCTTTATTACATTTTTGAATTGCTAAGTTTAGTCCTGTAAGCGCTTTACGGTACAGTTTTCGATATTTAATGGTAGAATAAACAAGCCAAACGGATAATGTTATTATTGCACAACCGACAATGATCCCTAGAATGCGCCCTAATATTATAGCTTCAATCATTTTTCTCTCCTTATTATATTTTGATTAGCAACCGCTTCGTCTAGTTGTTTCATTACTTTTTTCAGTTTCTTCTTTACTATGATCCGTAGCACCAAAGAGATTGGTATCGAACCGTACAGAATTAATCCGCATATCAGCCCGATTAAACTTGCAGCATCCATTTGAGGTTTATCCGCATGGCCTAATATTGAGAGAAAAATGTATAAACAGACGCTTATAAAGATTATGAATATAAATTCTCCCAGTGAAACAACACCAGCCTTTAATGTTTCCTTAACTTCTTTTTGGATATCGAGGACTAAGTCCCATTGAGAAGATGTATCATTTTGTTCTTTTGGTGATGCATTTGATAGGTTTGGTTTTGTCATGTTGATATTCGTTTGTTTCTTGAAGGTTTTGTCTTTTGATAAAGCGAATAACTCAGTTTCTCAGACTATTTTTATGAAATGAAAAAAGATTTCTGTACTTGTTATAATTATAATACGAATGACTTGCTACGTCTGTAGCGCATCTTCCCTTTATTATTATGAGGCATGTACAATTTTTCGTGCCGCTATATAAAAGATTCGTTTTGTGAGTACAATTATATTTTATCACTAAACTATAGGCGAAGAGGCATTTAATATTGAAGTGTTTAGCCGGTTGAATTTACTTAAGAAAAGCTTGATTGTTGACAGATTGGCACAGAAATCTTCGTCCTTGAGCGCGGTTAGGCGCGCAAATTTGAATAATGTAACTTTATAGGGGAAAGAACGAAGGCGATAGACATAACGGAGGTCACAAATATTACAGATATTAAAGTGAGTGATATTTTAAGCGGCTGGTGTTTTAGCGTGTAAGCTAAATTTACGGTTTTCTTTCAGTGTGGAGTGTATGTACATCTGCTCTTTTAAGCCTTATCGCGAAATGAAATAAGGAGAGACGCTTCAAGCCCTAGAAAATACGACACAGGTAATATCGCCTTATGAGGGGAGAGAGGATATTGCTATGATGGATAAGCTTAGTACTGTAATGATATCTTTGACATGAAACTCAAGGGGTGGTGCGGAGCGCTTGGCAATTTTGTGAAAAAATGAACATAAAAAGGGAGACTAGAGGCAATGAGAACGCATTGTTAGAATGCTCTCTATAGGCCGCAAGAGGTAAGTTTATCCTCTAAAGGTTGGAATTAAAAGGCCTAAAGATTGGCATTAAAAGAAAAATGAAGGGGCTGCGTATGTTATGGGGGAATATTTATGCGGTGGAAGGTGGAGGGGTGATGAACTTGGGGGCTGGTGAATTGCTTTTAGTCGTGGGGGGATGTTTTTGAGAAAAGGAGGAGGAGCTGTTGGATTGTTGATTGGTGTGGTTTTGTATCTTTGAGGGTGGGGGCATGGAAGAGAAGGAGCTTGTAGGAGGGCTTCACGCCCTTTCAGGGGCGAATTAAAAGGTTAGGGGGGGCGCTTTTGAAGCCGCTGGATATCGGTGTGGGGGAGAGGTTGTTTTTTCAGTTCATTTGGGGGAAAAGTGTGAAAAAGTATTTGTATATATGTGGGCTTAAGATTTGTTGGCTGGTCCCAGTAATTGGATGATATGCCCCATTTTGCGGTTGGGGTGAACAGTGCTTTTGCCATATAAATGGATCGATGTGCGCTCTTGCTTCAGAAAATATTTTAACGTGCTAAAATTGTTACCAAGAAGATTGGTCATTTGGCAATCGCTATGGCGATAGGGACTGCCTAAGGGAAGTCCGCAAATAGCACGGATATGCTGTTCAAATTGTGAAGTTATGCATGCCTTTTGTGTCCAATGACCAGAATTATGGACACGCGGTGCTAATTCATTCACTAAAAGATGACCATTCGTTAAGACAAAAAGTTCAATACAAAGAACACCAACATAATCGAGGGCATCCATGACTGTTACACTGATTTCTTGAGCTGCTTTTTGCACGTCAAGTGGAATATGTGATGGAACAAAGGACTTATGAAGAATTCCGTTTTTATGTTGATTTTCAGGGCAATCATAAAAAATATGTTCTCCTTGTTTTGTGCGGGCCGAGAGAACCGAAATTTCCGATAAAAAAGGAACTATTTCTTCCAAAATACAAGGCTGTTCTTGAAAAGTCCTTAAGGCTTCGTCAAGGGTTTGTTCATCTGGGTGATCAAGCTTGATCTGGTTTTTCCCGTCATAACCAAAACGACGCGTCTTTAAAAGACCACGTCCGCCTAAGGTATCAAGAGCGGAAAGAAGAGAAGAAGAATTGTCAACAGCGTGCCATAACGCGGTGCCAATCCCTTGATCACGCAAAAATTGCTTCTCAAAAAGTCGATCTTGCGTGATCTCTAATGCTTTGGAAGAAGGATAAACAGGCTTATTCTTTTCTACATATTGAACCGTTTGAAGCGAAAGATTTTCAAATTCATAGCTGACAACATCACACTGAGAAATAAAATGATCTAAAGCTGATATATCGTCATAGGAGGAAACAATATGGTTGTTTGCTGTTTGAGCGGCTGGGCAATCGGCTTCAGGGCAAAAAATAACGGTTCGAAATCCTAATTCTGCGGCCGCTATGGCGAGCATCCGCGCTAATTGTCCGCCCCCGATTAAACCAATGACGCTGCCTGGAGGTAACATGGTGAAGGGAGTGGTGTTGGAGGGGGTGGTGTTGGCTGAGGAGGTGTTGAAAAACGGTGCCATTTTAAACCTCCGTTACAGGCGTTTGGGCGACATTGGCTGTTTGTTGTTGACGCCAATCTTCTAATCGTTGGGCGAGATCATGGTCATAAACGGCCATAACGGCTGCGGCTAAAAGTGCTGCATTAATTGCACCTGCTTTGCCAATTGCTAATGTGCCGACGGGTATCCCTGCTGGCATTTGCACGATTGAAAGCAAAGAATCTTGACCAGAAAGAGAGTGAGAATGCACTGGAACGCCAAAAACAGGAAGAGGAGTAAGGGCTGCTAACATACCTGGAAGATGCGCTGCACCCCCCGCACCGGCAATTAAAACTTTAAACCCTGCTTCTTTTGCATCTTTTGCAAATTGATAAAGGCGTTCAGGAGTTCGGTGTGCTGAGACAATATGCGAACTATGAGAAATACCAAGATTCGTCAAAATATCTGCACTATGGCACATCGTTTGCCAATCCGATTGGCTCCCCATTAAAATCGCCACATCACATGATTTTTTCATCATTCTCTATCCTTTTCAAAGGTTCAATGCGATTCTTTATCATTATTTTTTTAAAGTTTTATATTCTTTTTGCAAAGCCAATTGATGACAGAGAAACAGTTATTTTTCAAATAAGGCGGAAAGCTAAAAATTTAAAGGGGATCTCGAGAGATGAAAAACTAAAGTATTGAAGGAATGAAGCACTTCTTGTGAGCGGGGAGGGCAATGTCACGGGGTGGCGTGGGACCCATGAGGCTGTTGAGCTTGCGGTATTGTCTTTTATTTAAGATAAGAGGGAAAAGTGTATTGGGGAAAAGCCATTGATTATAAGTTTTTTTTAAAAAATGTCTTATTTTTTATTTGCTAAAATAAACAAGATCACCATATGATATAAAATCTGTTGCAATTTGAAACATTGCTTATGAGAAAAAGAGATTTTTATGTCAAAAATGTGTTGCAAAATGAGGATATTCTTTTGAGAAAAAAAGAGATGTATAGCTCTCGATTTCAAAGCCTATTTATTTTGTTGTTCAAGTGATTCTTTTGTGAGTGGGGGATATAATCTTTATAGGGGATATAATCTTTATAATTGTCGATATATCTTTAACAATGGCTGATATAAGGGGAAGCGAATAATCAACGCTTTTGTGCTTTTAACGCTTTTGTTGAGATGTGCTTCTGAGCGATTATATCGTTTTTTCACTTAAATATAATGGCAATATCAATCGCGAGTGACGAATTGTGAATAATAAATCCATGGTCTCTTTTTTGCCCAATTTTGTAATATGGTGAACGCTGAAATAAATAAGAGTTAAACAACGGATGTAAAGGAGATTTAAAAGCTATGTTTCTTCCATTTTTAATCGCTTTAGGTACTGCAGTAACGACTATGTGTGGTAAAAAAAATATAAGTTATGCTTTGTGGGCAATTTTATTCGTTGTCATTCTTCTCACTTTCAATCATCACGCAACTTCTACTTTAAATTTATCTTTTTGAGAGAATAGCCATGGAACATGTTGAACAAAAAAATCCTCACTTCGTCATCTTTATGAATACGCTAGGACTCTTTGGGTTATCTATTGTCTTGGTGGTGGCTTTTTATTATCAATTGGTAAAGTTTGAGTTACCTTGTCCCCTTTGTTTGCTGCAGCGCGTTGGATTGATGCTGGCAGGTTGTGGGTTCTTGCTCAATATTCACCATAAGGTGAAAAATACCCATTATGGTATGGTTATTCTTGGTTGTATGGTAACCAGTGCTGTGGCAGCACGGCAAGTGTTTTTGCATATCACACCCGATGATTTAGGATATGGTTCAACGTTCTTTGGATTGCATTTTTATACTTGGGCTTTCATTATTTCTGTCCTTTGTATCTTTGCTGTCTCATTTGTCATGATTTTAGGCGAATTGGCACACAAGTTCAAAGAATTTTCTCCTTTTCCAGTCTTGAGTAAAGCGGCAAGTTTTTTATTTGTGTTTTTGATTGCGGCAAATTTGATTTCTACCATACTGGAATGTGGTGGTGGACAGTGTGCCGATGATCCTGTAAGGTATGAATTGTTATCAAATTGGTTCCCTTCACAGTCTTGAAATTTTTTAATAATCCCTCATCATAATTTTTATTGTTAAAGAGGCGGAAATATTTAAGAATCCGCTTCTTTTTTATTTATTGGGAAGATATTTTAGCAAGATTGTTCGATAATCTGATCTTTTATACCAACGCTGGCTTTTATGAGCGCTGGCGATTGATATTTTTTTTTAGCGAAGACTTGTATTGTGAACCTTTTATGCTGTCTTTTGAGAGAGATGAAGGGATTGATTGGCTTGGAGGCGTTTGTAGAAGAAGCCCCGGACTTTTGAGCCGCGTAGGTTAAAAAGCCTCGTTTTTTAAAGGTGCATTAACGATAAAAATTTTTTGTTCTTGATTTTTCTTAACATTGTGTTAAATTGATCTTTGTATTCATTTTGGTGCTTCTAAAGCGTTTTTATTGCTTCTAGAGGGATTAATTTAAAATTTTGAAAGTTATGTGAATAATTTTCTGCAGAGGTTTGTTTATTAGAGGCAAACCTTTTTTTTTATCTAAGTTTTAGATGTTTTCTTTCAGTGTGAAGCCTTTTTTAGAAAAAGGTAAGCGTCTTGATGATGACTCTCTTCTTTATTAATATATTGATTTATAATAATAAATAACCATTTTTTAACGTGAAGCGCGTTGCTGAATATAATAAAATTTCTCATCACCAGTTCTCTCATATTAAATCAATTAAAATTACTTGGCTTATACATCATAAGTGGTGGGGCGTGCATGTGGGTCAAAACTGTACAAGAAAGGCATGCCTTTAATGAATTATCTCTTGAACCGAAGGCTGTCTGCAACATTGGGAGCTGGCAGAGTTTTTGTGATGATGCCGGCCTTGTTCTTCCATAAGCGTAAACGTGTTTTTCCATACGCGTAAAGATAGGGGAGGGCTGAAAGGATTTTATATACTTCATGGGGGCTTACCATTTCTTTACGGGCGGCGTTTTGCAAAATGGGTGTGATGAGCGTTGAGAGATCTTTCTTTAAAACAAGCGCGTGAATATGCAACACAAGTCTATTCCTTTTGGTGCGTTTTGTATTACGAAAAAAATTGATTTATAAGAAGGAGTTATCGTTGTGGATGTTGAACGAGAAAAACGAAAAGCTTCTCTCATTTCAAACTTTCTTATAGTCAATTAATTAAATGTGCTCTTCTACGTTACAAAAAAGCACTGGGTGTAAATAAAAATTCTTTTAAAAGTCGTAAAATGCTTCTTATGCACTCTTTTGATCGCTAGAATTTGTCGAAAAATTTTATGCTGCTCAATACAATAATAGGGCGGTTTATATCTATGATTTAAGTGAAAATAGGGGGATTTAGATGAAAAGGGAGGTGAGATTTTAATGACAGTTGTTGAAAACGTTATTGTGTAATGCATTTTTTACAGATTTTCTGCTTTCTGTAAATATGCAAAAGCGTAAAAACGGAAATGTGTAAAAAAGGAAGCTGGGACTTTATGCGTGGTGTATGATTTTATCATGGCATGGAATGTGGAGAGAAGATTGGGGGGGATGAAGAGGTGGGTGTGTTGACGAGAGAGGAAAGAGGGGGTGGGGAAAGTTGTTTTTGAAGTGGGATTGACCGGTGCTTTGCGTGATCTTACTTTAGGGTGGTGAAGGGGCAAGAATATTTTAAAATAGGAGGTATCTGTCGCGTTTGATGCAACATTATCCTTTGTGGTGTCGTGATCTGAAATCAGCAGGGGAATTGGCTAGAGTAAGAAGCTGTATTGTTGACAAACCTATGTTTACAAAGTGATGCGGGGGGAATTTGAAAGTTTCGTTTGGCTGCTTTCTGTAAATGTGGAGAAGCATCAAAACGTTGATCCGTAAAATAAAAACGTATGTCCGTAAAATAAAAACGTATGTCCGTAAAATGATGCGGAGAATTTATGCTTTGTGTGCGCTTTTGCTTAATCAGAAATCAACCATAAGATTGCTTTTTGTTTTTTCGGCTGGAGCTCTCTAAAATTTTTCAAAAGTGAATGTTCTTTTTCGCTGTATGTTTCTTGATCATAGTGTGCGGCATGTGTTGAAAGATTTTCTTTTGTGGCAATATCTGCATAAAAAAAGCTTATGGGAACTTCCAGTTTTTGGGCGATTTTGAGTAAACACCCTGCGCTTACACGATTGAAGCCTTTTTCATATTTTTGGATTTGTTGGAAACTGACACCTAAATAGTTTCCTAATTCTTTTTGGGAAAGTCCCATGGCAATTCTTCTTTGACGAATTCTTTTGCCTATCAGAATGTCGATAAAATTTTGATTTTTGGTTTGCACTTCAAGCCCCCCTCCGGTTGCGAGCGCCCTCGCATTGGTATTCCGGGAGTCAAAATACTGAGCTCTAGTCAGTTTTTTTGCTTTTAGTGCTTAAAGCACCTGGACATGGCAAAAACTCCCGGAATTCCGGGACACCCACAAGAGTGGGCTCATTTTACGCTAGAGCTTAGGGTTTTTGAATCCCTCTTGATCGCTGCGTAGACGATCAAAATATCTTTTAAGTGATAAAGTAATTTCAGAAGATTGGCAAATGAAAATAGTTTTTATTTATAAACTTTATTTTTTAATGAGAGGCTTTCCGCCTCTCAAACTCTCCGGAACGCTCACCAAAATCATGAGATCAGACCGTTCTATCAAACTTATGTAAATGTGATCATTTCTGATTGAATATACTGTTGATTTCCTGCTTCTTTGAGGCTGGTTTCACCAAAGTTACAGGACATTGGCCAGAGCCTTCCTCTCCACAGGCTGATACGGTGGAACTCACCGCCAAGTTTTTTAAATTAATCGCGGCATTAATGTCTCGATCATGGTGTGTACCACAATGAGAACATCTCCACTCACGTATGTTAAGAGGCAATTGTTCAATCTTACATCCGCAATGATGGCAGATCTTACTGCTCGCATACCAACGATCTGCAATAACAATCTGTCGACCATAACGTGCCGCCTTATATTCCAATTGACGGCGAAACTCGAAAAAACTTTGATCTGCAAGGGCACGCGATAAATGCTTATTTTTCAGCAAGCCTTTTACATGAAGATCTTCCAGACAAAATGTACCAAAACGCTGAATTAAATCTGTTGTAACCTTATGCAAATGATCTGTTCTGATATTACTTATCCGTGCATGAAGCTTAGCGAGTTTTTGTTTCTCCTTATAACGATTGCTCGAGCCTTTTTGCTTACGGCTTAGCCTTCGTGATAAGCGCCGTAAACGATTTAGCAAAGCCTTATAAGGTTTAACGCCTCCTATGGTTTCTCCTGTCGAAAGCGTTGCAAGTGCATTGATGCCCAAATCAAGACCAACAATAGCTTGGTTCTCGCTCAGTGACTCTTGATTATCTGTTTCAACGCTAAGACTTACAAACCACCGATCCGCTTTACGGCTAATGGTTGCTGACAAGATCTTTCCTTGAAATCGCAATTGTTCCCGCAGACGAACCCAACCAAGCTTGGGAATTCTTATCTTGAAACCTTGCAACTGTATTTGATCATTGGTCAAAGTAAAACGATCGTGCACTCCTTTCTTTCTAAAAGTGGGATATCGGCTTCTCCCTGAAAAGAAATTCTTAAAAGCCACACCCAATTGAGTAATTGCCATTTGTGGAGCATTTTTAGTAACTTCCATCATCCATGGAAATTGTTCTCGTTTTAGAGAATTGAATTGTCTACGTAGCGCATAGTCATTAGGCTTTGGTAAATTATTATCTTTCTTCCATGCTTCATATTGCTGCTGCCATTCCTTCAGTGCCCAATTATAAGCAAAGCGCGCGCAACCACTGGCTCGAGCCATGTAGCTTCGTTGTTTATTGTTTAAGTCTAGAGCTATTTTGTGAGCAAGAATCATTGCGATGCCTCTACAGCTTGACGAACATTCTCTAATAACTTTTGATTTTTTCTCGAACGACTTCCATAAAGACGAGCACTGAAGACAGTAATAATTTCTAAAACATCTTTGGCTAAATCTTCTTCAAAACTGCTTTCTTCTCCTTGATTGAGAATGACAACCTCAACTTGTTTGGCTTCACAAATGGCGAAGACCAATTCCGCACCAAAGCGCAATAAACGATCTTTATGCGTAATCACCAAACGACCTATTTCATTTTCAATGAGAGCATCCAATAAACGTTTAAGACCTTTTTTACGATAATTCATCCCTGACCCTAAATCAGAGATGAGTTCATAAGTCCAACCTTGGCTTGCGCAATAAAGCTCGAGAACTTGTTTTTGTCGCTCTAAATCGTCTTTTTGATCATGGCTCGATACACGCGCATAAGCAATGGTTTTTCTTTGTGATAGTTCTCTCGAATGAAAAGCCCAGATCTAAACCTAGATAGGTCATAACGGCGGTGACCTCCTGCCGTATGCTCAGAAATAATTTTGCCTTCACATTCCCAACGGCGTAGAGTGCTGATCGAAACACCCAAAACTTGAGCGGCCTTACCTATCCCAATAAATCTATCCATAATGTATATTATTACAAAGATATAAATAGATTACAAGTAAGCTGTTAAAGCCCGCTTTTAATGAGGGGACTAACAATCCTAGGTTCTTAAGGTCAAGGAGACCATTACATGGCGCCTAACGGCGTCCTTGACCCCCAGAACTTAACGGCTTGTTTTGTCCCTCTCACGCGGCTCCGAAATCATGATTAGAAGGGGAGCTTAAAAACGTATATTCGTGAAAAAGGAGTAGAGGATTTGTGCATTGTGTATGCTTTTGGCATGGCATGGAATGTGGAGAGATAAATGGGGAAAGAGTTTCTGTGAATGGAGTGGTAAGCTGGGATGAAGCGGAGGGAGATTGAAGGGAGAAGAGAGTGTGGGGGCGGAATAGGAATGAACAGACTAGAGGGGGTAAGAGGCGGTGGTGCGAAGGGATGCGTGAAGGGATGGTGTGAGGAGATAGCGCTTTGCTTTTATGGTACTTGATGAAGTGGTGTCATTTGAGGGGTGATCTGAAGTGCTTGGGGGAGATTGGCTAGGCAAGAAGCTGGGGTAATACTATTGTTTATAGAGTGGTGCGGTGTGGAAGTTTCATTTGGCTTTATTCTGTAAATACGTAAAAGCGTAAAAACGGAAATGTGCAAAAAAGGAAAAGGCTTTATGTCGTTAGAGGCGTTGTGGTTAATGATACGCAATGTATAGGGATCGTGTTTTCGAAGGTAGGAAGAACAACATAAATGGAAGGAGTGGCTTAGAGGAAGCGTGTGAAGAGAGAGAAAATGGGGAAGGCTGTATGGGAAATGCGTAGAGTATGAAGTGTGGGGCAGTGAAGCATGTTGTGAATGGTGTGTGAAGAATGGAGAAGGTTTTTGAGAAAAGGAAGGGCTTCTGGCGTGGGGGGAGTGGTGTTTATCTGAAGGGCACATGTTTAAGGTGTGGAAGGTGAGGAAAAGTTGGAGAGAGGATGATTGTTCGTAAGTTGTGGAGGGATTAGTCAGAGGTGTTGGGAAAATGCTTTAGGGGAAAAAATTAGCGTAATTTCTTGTCACACTGAAACCAAAATCATCATAAAAATTGAAGGAAATTAGCGGGTAAAATTGGTGGAAAAAAAGTTTTGATTCTTAAGGTGTGGGATGACGTTTTTTGAGAGCATGGAAGAGTAAACTTGAAAAACCTTTCCCTTTTTGTGGAATTTTTATTCACAAACTTAAGAAAATAGGATATGAACGCTGGAAATAACGCGCAGCTTAACAAAATATGTGCACTGTAAAGGAAATGTTTGTTTATGTCAAAAGAAGAAGTTTTAGAATTTTCTGGTATCGTTACTGAACTCTTACCTAACGCGATGTTTCGTGTGAAACTGGAAAATGATCATGAAATTATTGCCCATACCGCTGGTAGAATGCGGAAAAATCGTATACGGGTGTTGGCCGGTGATAAAATCATGGTGGAAATGACACCTTATGATTTGACAAAAGGGCGTATTACATATCGCTATAAGTAGCCTCGTGGGTGGCTTGCACTTTTTTCTAAAAGCTATCATATTATTTCTATTATTTTTTAACAGTTTTTTAGTTTGCTTTTCATGAGTGAAAAAAGGGGAGTGTTTGAAGAGCCTTGAAAAACTGTAAAATCGATGCGGAAAAAGGATAAGGAGATCAATAGCGCTTAAAAGGGAGGCTAAAGGGGCGCTTAAAAGGGGGTGCTAAAGGGGGCGAGAGGGAAGTCAATTGTGAAGGGGTGGAAATGAGAAATATAAGAGAGTGGGGGGAAAAACGTTTGGCAGATACTCTTACAGAAGAAATTCATTTGGTGCTTGCCTCCGCTTCGCCAAGGCGTTTAGCGCTCTTGGCACAAATAGGGATTGATCCCCAGCAGGTTTATGCAAGCGATATTGATGAAACGCCAAAATTAAAAGAACATCCTGCAAACCTTGCCAAACGTTTGGCAAAAGAAAAAGCACTGAAAGCCCAAAAAATTTTGCGCTGGTACAGTCAGAATGGTCAAGACGAGTTGCAGAATGGTCAAGAAAAATTACCTGGACAGAAAATGATTATCTTGGCGGCTGATACGGTGGTGGCTGTTGGGCGGACCATTTTTCCCAAACCAGAAAGCGAGGATGAGGCTTATGAATGTTTACGATACCTTTCTGGGCGTTCGCATAAGGTCTATGGTGCCATTTGTGCGCTCAATGAACGTGGAAAAATAACCGTAAAATTGGTTGAAAGTCGTGTTCGCTTTAGACGCTTAACCTCTGCCATGATGAAGGCTTACCTTGCTTCAGGAGAATGGCAAGGGAAAGCAGGTGGCTACGCTATCCAAGGAAAAGCAGGGGCTTTTGTTGTCCATATCACGGGTTCTTATTCTAATGTTGTGGGATTGCCTTTGGCTGAAACAGCCGATCTCTTGACCGCTTATCACTATCCACTTTTCACTCACTGGGCTGAACAAACGCATTAGAAAAACTTTAAGGTAAGATCAATGCAAGGTGAAAAGCAACAAAAAGAGAAAAGCAAAAATGAAAAAAAAGCAACAGAAGAAAAGTTAATGAAGAAGCCAATGACAAAGGTGTGCCAAGAACAAAAAGAGCTAAATTTGCAAAAAGAGACCCGTCCTCCGCATCCTTGTCCTATTTGTGGTCAGATGTCACAAAAATCTTCTTATCCTTTTTGTTCCACACGGTGCCGAGCTATTGATCTTAATCGTTGGCTTTCAGGCTCTTATATTTTACCACCCCCACCACAAGTAAGTGATGAAGAAGAATAAAGAGTTCTCTTGAGAAAAGAACGCTAAAGCGTTTTTTTGTGTGGAAACTGAAGGGGAGGCGCGCGGGATTATCGTAAATGTATTTAAGAGCTGGATTAACGGCTTGCTTATTATCGTCATTCGCAAAGACGCAGATTAAGTTCAATCAACGATGGAAGTTTTAATACATATCTAAGACTTATCCCCAAAGGTTTTGTTTACCATGGATAATTATAAATTGCTTTGTTGCATGAAGGTCGATGGTGCTTTGTTGCGTGAAAGTTGTTGGTGCCTTTAGGGTGTGAGAGAAAAATTGATAGTCCAATCAGTATTGCTAACGAAAAAAGAGGGGTGCGTGTTTTGGTGCAAAGAGACGGGGTAATAAAAAGTTGCTTGTTGGTGCTTTGTTGCGTGAAAGTTGTTGGTGCCTTTAGGGTGTGAGAGAAAAATTGATAGTCCAATCAGTATTGCTAA
>NZ_JBHIPX010000013.1:57821-60185 GCF_042196245.1 Bartonella sp. AP19HLJMH
CAAAAAAGAGGGGCGCGTGTTTTGGTGCAAAGAGACGGGGCAGTAAAAAATCGCTTGTTAGTGCTTTGTTGCGTGAAAGTTGTTGGTGCCTTTAGGGCGTGAGGAAGAATTGATCATCTAAGCAGTATTGCTAACAAATAAGCAGTATTGCTAAGGAAAAAGAGGGGCGCGTGTTTTGGTGCAAAGAGACGGGGCAATAAAAAGTTGCTTGTTGGTGCTTTGTTGCGTGAAAGTTGTTGGTGCCTTTAGGGTGTGAGGAAAAATTGGTCATCTAATCAGTATTGCTAACGAAAAAGAAGGGGTGCGTGTTTTGGTGCAAAGAGACGGGGCAGTAAAAAATCGCTTGTTGGTGCTTTTGCTGGGTAATGGCGTGGTGTCATTTGGCGGTTGGATTGATTATATCGTGATTTTGACCGTATCTGTGTTCACGTGGAAAGCTGATCAATATGATGTCGCTTTTATTGGAGCGGCAACATTATTACCTGGTATCGTTCTGTCTAAGCCAATTGGAATGTTGGTAAGTCACCGTTCTATGATCCATTGGTTGCGGGCGTCACTGCTGTTACGGGCACTCTGTACTGTCGGTTTATTGATGGCGACGAGTCTGCAAGGATTTATTATACTGGCAGTTATTCGAGCGACATTCAACAGTCTAGCCATGCCTGCAATTTCCGTTCTCAGTGCAAATTCGGTGCCTGAAAACGGACGGACTCGTTACTATTCTGTGCTTAACATGATCAATAGCGCGGCAAAGATGATAGGACCTGCTTTGGGGAGTGCTCTGTCTGTACTTTTATCAGATACCTATACTTTATTGTTTTCTGGATTTTTGACATTGCTAGGCTTTATGGTGTTTTGTTGTCTTGGTGCACAACCTGTCTCGTCGCTCATGATAAAAACAGCGAATACCATAAAATCAAAGCAGAGGCTTTATGAGACAACTTGGTATGCCTATGTGGCGGTGATGTTTGTGTATTTTGCCATGATCTTTATGGTGAATAATCAGTTGCCGGTTATTCTTAGTGCAATGAAAATGAATAAACAGGCTCTTGGGATGCTGGTATCGGCTTCGGCAATCGGTAATTTTCTCTATGGATTTTGGAGTGTGAAACAATCAAAGCATAAACCCCTTACAGGCAAAATATCAGAGTTGTTAATGCCGGCAATGTCAACAATGATTGGTTTTGTCATGATCTCAGTGTGCTTTTTTTACTTTGATTTACTCCGTATTGAGACTTTGTTGCTCTGTTTTTTCCTTATTGGAATGGTTAGCGCTTACTTTTCCATATCTTCTAATGTTTATCTGGTAAGCAATTTCAATGAACAGATTGGATTGGCTTCCGGATGGGTGCAGTCTATACAAAATTTAGCTATGTTGGTGGCGCCGTTTGTTGGAGCGTTTGTTTTAGGTCACACTTCGGCTGGAAAATTGTTCCTTCTTTCTGGATTGAGTGGATTATTCTGTTTATTGGCTATCAGGATATTGCTGAACCGTTCTTTGTTAATTGTTCGATCTCAATGATTGGCTCATCAATAAAACAAATGTTTTAAATCATTTTTCTGAGATTTAGAGGACGTGGAGATAATCCAACATAGAGCAGCTTTTTTGACGTTATAGGTTTAATCTTTGATTTTTACTTAAACGCTCATATGTTTTTTTCGGGGCTTTGCCTTCTTGATACGGTTCCACTGTCTCGTAAACGCAATAGGGGGCATGGTTTTGAGCGACAATGTCATTTTTGTTTAACTCCGCTTTGCTACAAATAGTCAAACTTAAAAACTCAGCTGCCAATCCTTAATCAGCTTGACTTGAAGCAATAATGGAAACAGAAAACGAGGAGCTATAGTGTGAATTATCTTATATGCCATAAAACATCACTCTTGGAGGTATGGTGATATCAGGTATGGGAAACTTTAGGCGGGGGTATGTTAATTGTTGCTCTTTTTCCTAATCAGAAATTAACCATAAGATTGCTTTTTGTTTTTTCGGCTGGAGGTCTCTAAAATTTTTTAAAAGGGTGTGTTCTTTTTCGCTATATGTTTCTTGATTGTGGTGTGAGGTATTTTCTTTTGTGGGAAGATCTTCTTTTGTAGCAATATCTGCATAAAAAAAGTTTACGGGAACTTCTAGTTTTTGAGCGATTTTGAGTAAATACCCTACGCTTACACGATTTAAGCCTTTTTCGTATTTTTGGATTTGTTGGAAACTGACACCTAAATGGCTTCCTAATTCTTTTTGGGAAAACCCTATTGAAATGCGTCTGTGACGGATTCTTTTGCCTATCAGAATGTCGATAAAATGTGGATTTTTAGTTGGCACTTCAAGCCCCCCTCCGGTTGCGAGCGCCCTCGCATTGGTATTCC
>NZ_JBHIPX010000014.1:0-57519 GCF_042196245.1 Bartonella sp. AP19HLJMH
AAGAAGAAATCATTGCGAGAAAGCAAGCGCGCTTGTTTTAAGATTTCTAATGCTTCTGATGATAGAGGCACGCGAAACTCTTCTGTAGTATCACGTCGACCTTTCATATTTTCAGCAGGGATTGTCCAGATATCGCCATCAACTTGGTCTTTATGAATATGACACAAAGGGTTGGTACGAACGCCTGTCAGAATAAGCAAACGCAAAGCCAGTTGTGTTAAGGTTGATGCTTCGCAAAGTGTTTTATAAAAGGCAGGGACATCTCTCCAATCCATAGCTGGAAAATTTTGCGTTTTATGGCGTTGTTTACCTAAGAGAGCGCGTGCTTTTTCTGTTGCTTGTAAATCAACATCCAATCCTAAGGCAGCCGCATGTTTAAGACAAATATTAAGGCGGGTAAGAGCTTTATCAGCTGTTGCTGCTTTTGTATGCCAAATGGGAGCAAGGGTATTGCGTATCTCTGTTTGTGTAATCTCTGAAACGGGGAGGCAACCTAATTTGGGGAGAATATGGAGTTTTAAGGGTAAAAACCAACGCCCATCTTTACCATCTCCTTTTAGTTCAGCTTTACGGCTTTCAAAAGCATCCAACGCGATATCTTTTAAATAATGGAGATTACGTATTGCCTCACGCTTTTGTTTATTGCGTTCTTTAATGGGGTCACGACCTTCACGAAGAACAGAACGCCACCCAGTTGCCAATTCACGGGCTTGTTTTAAAGAGACATCTCTCAAGGCACCCAAGCCCATTTCACGGCGCCGCCCATGAATGGTAAAACGGTAAATCCATTGAGCACCTCCATCTTTACGCTTATGAAGTAACAAGCCGGCACCATCATTATATTTGCCAGCTCCCAATGTTGCGACAGCCCTTGCATTAAGACGGTTCATAAGAGCCATTTTTAGTCCTTTCTTATACAAATTTTATCCATACACTCATCCCACTTGTTATGTACAAATGAGTGGTTTTAGTTGATTCAAGATAAACAGATTTGAAATGAGAGAATCTTACGTTATTCGGGATTCTAATTCAATATGAATAACGCTATATTATCATTATAAATCAATGTGTTATCTAAGAACGAAGCGCATTTTAATAAAACAGCTTATCTCGAATTTATGATAAAATATCATTGCACATTATTCTACGTTGAAGAAAAAGTTCATGTGTGTGCAATTGAAATGCATAATAATTCACTTTTTAAGTAAGCTTATTTTATAGCATTTTAAAAATGGTCGGAGCGGCGGGATTTGAACCCACGACCCCTTGACCCCCAGTCAAGTGCGCTACCAAGCTGCGCTACGCTCCGAGTTCGTGTAAAACGATTAAATGACTGTTTCTTTAAAGGCAAGAGAAAAAATAAACAGAATAAAATCTAAAATGCTCTTGCACTTAGAGCTTTTGAAAGTAAAAATTTTGGACATCAATATTTTGTTGTTAATTCAAGATAAATAACGAATTTGTAAAATTCTTTGTGATCATTAAATTTTTAGCTCTATAGTTAATAGATGTATGCAATTTAATTACTTTTGAGATTGTGAGGAGGGGGGTAAGATTGGTGTAGAGGTATGAATTGGAGCAAATGAGTGCTGAAGGTATATTTTTTTCTTACCTAATCGTTACTTTTCTAAAAAGATAAAGATTTTCAAAAGAAGAGGAGTGAATGTATGGTTTTGAAAAGTTTTCGTTTTTTAGAGTTTTATAGACGAGGTATTTTCATTTTATATGGATAAAAAATTGTAAGTTCTGGATTGTATAATCACAAATCTCATTTTACGGGTATGTATTTTTATCCAAATAAACAAGATCAGAATGCTTTAATTTATGTTTTGTTGTTTTTTTTCTAAAATATCAGATAAAATATTATAGAGGAAAAACTTTCAAAGTGTCTATTGAACTAAGAAAAGAGTAAAGGATGAGCCGTTTTTCGGTAATAAATTTGACGCAAGCAGCAGTGGATCGTGTTAAAGCGATTATGGATGCAAAAGATGCACAGGGTATTCTTGTTGGTATCAAAAAAGGTGGCTGTGCAGGGATGGAGTATACAATTACTCTTGTCAAAGAAAACGGGATAGATGCGGATGTTGTTGAAGTGAATGGTGCCCGTGTTTTTGTAGCACATGATGCGGTATTATTTTTATTAGGGACGCAGATGGATTATGAAGTGACAACGCTGCGGTCTGGTTTTGTCTTTAAAAATCCTAATCAAGTTTCAGCATGCGGGTGTGGCGAATCGGTGGAACTTCGTCCTGCTACGCAGGATCAATATAAAACAAATTGAGCTGAGCTAAATTATAATTAAGTAATTTTAGAGGGGCTTGTTCTTTTAGGTAGAAGAAATCTACTATTTTTTATCGTTCATTTTTAGCTTGCTTCCAAAGTGCTTCCATTTCATTCAAGGATGCGTCAGTGAGTGTTTTAGATTGAGTGGATAGCTTTTCTTCAATATAGGCGAAACGATTTCGAAATTTTATATTCGTTTTTTTTAATGCTTTTTGTGAATCAATCGCTAAGTGGCGCGCGAGATTAAGAAGTATAAAGTAGAGATCTCCAAACTCTGCTTCTATCTCTGAGTTTTGTTTATTTTTGATGGCTTCTTTGAGCTCTTCGAGTTCTTCTTCTATTTTTTCAAAAACTTTATCACTTTTTTGCCAATCAAAACCTAC
This sequence comes from Bartonella sp. AP19HLJMH, assembly GCF_042196245.1. NCBI lineage: Bacteria > Pseudomonadati > Pseudomonadota > Alphaproteobacteria > Hyphomicrobiales > Bartonellaceae > Bartonella > Bartonella sp. AP19HLJMH. The sequence continues at coordinate 2,667 of NZ_JBHIPX010000014.1, forward strand.
TTTAGCTGCTGCTTCTTGTAAAGCAAGTGCCTCTTGGTTTGCTGGCTGGATTTGTTTTACTGTTGCGAGTATGCCTATGGAGGAATTGTTGTTTTTTTCTTCGCACATTCTTTTTTGTTCAACCTGTTCTCTTTTTTTTATATATTCCCACTCCTCTTTTATAAATCCTCGTTTTTTTTGCTCGGTATTTCCAAAAACATGAGGATGGCGTCGAATCATTTTTTCCGTGATTGCATAAACAACATCTTCAAAAGTAAAGCTGCCTTCTTCTTGTGCTATGGTAGCATGATAGACAACTTGTAAAAGAAGATCCCCAAGTTCTTCACAGAGATCCTTTCGATTCTTTCGTTCAATGGCATCGATGACTTCGTAAACTTCTTCGAGCATATAGGGTATGAGGGATTCAAAAGTTTGTTTTTTATGCCAGATACAACCATTATCAGAGTTTCGTAATGCAGTGATAATTGCAGTGAGATCTTTGATATCTTTTGAGGCTAACATTTTGCACTTCCTTTGTAAGCAATAGAGCTTATGTTAGATGTCCCAACGTCTATGTAACCACATCCATTGTCCAGGATATTCACGGACCCAAGATTCAACAATATCATTTAATTTTTGCGTAGAAGCAGCTATATCGATATCATTTTTTTCATCACGTGGAAGTTCTACATGTTCATATAACTCTAAACGATGACGTCCTCTAGGCAAACGAATACAACGTGCTGGATAAATATCACAGTCATATTGTCGAGCAAGTTTTATAATTAAGGGGTTTGTTTTAAGAGGTCTGTTAAAAAATGTTCCCATGATACCGCGGCGAAATTTTTGATCAACGAGCATACCAACATTTTCACCTTCTTCTAATTTGGCTGCTAATGCCCATGCGGCACCGGCCTTGGAGGGAACAAGATGTCCCATAGAAGTTTGTCGTGCTTTAAGGATTCGTTTGGCAACATAGGGATTATTGGGTGGTCTAAATAATACCGTAACATTAAGATCAAAACTTTGTGCACAAATAGGCAGAAGTTCAAAATTGCCAGTATGTGCGGTGAAAAAAATATGTGGTTTTTTTTCATTTTTTAATCGCTCAAATATTTCAATGCCTTTAACCTCAATGAAACCTGGCTCGTCTGCATGAGGATCAAAATCAAAAATTTTATCAAGAAAAATATATTCGGCTAGGAAACGTCCTATATTTTCCCACATTTCTATTGCAATCGCACGGAGTTCTTGCTCTGTTTTTTCTGGATATGCACTCCTAAGGTTTGCAAGTGTGATTTGATGACGATGTACAAGGGGACCAATTTTTTTTGCTAACCAAGCAAAAAAAGAAATTCCCATTTTGGCTGGAAAACATTTTAGAATAAATAAAGAACCAAAGAGTAGATATGCCCATAACAAGTAGGATATTTTTTTAGCTATAATTTTAATACGATATATGAGATTTTTAAGAGAAAGCTTCATCATGATTTAATCGATTTTAAGGATAATTTTACCAAAAACATCACGACTCTCCATTCGTTTTAAAGCTGTATCAATTTCATCCAGCCCAACAATTGTATCAATGACAGGGTGTACGGCTTTTTGTGCCATTTTTTGCATGGCATTTTTCATATTTTCCATACGGCAGCCAAATGAACCGAATATTTTAAGCTGTTGCTGGAATAGTTGCATGAGATTTATTGGTGCTGAAACACCAGAGGTAGAACCGCAAGTCACTAAGCGTGCTCCTTTTTTCATACATAACAGAGAACCGTTCCATGTATCGACACCAACATGCTCAAAAACAACGTCAACACCTTTTTTTTGGGTTAATTTACGCACTACACCTTCAAAACGATCTTTACGATAATTAATCACATGATCTGCCCCAAGAGAGTGCGCTTTTGCAATTTTTTCATCTGAACCTACAGTTGTGATAACTGTACAGCCCATGTGTTTTGCAAGTTGAATGGCTGCAGAACCAATACCTGAGCCACCAGCCTGTACCAGGATTGTTTCTCCTGCTTGTAGTTTTGCGTTATCGAAAAGCATATGTTCTACGGTACCAAAAGTAATTGGAGCAACTGCTGCTTGCAATTCATCACATTGGGGAGGTGATGGAACTAATAAACGTGCTGGCAAATTGACAAGCTCACACGCAAATCCATCAAGGTGAAAACCATAGACTCCCTTTACATTACTGCAAAGATTATCCCGTCCTTCATGACAAGCTTGGCATACTCCGCAGGTTTGTGCACCATAAATTGAGACAATCTGTCCAAGTTGGAGATGTTCAACGCCATCTCCTATTTGTATAACCTCACCAGAGGCTTCTGCACCAATGATGAGTGGCATTTTTCTTTTCGCAAAAGCCATGCCACGCCATCCCCATACATCAATATGATTAAGAGCAACGGCTTTTATCCGCACAGTTACTTCACCTATACTAGGTGAAGATGGCGGGGAAATATTGGTGATTTCAAGCCGACGATCATCGAAGAGTTGCAGTGCACGCATTATCATCCCCCTTAAATATATTATTGGTTAGCGTTATAAAATTTTATTATTACAGGATTATCCTTTATATGCAGTGATAACAAGACTCATATTTTGACCACCAAATCCAAATGAGTTTGACAAAACCGCATTGACACAGGCCTTACGGCTATGATGAGGAACAACATCTAAGGGGATAGTAGGGTCAGGATTATCATAATTTATTGTTGGTGGAAGTATTCCCGATTGAATGGTTAAAAGCGAAAAAACCGCTTCTATTGCACCAGCAGCAGTTAATGTATGCCCAATCATTGATTTATTAGAAGAGACAGGAATATGCTCTAAAAGATCACCGAATACTGTTGATAATGCAAGATATTCCATTTTTTCATTTTCAGGTGTTGAAGTTCCGTGGGCATTAATATAGTCAATTTCATTGATGGTTATTTTTGCATCGTCTAAAGCTTTGCGAACGGATTCAATTGCTGGTGATGCATCGGGTTTTGAACGTGTACGGTGAAAGTCATCGGCGGTTTCTCCACAGCCAGCTAAAATTCCTAAAACTGTAGCATTACGGTTTAATGCGCTTTGAAGAGATTCAAGAACAAGAGCGCCTGAGCCTTCTGCCATAACAAAACCATCCCGATCACGGCTAAAGGGTTTTGCTGCTTTTTCTGGAGGCTCATTCTGAGTTGAAAGAGCAGATAGTAGCGAAAAACGAATAAGAGATTCTGCTGAAACTGATCCATCTGTCGCAATTATGAGAGCTCTATTTGTCTCTCTCCGTCTAATAGACTCAACACCTAATTGAATTGCTGTTGCACCAGATGCACAGGCAGTGGAAAGTGTAACAGGAAGTCCTTTTGTGCCAAATGTTTTTTGAAGTTTTTCTGCAATTGCACCAAATTGTGTGGATTCAAAAAGCGTCTCATGGAGTTTATCTTTACAGACTTTAAGAAGATGTGCATAAGAAGGCTCATTATTGAATTCTTCCTCTTGATCAAGACTAAAACGTGCTTTCCATTCAAGTTCAACAGGAGGAGCAGCTAGAAAGAGTGGTCCATTAAAGTTTTTTTTATCAATAGCAGCTTGTTCTAAAGCTTCTTCAGCAGAAAGATGTGCAAGCTTCTCAGAGAGAGCTGAAGCACCAAGTGTACTTTCTTTAAGAAAATCAATTGTTCCAGCAATATATGTATTTAATCCCTCAACGGGAAAACGTGTTATTTTGTGGATACCACTTACACCGCTTGTTAATTTTTGCCAATTTTCATGTTTCCCTTGTCCCAGTGATGTGACAATGCCTGCACCAGTTATTGCTACAAGTGGACGCCCAAAATGATCATGATATTTCACTATAGAAATTCCCCTTCAAACAGCAGTAAGACGCACAATACCTTCAGCTCTTTTTATACCAATCGTTGTAACAAATATTTCACGTACTTCTTTAGAAAAAGTTTTTTCATGAGGACTTAACGCTGGAAAACCGCGTTTTTTTTCAATTGAAAGTGCTGCAAGAGCTAGAGCTAGAGGAAATTGTGCTTCCCGCATATAACCAAATAATGTTGTAATGCCACGGTAAGATAGATCAGCATTATCAAGAGCATTTTGTTCTGCTTTTGTTGCTTCGTGAGCTCCTGAGGCTGCTGAAATGGCTAAGGCAGATTTAGCGCCCGCAGTTTTTAACATTGTTGCAATTGAATCTCTAAGTGGAATTTTGGTTCTATCTGTTTGGTCTGTAATAATTTGGCTAATTTCAGCATAAGCACGTGCGTTGCGTTTTTTGGCATGTTCTCCACTTTCAATAACTAGGAAGATCCCACCAGAACCTGCTATGACACCGCCGCCTGGATAGATTCCACGATCCCACACTGGGCTCCATCCATTATGGGTTAAAAGACCACCAAGCTCATGCGCCAACAACATATCATAACTTTGTGCATTATAGGAACTTCCTACAAGAGCATGGGTACTTTGACCTGATTTAATACGAGCTACAGCAATTTGAAGTGCAGAAAGACCACTGCCTTCTTCTCCCATAAATGTACGAGATGATCCAGTGACTTTATGAACAATTGAAATGTTTCCTGCCAAAAGGTTTGAAAGTTGTGCCAAAAATAATGTTGGACGAAGTTCAGTTGAAAGAGCAACATTTAACATAGAAGCATGATCGGCAACAGCGCGCGCTTTAGAAAGAATCTGTGTATCAACAGTAATATCACGTTCTCCCCCACTTGCCGCTACGATCATATCCATTGTTGAAGTGAGTTGTTCATTATTTTTCATGCCGGCATCATCAAGAGCAAGACCAGCCGCATAGGTACCAAGACGCTGCCATGTTCCCATTTGCCGTTGATCACTTTTTTTAGGAATTTGTAAACTCCAATCAATTTCGGGCAATTTATGAACCGTGTAAGGTGAAAAAGTTGTATAATCTAGGTTTGGTGTACGGATTGGATCATTTAAGAGATTCCAATGTTGATCAGTTCCTTCCCCCAGAGAGCTTATGAGACCTATACCAGTGATGAATACAGATTGATCATGCATGGCGAAAAAACTACTCCGCCTGTTTTAAGGCAACGAGATCATCAATTTTTGCACAAAGGTTTTTAAGAACAAAGTATTCTTCTGTTGCAACGGTACCTTCGTTGACTTCTTGTGTCCATTGTTCTAGAGGGACTTTTATTCCAAAAGCTTTATCAATAGCGAAAACAATATCAAGAAAATCAAGACTGTCGATTCCTAAATCGTCAATTGTATGACTCTCAGGTGTAATTGTATTGCGATCAATTTCACTGATTTCTGCAATGATATCAGCAACTTTATCAAACGTGGAAGGCAATGTACGGATTCCTTATTATAGAGTTAGTAAATTCAAAATACATTTAATATTGTTCTTCTAGCCTTTTTTCTCTTTAAAAAAAAGACTTAATCCAGAATATAGCTGTCTTTATCTATAGAGAAAAGAGGTTTACAGTACATGAAATACTATATCTCAATATTTAAAAAACTTTGAAATTTTATTACGCATTTATTTTACGAGACTATTTTTTCTATTGGCAGCAAGGACAGCAAGGGCTGTTATATTAACAACTCCCCGGGAAGTTACTGAAGGTGTTAAGATATGGGCGGGACGTGCTGCCCCGATTAGAATAGGACCAACATGGAGTGCATTTGTGAGGCTTTTAACAGTGTTGAGCGTGATATTGGCTGAATCAAGTGTTGGAAAGACAAGCAAATTAGCTTCACTTTTAAGACGAGAATTAGGAAAAACACGATCACGAAAAACTTTGGAAAGGGCAGCATCAGCATGCATTTCACCATCTGCTTCTAAATCAGGGTGTAATTTGGCAAGAATTTCTGTTGCACGTCGCATTTTACGCGCACTTTCTGTGTTTTTAGAACCAAAGTTTGAGTGTGATAATAAGGCTGCTTTTGGTGTTATTCCAAATGCTTCAACTTCTTGAGCTGCCAACACAGTCATTTCAGCGATTTCTTCTGCAGAAGGATTTTCATTGACGTAAGTATCTGTAAGGAAAAGAGTACGTTGTTGAGAGATAAGCAAACTCATAGCAGAAAAACGGTGAACATGAGGATCAAGACCGATAATTTGTTCAATCAATTCAAGTTGACGTTCAAAGCGTCCTTCTAAGCCGCAAATCATTGCATCTGCTTCTTCACGCATAACGGCAAGGGCAGCAATAGCCGTTGTTGATGTTCTCACTACTGTTTTTGCCATTTCAGGCGTAACACCACGCCTTCCTGTATAATGAAAAAATAAATTAACATAATCACGAAAACGTGGATCATCTTCAGGGTTTGTTAATTCAAAATCTATACCGGGACGAATTCTTAAACCAAAGCGTTTTAATCTTGCTTCTACGACATGTGGACGGCCGATAAGGAGGGGCGTTGCTGTTTGTTCTTCAATGACAACTTGTGCCGCACGAAGGACGCGTTCATCTTCACCATTGGCATAGATGACGCGTTTACGTTTTGCTGTTTTTGCTGCAGCAAAAACAGGTTTCATTGTTAAACCAGAAAGAAAGACAAATCGATTGAGGATATCATAGTAGGCCTCCATATCTTCAATGGGACGAATGGCGACACCAGTTGTCATTGCTGCTTTAGCAACAGCGGGGGCAATACGCAGTATTAAACGCGGATCAAAAGGAGAGGGGATTAGATAGTCTGGTCCAAAATTGGGTGGTTCTTTTGAGTATGCACGTGCTACAACATCTGAAGTTTCTTCACGTGCAAGGGCAGCAATCGCATGAACAGCGGCCATTTTCATTTCTTCATTAATTGCACTAGCACCTACGTCTAATGCACCACGGAAGATATAGGGAAAACAAAGGACATTATTAACTTGATTGGGATAATCAGAGCGTCCTGTGCAGATCATTGCATCTGGTCGGATAGAGCGTGCTTCTTCAGGCATAATTTCTGGTACTGGATTAGCCAGTGCTAAAATGAGTGGATTTTGAGCCATTCTTTTAAGATATTCAGGCTTTAAAACACCACCTGCAGATAGGCCTAGAAAAATATCCGCATCATCAATAATATCAGATAAAGTTCGTGCGTCCGTTTTTTGTGCGTAATTGATTTTCCAACGATCCATAAGGGTCTTGCGACCTTCATAAACAACACCCTCTAAGTCACTAAGCCAAATATTTTCAACTTTTGCCCCAAGACGAACCAAAAGATTAAGGCAAGCGAGGGCAGCAGCACCTGCACCTGAGGTAACTATTTTTGCATTTTCAATTTTTTTTCCTGAAAGATTTAAGGCATTTAATACAGCGGCAGAAACAATAATGGCAGTTCCATGTTGGTCATCATGAAAAACTGGAATTTTCATTTTAGCACGAAGCTTTTCTTCGATGTCAAAACATTCAGGAGCCTTAATGTCTTCAAGATTAATACCACCAAATGTAGGTTCTAAAGTCGATACCGTTTGTACCATTTGTTCTATATCGGATGCATCAATTTCAATATCAAAGACATCAATATTCGCAAATTTTTTGAATAAAACGGCTTTACCTTCCATAACTGGCTTTGAAGCAAGAGGGCCAATATTTCCTAAACCAAGAACAGCAGTTCCATTGGATATAACAGCGACTAAATTAGAACGGGAGGTATATTGAGCAGCAAGATTAGGATCTTCATGAATTGCAAGACATGGTGCAGCAACACCTGGAGAATAAGCAAGAGCTAAATCACGTTGGTTATCAAGAGGTTTTGTTGCTTGTATTTCCAATTTTCCAGGTTTAGGGTACTGGTGATAAAAAAGTGCGGCACTGTCAAGTTCAGCTTTTGGTGAACTGAAATCACTATTTCGTTCTCTAGACATTTTTATGATATCCAAGTTAGCGTATGTGTATATGAGATGTTCCATCTACGATAAGGTTTTGTCCACTAATAAATCCTCATTTCTCTGAATATCAAAATGCATGAGTATGAGAAAATTCTTCTGGATCGTAAAACCAGTTTGATGATTCTTTTTGTTTGTGTGCATGAATAATTTCATTGATAGCAGCACGATTAGTTTTTTCTTTCCTTAATAAAACCCGTAAAAATTGATTAGTCTACAAACAAATAAAATATTACTAATAATTACATTACCAAGCCATTATTTTTTTTGCAATGCTTACAACTTAAGGAAAGAAAAGAAGAGTGTTTTCTATTAACTTCATCTTCTTTATTTAAATTTCTATAGGGAGGTAGAAGAAATTTTAAATAACAATTTGCAATTTATAAATTATTTTTGCAGCTATTTAAAAGGAAATTGGAACTTTAAAAATGGGAGTTGTTTTGTTTATTATTCCATTGAACTCTTAATAATGCAAACTTTATAATTTATAATGAATCATCTCGTATGTTGAATGAGAAATTTGAATACAATAAGATTCTTTTAGCTCAAATTCATCTAATATAATAAAAAATATTTACTTACATAATTCAAACGAGAGTAATATGTGGATAAAAAACATTAAAAAAATAAATAGAAGTGTTTCTATGAGCTATTTTAATACAAAAGCATGAATTTTTTTCACAATTAATAAAAATAATTATTACCGATTTTGTACCTTTATGAAACTATGAAAAATAAAGGAGTTAAGAAAAAGATAAGGAAATAGAAAACATGCTTTATCATTCTTGGAATGATACGTTGTTTGATAAGCCATTACGCTTCTTTAGGGTTATTGCTTAGGATATCAAAGAAAACCGCATGCCAATTATCCCAACCTTTGAAGTACAAAGCTACAGTTGAAAAAAAAAGCATTCTATGATGAGCCATTAAAACAACTGGAGAGAGAAAGTGGAAAAAATATCTTTTTCCACTTTCTTATTTGTTATTGGATTCGACCACTTGCATGAGCAAGCATAGTATAAACTTTTCCGGTATCTGATATCAAGTACTTGCGAACTGAGTTGGAAGAGCCAGAACTGCGCGATATATCACGTAAGAGCTTTTCGAAATCTGTAACATATTGATTCACTGAACGTTTAAACCCAAAATCGCTCATATATTTTTTCTTAATCATTTCAAATATTTTTTGTCCATTTAAGGTATAAAGGCGTTCTGTTACGATGTTTTTTTGTCCACGTTGATAATGATCCCATAGCTCAACAATGGCATTGTGATTAATAGCTTGCACTATACCAGAAGCTAATGAATTAAGAGAGCAGTTTGCAGGAGATGGTTTTGTTTGCACTGATGTTAAAACATCATCACTAGGGGGAGCATCATAAAATGTTTCTTCACGTGAAGCTCTTTCTAAGAGATTTGATACCCATTTATTTGGTCTTTTTTTGCTTTGATCTTGTTGCAAAATAGGCTTAGGTGGCACAATCTTTTTAACAGACTCAGTGGAACTGTCACTTTTTTGATTAAACATTGATGATGTAGGAAATGCTGACATTAGCTGTTTTTGTGCGCTCTTTTGATCATTTTGTATAACACTGACTAAATCTTGTAACGCTGTAATCTGTTCATTCAAAGCTGTGCGAATTGTTTGCGTTGTTTCTTTTGTTTTTTCTGGAAGTTTTTTTACATTTTCATTGATATCATTATTAATCTTTGAAAGCTCTAAACGAACTTCATCAGCGGAGCGACGTATATCTTCTGCTGCTTCTGAAAAACGCGTTGATGCTTCACTAACAAGCTTATTAAGTGATTGTTGGAATGAATTTGTGGAGTTACGCGCATTCTTATCAGAGCGTTCAAGTGCTAAGTTGAAGATTTTTTCATAATGCCCAATCATTTGATTAATTTCATGAGACTTTGAAACAAGAGCATCACTTAATACAGAAAGCGTATTATGTTTTTCTTCAAGTGTTGCACTAAGTGAATTTTCAGACTGTTCAAGAACATGAATAGTTTGGGAAAGTGTCTTTGCATGTTCACCAAAACTGCTCGTTATATGATTAATTTGTTCAAAGGTACTCTTTGAAAGTCCTTGCAGAATTTCAACATTAGTATTGAGCGCTTGATTTGAAGCTGACAAACGCTCTGCTACTTGGTCCGTGTTGCGGAAAAAATTATTCGTACTCTCATTAAACTGCCCATCAATATTTTGAACAGCCGATAATAAAACATTACTATTTTCCTGAAAATTGTAAATTGATTGATTCAACTGTGTTAAGATGGATGAGACATTATTAACAAGCTCTTCCTTCATAATCGTTATTGTTTGAAGTGTTTCAGAGTTAGCTTTGGTTAAGCTATTCACTAAAGATTCATTATGTGCATAAATTCTTTGTTCAGCATCTTGTGTGGAAAGAGAGAGTTGTTCACCGATATGCTGTGTTAAAGAATCAATTGATTCTGTCGTATTTTGCGCTGCTTGATTTAAGTGATTTGTAAGCTCTGTTATTTTTCCAACATGTTGTGAAATTTGTGTTGTTGTTTGATTTCCAGCATCTTCCAGACGGCTCGTTACATCAGAGAGCTGATATCCTAAATTATTTTTAAGATTTTGCATAGAGTGATGAAGAACATCACAGCGTTCATTAAGAACTTGTTCTATTGCTGTTGTTGATGTGTGAATAGTTTCATTCAATAATGCTTGTGCATTATGGCTGGCTGTTGCGAAAGCTTCGACAGTATGCGCTGTTTGTTCAGACAGAACTGACAGAACTTTTTCACTGGTATCATAAACAGTTTTTTTGACATTTGATACAATGCGATTGCCTGATTCTGAGAGAATATTTTCTGCTTGTGCAGTAACATTTGTAACAGATGAAAGAATTTGTTCACTCGTAGAAGAAAGAATATCAGAAGCTTTTATAATCTTATTATGCAGGTTATCTGTCACTGTATTAACAGAGTCTTCTAAGGTTACACGCATATTGTCAACACTGCTTTCCAGCGCTTGTTGAATTATCTGACTTTGCTCATTACTAATCATGAGAGACGTTTTTAATGTGTCAGAACGTTCCTCAATAACAGATGTTTGCATATCAATGGCTTCACAGATTTGGCTAAATTTTTCAGATAATGTTTCCTCTAGCGTTGTTGTCCGTTCAAAAATTTTGTGTGCACGATCTTCTAGATCTGTATCGAATGATTCCATACGTGTTTCAAGGGTTTCAAAGAAAACACCACTCGATTGAGAGAGAGTATTCTTTAAAATTTCGGCATGGCTTTCAAGGTTTTTGATATGATCTTGAACCGTTTCAGTAATGTTTTTATTATTGGCGACAATTGCACTCTCAACTAAATCTATTTGTTGTTTCAATGCAACATCGACACGTATATCACTTTTTGCAATGAGATTATGGATTGTTTCCATGCGTTGTTCAAGTGTGCGTGCTTGATCGGCAAGAACTTCATTGAGAGAAAAACTATTAATCGCTAAAGAATCGCGCAGAGCATCGGCACGGATATCAATATTTCTCGCTTGTGCTTCTAAAGCATCTTGGGTTGTATTACAACTTTGTACAATGACATCTTGTAACTTTTCAGTGCATTGAATGATGTTTGTAATATGATTTTCAGCTTGTTTATCAACGACTTGAACATTATCAGCCAAAACTTTTTCAATATGAGAAGTATTTTGGGACAAAACATCAATTTGATTTCTTAATGTATCCGCAATTTTATTTTTCTCGTTATCGAGCATGTCTGCCATAAGAGCTCGTTGATCAGAAAGTTGTACTTTAAAATCTTGTGAACGTTCTTGTATGATATCAACAATGGCATTGTCGACATATTGAATTTCTTCTCTCAGACTTTCCTTACTTTTATCAATTGCAGAAAGAATAGCTTCACGTCCATTTGTAAATGCATGGGTAATGTCTGCTGTTTTTTCTTGGAGGTTCTCATTTATTTTCAAGACATGAGCTTCCAAGAAGTTACCAAGTTTTTCAGCATTATCCTCTAAAGCCTGACTGCGTTCTATAAAGGAATCAATGATGGAATCACTATGTTCTTTAAGAGAAAGATCAACAGTTGCTAAACGTTGTTCAAAGGCTCCAATTGCTTGCGAGGTTACGTTATCAAATTTAGAAGAGAGTTTATGTGCTTGGTCGTCGAGCTTTAAGATCTTCTCATCAAAATTCTGTAGAGATTGATTATTACGATCAATAAGAGCTTTATCCAAGGCTTTAAACTTTTCATCGACAGCGTGCAAAGTTTGATCTGTTACTGCTTGTATATGTGTTGCAATTTTAGCAACATGTACTTCCGCTTTTTCAGCTGTTTCATTAAAGGTTTTTTCTATTTGTTTTTCATTATGATCAAATCGTTTTGCAAAACCATCAAAGTTTTTTCCTAATTCATGAAAAAATTCCGTGTTTTTCTGCTGAATTTGTGTTGTTGTTTTGTTAAATTTTTCAACAAGTTGATTTGTTACGCCATCACCGGCATAGGAAAGTTTTTCAACAAGGTCTTCACCTTGTTTTTGTAAAGTTTGAGAAAGGGTTTGTGCAAGCTTTTCAACATTGGTCACAATGTTAGAGGTAACCAAACCAAATTCATCACTCAGTTGTTCTTGGGTTCCTTTAATTGTTGATTGTACGCGATCTGCGTGATTCAAAATGGCTATGCGTTCATTACTCAATTCTTTGATTAATGTGTGAATGCGTGATTCATTCTCAGCATAGGCTTGTTCTAGATTGTGAACTTCACCTTGTATGATTGCTTCAAGTTCAACAGCACGTCCGAGGGTACGTTCAATACCTTCGTTCATTGCCGCTACTTCTTCACGAATGGTTTGCCCTATAGCAATAGCTTGTTTTTCAGATAGATGTTGTGGTTCACTAAGGCGCTGTGCAGCATTGGTCATAAGAAGCGCAATATTATGCAAGTCGTTTGAACGTTTTGTTAATTGAGCAACGCCCCAAGATATAAGGATAGGAATTGCTGTTCCGGCTGCTACAGCAAGTCCTGTTGGGGATGTAACAAAAGTGCTGATATTGGATAAGGAGCTGAGTCCGGTAGGTGCGAGTTTATGCGCAATAAAAGCTCCTCCCGTTGCCCATAAAGCACTAAGCGCTGTTGTATACCAGTAGACTCGAGAGGAAGAACGCTGCTTGAATGGTCCAAAATTTACAGGGGTTGTTATATCATCATTTGCAGGAAGAAGTTTTGTAGGCAATAATGTATTATGAACAGTTCCACCTGAAATATCAGGTGAAGGTTTTGGAGCAAAAAGCTGTTCAACAACGGATTTATCAACAACAGCTTCATCATGAATATTAGAAACAAAAGTTGACGTACCGTTTTCAGCAAAAAATTCTTCTTCTGCCATTGCAATTTTTTGAATCAGATCATCGACATTAACAACATTTTCAGAATTATTGGATGATATCGTTTCAAATCCTGTGTCATCGAAATCAAAGTTCATAGCTTTTGTGAGGGCTTCTTCAACTTCAACTTCAAATGTTTGCAATTTTGTTCTGCGTGCCATACTCGCCTCGTACTCTTACAGCCGGAAAAGGGATACGTCCTCTTCCACATAATTTCTACATACTAGCTGTTAATTATTTAGAAAGGAATATGCTTAGGGAAAAATTTTAAAAACTTATCAAGATAAAGTTAACGCGGTTTCTTGTACCCTGTTTAAAAATGTTATAAAATATAGTAAAAACAATTTATTATTTAAATCTAACTAAAACAAAAATACTGTTTACAACTTGTGTTTATAGAAAGCTTTATAAGCCGGCAGTCTTTGAAATAAGGACAATTTAATAGCGGTTATATATACAGTAAGGTGCGAATGTCTCTCTTTAATATCGATAATCGTTAATAAATGTTGTTGTCCGCTTACTTTTATTGATTCTAAACGAAGCAGATTCATCATCACGTATAGTCTGTAATAGCTTAGGATGTATAAAAGTATGCCTTTGAATTGTAAGCTCATAAAAAAGTAAACGTGGAAAAATTTTTAATTTAATATAGCTTTTCGTAAGTTGTACTTTATTATTGTCTTAAAGAGCTGTTTTTTCTCTAATTTCAGTTGTTTGTTGCTGAATTTTTAAGCTTCTACGTTGACAATTGGATATTTTTCAGTCGATATGCATGCACGAATATTTTATGCAATCTAGATAAAGGTGTAAGAATAATGGCAGAGCGATCACAACACCTGCAAGATGTGTTTTTAAATACGGTGCGTAAGCAAAAAATTTCCCTTACAATTTTTCTTGTCAATGGCGTTAAACTCACGGGTATTGTAACTTCATTTGATAATTTTTGTGTTCTTTTGCGCCGAGATGGACACGCGCAATTGGTTTATAAGCATGCTATTTCTACGATTATGCCTGGACAGCCTGTACAGATGTTTGAGGGTGAAAGTCCTGAGTAAACATATCATTTTAAGATAGACCTCTTATCCCATTTAAAAGTACTTAGATTGCTATGATAAATGAAAATGAGAGATTAGGAGGGGTATTTTCGCAGAATACAGGACAGGTGCGCGCACTTGTTTTGATACCGATTTTTCAAGAAAATAGAAGTGAAAGCTCTTTGAGAGAGTGTTCTATATCTTCTCGTGTTAAAGAATCATTGGGGTTAGCGCGTGCTATAAGGTTAGAAGTTGTTAATTATGAAACGATTAATATTGCAACGCCTCGCTCTGCGACTCTCTTTGGAAAAGGTAAAGTAGATGCGTTAACCTGTTATATAGATGAATATTCTATTGAGCTTGCGATTGTAGATCACTTTTTAACGCCAGTACAGCAGCGTAATTTAGAAAAATTGTGGAATTGCAAAGTTATCGATAGAACGGCTTTGATTCTTGAAATTTTTGGGGACCGTGCACGAACAAAAGAAGGAGTTTTGCAAGTAGAGTTAGCGCACTTGTCCTATCAAAAAGGGAGGCTTGTGCGGAGTTGGACGCACTTGGAAAGGCAACGGGGGGGGCGTGGCTTCCTAGGTGGACCTGGTGAGACGCAAATTGAAGCAGATAGGCGTCTTTTACAAGAAAAAATTATTCGTATTCGCCGCGAATTGCAAACGGTTATTAAAACACGTGCACTTCATAGAGCAAAAAGGAAAAAAACATCTTATCCTGTTGTGGCACTGGTAGGATATACGAATACAGGAAAGTCAACTCTCTTTAACCGTTTAAGCGGTGCAGATGTTTTAGCAAAGAATATGTTATTTGCAACGCTTGACCCGACTTTGCGCAAAGTTGTGCTTCCCCATGGAAAAACTGTTCTTTTGTCTGATACTGTAGGGTTTATTTCTAACTTGCCAACGAATTTGATTGCAGCTTTTAGAGCAACCCTTGAAGAAGTGGTTGAAGCGGATCTCATTCTTCATATAAGAGATATGTCAGATCTTGATCATCGAGCACATGCCCAAGATGTTTTAGAAGTGCTTTCAAGTCTTGATATCGATATTGATGATATGGAGCATATCATAGAAGTTTGGAATAAGATTGATATGTTAGATGAGCAAGCATTGAATGTTTTACAAACAAGCGCAAAGACGCGATTAAATCCTGCTCTCATGGTATCAGCACTTAAGGGGGATGGACTCGATCAATTATTAAGAGCCATTGAAAAGCGAATTTTTGGAGAGGTGCAAAGCATTGAATATCTTTTACAACCTCATGAAATGTCGCTTATTGATTGGTTTTATGAAAACTCTGCGGAAATAGTGCAAGAAGGGCATGATGATGGGTCTATTACCATTAGAGCGGTTGTTACTTCTGAAGCAAAAAAACAACTAGAGAGCCTCAAAAAAAATATGAATTAAGTTCTTTAAAGCTATTTTTGAACATTTGTTCTTAAATTTTATATTTTTATTAGCTCAAAATAATATGACAGCAAGTTAAGAGGATAGTTACTACTTTCTCTTAATAAAACAATATGAAGAAGTATTTTGCTGGTTAAAATAAAGATGAGTCTTACATGTAATAAAAGACTATTCGTACGTACCGTATGGCGAAGCATTTTGATTGTTTTGCTATTACAAATGCTATGTGTATCTTTGATTTGGTTGTATTATTTTGTCCAGCCTCGTGGTTACCAAGCAACTTTAACATTTTCATTATCTGATTCTGTAGGAAAGCCATTACCAATTAAAAAGAAAGACAATGTTATCGCCTTTTTGTTTTCACAGCCTATGTTCTTCAATGATTCGAATTTTTCTTTAAGTGCTTCTTATAAGAAAAAAAATCATGAAAATATCCGTTTATCGCGTCATGGTGATTTTATCGATCTTACTTTTGAAGCCGAGACACTTGAAGCAGCTCAACGTGGGTTGGAAACTTGGTTTTCCGCATTTTCACAAGCAATCATAAAACAGAAACAATTCTTGTTAAATGATAAATTAGAAGACAAACAATATGATAATATTGCAATCCTTAATATCGTGCAGGAATTTTGTAAATCTATTGATTCTTTTATTCAGCGTGGTGTAAAACAAACAGAGCTTCATGATCTTTCGATGCAATTAACGCAAGCAACTTTAAAGCGTATTCATTTAACAAGTTTGAATTCAACGATTAACATGATGCGTGAAAATGGGCAGTCTTTACTGTCTTTATCGTTTATTGCAGGCAATTCAGCAATTGCTGCTCTGGAATCTAAACGTGATCTCTTGGAAACACAAAGAGCACATATGGCTGTGCAATTAGGGTGGACACATCCTCAAATTAAAGCGATGACTGCAGAATTAGAGACAGTTTCTCATCAATTAAAAAATAAAATTTTACAAATCGTTTATCAAGTTCATTCAGATGAGGTTATTGCAACGGAATTAGAAAAACAGCTCAAAAAAAGAATGAACTTTTTTGTAAAAGATCAATCCCAATCTTTGAATGAAATATTTAACGAGTTTGAAAATAAAATAAAAGTAGCAGTCGATGCCCAAAATGAAGCGATGAGCAAGTCTGCTCAACGAAGAGAAAAAATTATTGATTCATATCGGAGATTGAGTGATGATCCTCTTCTCTTACAAAATACAAATATCTACGTGGTCACGCCAACAACGTTAGCACCAATTTCTTTTATGGCTCTTTATGGAAAAAATATTCTTGTGAGTGCATTGGCCAGTTTCCTTACTCTTTTGCTAGGAATATTGTTATTCTATCCGTGCTTTAAAAGGAAAAAAGACCAAATCTCAGAAGAGGATTTGAGATCAAAAGAAAATGATCTTAAGAAGAATGAGAGTATTTTAGTCTCTCAAGAAATGAAAAATTTTGAAGCTTTTATTACGATAGAGGGATTATCTGATGTTTTGAAATGGCGTGCTTCAACCATTATTTCAATCATTGGACCAGAAGCTGCACGGACAGCGGCAAAGCTTTCACTTCATCTCACAAAAGAGAACAAAACAATTTTGTTGGTCGATATTTCTGGTCAACAAATAGAGAAAGTCATAGGCCCACATCGCGGACTGAGTGATATTTTAACGGGCAATGCCAAGTTGCATGATGTTATTTACCGTGATTATGATACGGGGGTTGATATTCTTCCTCAGGGGTTAACAAGTGCTATTTCAGCACAAGATTTTTCAAATGATATTTTTCATATATTACAAGAATTTAAAAAAGAATATGATTTTATCATCCTAGAGATGGCAAGCGAACCCAAATATGGGTTTGAGCAATTTGCAGAGCTAACAGACTATTATATTTGTAATACTGTTCTTAATAAACAAGAATGGATGATGCGTATGGTAGACAGCTTTCCAAAGACTGTTTATCGCATTATTGCATCATAAGCTTCGTAAAAAAGAAATATGTATCGCATGTTATAGTGGTACGCTTGTTTTTTGCTAAAGTTGTAGTACATACTAAAATAGACAAAGAGTTAATGTTTAAATTTTAAAAATGCATTTTAGTTGGAGAGAAGCGTGGGGCAATCAGAGATGGCAGTAAAGAGATTAAACAATAGCATTTTAACACCTGTGCAAAAGAAAAATAGAAAACAAATACAGGTGTGGCTTTACTCTATTTTATTGCTTTGTTTGGCAATTGTCTTAGTGGGTGGCGCTACTCGTTTGACGGGATCAGGATTATCTATAACGGAATGGAAGCCAATACATGGCGTTATTCCACCGATTGGTGTGGATCAATGGCAAGAGGAATTTTTAAAATATCAACAGATAGCACAGTATAAGCTGCTTAATCCTGATATGACTTTAAGTGCTTTTAAGGTCATTTTTTGGTGGGAATGGGCGCATCGTGTTCTTGGGCGTCTTGTTGGTCTTGTCGCTTTATTGGGGCTCATTTGGTTTTGGGCGACTAAGCGTGTTGAAAAAAATATCTTACTCCCGCTTATTGTTGTACCTATTCTTATCGCCTTTCAAGGCTTTATTGGTTGGTGGATGGTTGCTTCAGGGATTGGGCAAAGTAATTTAACAAGTGTGAGCCAATATCGTTTGGCATTTCATCTTATAACGGCATGTTTTGTTATTGTTTTTGTTACTTATTTATCTCGAGGGCTTGCAGAATATTCAGAAAAACCAGCAAATAAAAAGGTGCAATATTTTGCGGCATGGCTTGTTATTCTCGTCTTGATAGAGATTTATTTCGGAGCTTTGGTTGCAGGGCTTCATGCTGGAAAAGTCTATAATACATGGCCCCTTATGGATGGGCAGATTATTCCTGATGGATTGTTGCAGCATCGTCCTGTTTGGCTCAATTTATTCGAAAATTCCTTAATGGTTCAATTTATTCATCGATTTTTTGCTTATTTTTTATTGATTGCCTCGGCTATTCATGCTTTCTATGTACAAAAAAATGCTCCACATTCAACTCATTCTCGTCGTGCATTTCTTATCTGTGTTATGATTATTATCCAAGCAGTCTTGGGTATCTTAACACTGTTACATGAGGTTCCGATAAGTTTGGGGCTCATTCATCAAAGTATGGCATTAGTCGTGTTGTGTTTTGTTGTTGCACATTGGCGAGCAACAAAAGGGGCTTATCGCGTTGTTGAATAAAAGTTTGTGGGTAGGGAGGTTTAGTCGCTTGAAAGCATTAAATCGAGGTTTTGGATAGCTGCAGCTGATGCGCCTTTTCCTAAATTATCGAATATGGCGCTGAGATTAAAAATACCTTCACGATCATTTCCAAATACGAACAGTTTCATACCATCTTTATTGGCTAAACACTCTGGATTAAGTCTTTGAAGTGAAGCAGTTTCTTCTTGTGATGCAACTAAAATGGTATTTTGTCCATCGTAATGGTTTGCGAGAATTTCGCGCAAATCAGAACAGTTTGCTGATTTTGTGAATAAATGGCGATGCAGAGGAAGATTCACAATCATTCCTTGGGGAAAACGACCCACACTTGGTATAAAAACTGGGGGTTGATTGATTTGTCCATAGATTTTAATTTCTGGCACATGTTTGTGTTCAAGATTAAGACCATAGATAAAATAATTGTCCTGAATATTTTGTTGAGATTGATTTTCCATTTGTAAAATCAACTGTTTTCCACCACCGGTATAGCCGGAGATTGCATTAATCGAGATGGGATAATCGGCGTCTAGCAGTCCTGCTTCACGGAGTGGGCGAATCAAACTAATGGCACCGGTAGGATAGCATCCGGGATTGGTTATATAATGTGCTGCTTGGATGCGCTTTCTTTGTCCTGCTGTCATTTCAGGAAAACCGTAAACCCAGTCTGGTGCAACACGGTGGGCTGTCGAGCTATCAATAATCCTAATGTTTTTATTTTTTTGAAGCCAATGAACTGTTTCGCGTGCAGCATCATCTGGAAGACACAAAATAGCAATATCGGCTTGATTAAGATAGTCTTGTCGCAGATGAACATTATGGCGATCTTTATGAGCAAGAGAGAGTAGTTTTAAATCTGTACGCCTTTCTAAGCGTTTTTGTATTTGTAGTCCGGTTGTGCCATGTTCACCATCAATAAAAACTTTGGTTAGCATTCTTATTTGCCTTCGTATTAACTTTGCCTATTATATTCAGCTTTTCACATTATAAATTATTTTTAATCATTAAATTATTGAATTTCTTTAGATTATAGATATTTTTTGTAAAAGGTGTAAACAAATAAGAGTGTAAAAAAAGAAATGTAATCTCATTTTTTACTATTCTCGAGAGGAAAGTTTTTCGCTGTTTTTATAACAAAGAATAAGATAAATATTTGCCTCATTATTTTTGAGTGTAAGTAGTTTAAAATGTTTGGTTTGCATGGTTTGCTGTGTTATCGTTCCTTGACTTTATTTTTTTTATGTTAGGAATGTGTTTTATGACTCAGCAAGAAAATGACGCACAAAAGCGCTTTTTTAATGATAATTTACAAACTGTTGATGGTGCAATTTTTGACGCAATTAGAGGGGAGTTTGAGCGTCAACAACATGAAATTGAGCTTATTGCTTCAGAGAATATTGTTTCAAGAGCGGTCCTTGAAGCGCAGGGGTCTGTTTTAACCAATAAGTATGCAGAAGGTTATCCAAGAAAGCGCTACTATGGTGGGTGTCAATTTGTTGATGTCGTTGAAGATTTAGCTATTGAAAGGGCAAAACAGCTTTTCGGTGCTGCGTTTGCGAATGTACAGCCTAATTCTGGTAGCCAAATGAATCAAGCTGTCTTTTTAGCTTTACTTCAGCCTGGTGACACATTTATGGGGTTGGATTTAAATGCTGGAGGTCACCTTACGCATGGTTCACCTGTTAATATGTCAGGAAAATGGTTTGATGTTGTTTCCTATGGTGTGCGTCAAGAAGATCAGATTATTGATATGGATGAGGTTGAGCAGCTTGCAAAAGAACGTAAGCCAAAACTTATTATAGCAGGGGGCTCATCTTATCCACGGCTATGGGATTGGGAAAGATTCCGTGAAATTGCAGATGAAATCGGTGCTCATTTACTCGTTGATATGTCTCATATTGCTGGTCTTGTTGCTGGTGGCGTGCATCCTTCACCTGTTCCACATGCGCATATTGTAACAACAACAACACATAAATCGCTTCGAGGTCCCCGGGGTGGTTTAATATTGACAAATGATGAGGCTTTATCCAGAAAAATTAATTCTGCAATTTTTCCTGGTCTTCAAGGTGGTCCTTTAATGCATGTGATTGCCGCAAAGGCTGTTGCGTTTGAGGAGGCTTTGCGTCCCTCTTTCAAGAGTTACAGTGCCAATGTTGTCGCTAATGCGAAAACTTTAGCAAAAACATTACAGGGTAATGGTTTTAATATTGTTTCTGGTGGTACAGATAATCATTTGTTGTTGGTTGATTTACGTTCCAAAAATCTAACAGGTAAACGTGCTGAATTGGCTTTGGGACGCGCTCATATTACCTGCAATAAAAATGGCATTCCTTTTGATTCTGAAACGCCATCTATAACATCGGGAATTCGTTTGGGATCACCTGCTGCCACGACGCGTGGTTTTTTAGAAAAAGAGTTTATTCAAGTTGGTCATCTGATTTCAGAAGTTCTTGATGGTCTTCGGAGTGCAAAAAGTGATGAAGATAATCATGCCGTTGAAATGGCTGTTGAGAAAAAGGTAAAAGATATAACGAATCAATTTCCTCTTTACTCTTATCTTACCACTCGTTAAGGATACAAAGGATGCGCTGTCCTTACTGCCAATATGAGGATACACAGGTCAAAGACTCACGTCCAGCAGAAGAGGGGGCAGTGATTCGCCGCCGCCGTGTGTGTTCTGTTTGTGGTGGTCGTTTTACAACTTTTGAACGTGTTCAGTTGCGTGAGCTCTTGGTTGCTAAAAAAAGTGGACGATGTGAACCCTTCGATCGTGATAAGTTAATGCGATCAGTTGATGTGGCTGTACGTAAGCGCAATATTGATCCTGATCATATTGAACGAGCAATTTCTGGCATTGTACGCCAGCTTGAAAGTTTGGGAGAACCAGAGATTTCTTCAGAAAAAATTGGGCATCTTGTGATGGAAGCATTGAAAAGAATTGATGATATTGCTTATATTCGTTTTGCTTCTGTGTATCGAGATTTTCGTAATGCAAGCGATTTTCACGATGTTATAGATGAATTGTCAAAGGGTATCGCGGATACAGAATCTCGTTTTGATGAATAAAAAAGTGCAAGATGAACGGTTTATGGCTGCAGCTATTCGTTTAGCAGAACGTCATGTCGGTCTTACAGGTGAGAATCCTTCCGTTGGTACGTTAATTGTGCGAAACGATAATGGTGCTGTGGGGGCTTTTATTGTTGGCTATGGCGTAACAGCTATTCATGGGAGTCCTCATGCGGAAGTGCAAGCTTTACACATGGCAGGTTCTTTGGCTCAAGGAGCGACTGCTTATGTTACTTTAGAACCTTGTGCGCATTATGGAAAAACTTCGCCGTGTGTGAATGCGCTTATTGATTCAGGTGTTTCTCGAGTTGTTATTGCGCTGACTGATTGTGACAAGCGTGTTGATGGTCATGGTATTGCTCTTTTGCGAGCGGCGGGTATTGAAGTGGTTGAGGGCATTTTAGCTGAAGAGGCTTTTGAATCCTTATGGACGCATTGGTGCATAAGGAAGATACAACGCTGTGCGGTCACTTTTAAAATGGCAATTTCTGCCGATAATGGTGTTGGAAAAAGAGAGAAGGGCAGCGTAAAAATTAGTGGAACACTTTCTCATGCCCATACGCATATTCTACGTGCTCAAAATAATGCTATCCTCGTTGGTATTGGTACTATATTAGCAGATGATCCACAACTCAATTGCCGCTTGCCAGGGATGGAGATGCGCTCACCAATTCGTATTATTTTGGATGCAGATTTATCTATCCCCCTTGATGCAAAAGTTGTCCAAACAGCCATAAAAATTCCTACATGGGTTA
This sequence comes from Bartonella sp. AP19HLJMH, assembly GCF_042196245.1. Lineage (NCBI taxonomy): Bacteria > Pseudomonadati > Pseudomonadota > Alphaproteobacteria > Hyphomicrobiales > Bartonellaceae > Bartonella > Bartonella sp. AP19HLJMH. The sequence continues at coordinate 25,380 of NZ_JBHIPX010000014.1, forward strand.
TTTGTGATGTGGATATTTCAAAGAAAAGCAAAAAAAATGCATTGGAGCAATATGGTGTGTCTGTTTATTCGGTCGAGATGAACAATGGTTGTGTAGAACCCTTTGCTCTTTTACAGATGCTTTATAAACATGGGATTAATAGTGTTTTATTGGAAGGGGGCGTCAAGACAGGGGAAAAATTTTTGAATGCTGGTTGTGTTGATCATTTGATATGTTTTCATACCCCCATTGTTTTAGGCAAAAATCGTATTGAAGCCCCTCATTTTGGAAATTATCTCTCGCAGTTTCATGAGATTGAGACAAGAATGTTTGGAAATGACCGTTTTTATAAGTGGAGACGTAAGACATTATGTTCACAGGAATTATAACGGATATTGGTTGTGTTGAAGATGTTCAACCTTTAAAGCAGGGGATGCGTTTAAAGATTTCTACCCGCTATGCTATAGAAAGCTTAGCAATTGGGGCGTCAATTGCTTGTTCAGGAATTTGTCTGACAATTGTAGAGCGAGGATTAAAGCAAGAAGATTCCAATTGGTTTGTTGTCGAGGCGTGGGAAGAAACATTACGTTTAACGAATCTTGCACAATGGATAAAAGGAACTTTTGTTAATTTGGAACGTTCGCTTCGATTGGGTGATGAAATGGGAGGACATTTAGTTTCTGGTCATATTGATGGTTTGGCTGAAATCATTGATCAAAAAAATGAAGGGGATGCAATTCGCTTTTATTTAAAAGTTTCAAGACAATTTATGCCTTTCATTGTTAATAAGGGATCTATTGCACTTAATGGGACATCTTTGACTGTTAATGGTGTTGAGGATTGTGTTTTTGATGTTCTTATTATTCGCCATACACTTGAAATGACAACGTGGGGACAAGCTAAAATTGGAGATCGGGTCAATTTGGAAATTGATCAACTTGCTCGTTATGCTGCAAAACTTTTTGCTTTAAAAAGAGAAGATGAATAAGCCAACACTCTATTGATCGTTTTCAGAATTTTATGCTTTATAACTTTGATTTTTTTGATTCGTTTTTTGTGGAATTCCATTATGATGAAAGAGATAGGTAAAAAGCCTCACGTATTGATTGTTGAGGCACGTTTTTATGAGGGGATTTCTGATGCACTTTTGAGAGGTGCAGTGAATACTTTGCAAAAAGCTGAAGCAAGTTATGATGTTGTAACGGTTCCTGGAGCATTAGAAATACCAAGTGCAATAGCTTTTGCTGAACAAAACAAGATATCGTATGATGGTTATGTTGCTCTTGGTTGTGTTATTCGGGGTGAAACATATCACTTTGAAATTGTTGCTAATGATTCTTGTCGTGCATTGATGGATTTAACTGTTCATCAGCACTTGGCTATTGGAAATGGTATTTTGACTGTTGAAAACGAAGAACAAGCATGGGTGCGTGCAAAACTAGATGACAAAAATAAAGGTGGTTTTGCGGCTGAAGCTGCTTTATGTATGATCGCTCTAAAAAAGAGATTTGGAGATAATCGTTAAATATGGCTGATATAAAAAGCAGACATTTTCCGCGTTCAGCCAATAAACGTGGAGCAGCAAGACTCGCTGCAGTTCAAGCACTCTATCAAATGGATATCGTGGGTTCGGGGGTGATGGAAACGGCAGCTGAGTATGAGGCTTATCGTTTGGGAAAAGATATTGATGGAGATCAATATCTTGAAGCTGATTTTCAATGGTTTTTGGCTATTATAACGGGTGTTGTAAAAGATCAAAAGCAGCTTGATCCGCTGCTTCATCAACAGCTTTCTGCAGAGTGGTCTCTTTCACGTCTTGATTCTATATTGCGAGCAATTTTACGAGCAGGTTTATGGGAGTTGATCAACCGTAAAGATGTTCCCGTTGCAGTTGTCATGAATGAGTATGTTGACATAGCAAAGGCGTTTTTTGAAGGTGATGAGCCAAAACTTGTTAATGCAGTTCTCGACAGTATGGCAAAAAAAGTCCGCCTCTAAGAGTTACAAATCCCCCCCTATTATAGATCTGATATTATCAGACCTATAATATTGAAACGGTATGCAGACTATATAATTTAGTTATGGGGTGGCAAATTCGCAGGGCCTTTTATAATTTGAATTAAGAAAGGATGTTCTTTCGTTACAGTTGGTGTTGTTTGTGTAATAAAATCAAACACTTGACCGTCTTGTAATCCGTAATTTGCAACTTTTGTAACCTGATTATTTTTACTGAAGTAAATGGCTAAAACTTTGCGATCAATAATCTTTGTTTTCATAAACTGCATCCCACGATAACGTGTCTGTGAGATGTAATAAAAAACTTCATTATCATATTTTGTTTTTAATGAAGGGGTCCCTAAAGTTAAAAGAACTTGCTCTTGACTTGAGCCAATAGAGATAGAACTTAGAGCATTTTTATCAAGAACATAGCCCTCTCTATAAATTTGGCTCGAACCTGAAGAATCAAGAAGGCTACACCCAGCAAGCATTCCTATGCTTGCTATTGATAGACCAATCAATAATTTACGTTTGATTAAGGCTATTATGTGAGGCATTTGAAACAATGGTATCTCCTTTTTATACTGAGATGTAGGACAAGAAGGCAACCTCAAGTTTTTTCTAATTTTAACTTAATCTACCGTAGCTTACACTGAGTTTCCCTGTTATAAAGCAAATTATGCCATATAGAATTTCTTTAGAAAAGAAAAAAATGCATAAATACTTGAGATAAATAAAAACATAGTGCTTTACGCGTTTTTATGTTTGGGAGTTGTCAATGAATGTTCAAAATGTTCCTCAAATGACATTTGCTTTGGCTTATCCAATATCTGTACGTTCTCTACCTGCTAAAGGTATAAGGGTTCATTTTTGTGCAAACAAAAAAGAATGTACACATTTAGCCCAGAACCATGATTTAATTGAAGTAAAATCTTGTGAGGGAAAATTCCATATTTTCCCGTGGAAAAAACGCGGAGTGCGTATAAAAGGTCTGTTGCAAGCGCGTATACTACAGTTATGTGTTGTTACATTGGAACCATTAGAAAATATCCTTTGTGAAAATATTGAGGTTGTTTTTGTTCCTGAAGATTCAAATTTGATGAAGCCAAAAATATCAGAGGATACAGGGGAATTGTTTTTAGATGTGGAGGGGCTTGATACTCCTGAAGTGTTTTATGATGATAAAATTGATATTGGCGCAATCATGGAAGAGTTTTTTGAGTTGTCTATTAATCATTATCCACGTAAAGAAGGGATAAAGATGAATATGGGTGAAAATTTAGAAGAAGCAGAGCGAAAATTCTCTCCATTTTCTGTTTTGAAAAATTGGAAGTGATTGTAGAAACATACAAAAAATATCTATTGTATGCTAAACGGTATTTTCTGCGGAGCGATTTTCGCAAGATGTGCTGTGTGAGTATTCAGGAGCCAAAAATCATAATATGTATTTAAAGATGTAAATGAAAAGATGTGGGATATGCAAGCGTGATTAGAATTTCTGTGGATGTCATGGGCGGTGATTACGGTCCAGAAGCAGCTATTGCAGGAGCAGCAATTGTACAAAAATATTTATCAAATATTTATTTTCTATTTTATGGAGTAGAGGAGGCTGTTCGTCCGGTTTTAAAAAAATATCCCTGTTTGGATTCTGTATCGCGCTTTTGCCCTACAGAAAGTTATACACGCATGGATGAAAAGCCAAGCCAAGCACTTCGTAATGGACGTGGTAAATCATCAATGTGGTACGCCATTGAAGCGGTAAAAAATGGTGAAGCTGATGCTTGCATTTCTGCTGGTAATACGGGTGCACTCATGGCCATGTCTTATTTTTGTTTGAAAATGCTTGCAGAGGCTGAACGTCCTGGTATTGCGGGTATCTGGCCAACACTGCGCAGTGAGAGTATTGTTTTAGATATTGGAGCAACAATTGGTGCCTCTGCTAGTCAGTTGGTTGATTTGGCGGTTATGGGAGCAGGTATGTTTCGCGCTTTATATCACACTGAAAGACCAAGTGTTGGGCTTTTAAATGTGGGGGTGGAAGAGGTTAAAGGACTTTATGAAATAAAAAAAGCAGGAATGATATTGCGTGAAGTGCAATTAGAAGGATTGGAATATAAAGGATTTGTTGAGGGCAATGACATTGGAAAAGGAACAGTCGATGTTGTTGTGACAGAGGGGTTTTCTGGTAATATTGCTTTAAAAACCGCAGAAGGAACCGCGCGACAGATAGGAGAGATTTTAAACTCTGCAATGCGCAGTTCTTTTTTAACATCTCTTGGTTATTTTTTATCACGGGGTGCTTTTCGTATACTGAAACATAAAATGGATCCTGATAGGGTGAATGGAGGAGTTCTTTTAGGTTTGAATGGTGTTGTTATAAAAAGTCATGGCAGTGCTAATGCTAATGGCTTTGCTTCTGCTATCCGCGTTGGTTATAAAATGGTTAATAATGGACTTTTACAAAAAATAACGGCTGATTTACGGCGATTTCATGAAAATAAAGCAACACTTTTTGACCAAGAAGATGAAGCGGTGATGAATGGAGAGTCCTTATGATAAGCTCTTATAATAGAAATAAAAAATTTGAAGAAAAGGTAAGAGCTGAATGATTCGGTCAATTATACGTGGTGTAGGAAGTGCTTTGCCGAAAAGAAGTTTATCAAATGATGAGATTGCAAAGTTTGTTGAAACGTCAGATTCATGGATTGTTCAGCGTACAGGAATACGCCAACGTTATATTGCCAGTGAAAATGAAACAACTGTTTCTTTAGGAGTTGAGGCTGCGCAAGCAGCACTTACAAATGCTGGTTTAACAATAAAAGACATCGATTGTATTATTTTAGCAACGTCCACCCCGAATCGTACTTTTCCTGCTTCTGCTGTTGAAATTCAGCATGCTTTGGGAATGAGCCATGGATTTGCTTTTGATATTCAAGCTGTTTGCTCTGGTTTTATTTTTGCTTTAACAACAGGAGATTCTTATTTACGATGTGGAGCGGCTAAAAGAATTTTAGTTATTGGATCTGATACATTTTCTCGAATTTTAGATTGGGAAGATCGTACGACATGTGTTTTGTTTGGTGATGGTGCGGGTGCTGTTATTTTGGAAGCACTAGAAACTGAGGGTGATATTGCTTTTGAGCGTGGTATATTGTCTGCGAAATTGCGCTCTAATGGTGCTTATATAGATAAGCTATATGTTGATGGTGGACCTTCAACAACACAAACGACAGGCTATTTGCGTATGGAAGGACGAGAAGTTTTTAAATATGCTGTTGGTATGATAACGGATGTGGTTGATGATTGTTTTGCAGCTGCAGGTATGGATTCTTCACAACTAGATTGGTTTGTACCTCATCAGGCTAATAAGCGCATTATTGAAGCATCTGCTAAAAAACTGGGAATTTCACTAGATAAAGTTGTGATTACCGTTGATCAACATGGTAATACGTCTGCTGCATCAGTTCCGTTGGCTTTAACAACAGCTGTTTGCGATGGAAAAATAAAAGAAGGAGATCTTATCATGTTAGAAGCCATGGGAGGTGGATTTACATGGGGAGCAATTCTTATTCGTTGGTAAATTATGGCTACTTGACCATATTTCAAGAAAACGTATAAGTCATTTTGTAATTTTTAATATTTTAATAGGTGGTTATAATGACAAGTAAGACAGTAACGCGTGCAGATTTAGCGAGCGTAGTTTGTAAAAGAGTGGGCTTGTCACATACTGAATCAGCAGCTTTAGTCGAATTGGTTTTGGATGAGATTTGCAACTCACTTGTAAGAGGTGAAGCGGTTAAATTATCTTCTTTTGCAACTTTTCAGGTTCGCAGTAAAAATGAACGTGTTGGACGCAATCCAAAAACAGGTGTTGAAGCACCGATTCCGCCGCGACGTGTTGTGACGTTTAAGGCTGCCAATGTTCTTAAACAGAGAATTTTAGATTCGCATCGTGCAAAACAGAAAAAATGATATCTCATAAATAAATGCCATGGTATGTTTGGTATTTGTTAAAGAAATGTATAAAATAAGGGTCTTTATTTTTTAGAAAAAGACTGGTGAGTAAGGTATCAATGATGGTCTTATTTTTGACTAATCTTGTTGAGAAATTGAGACAGAATGAGTCATTGTGAAGTAATTTATTTTGTTTTAAATAAGGTGTTACAAAATGGATAAAAGCTCTGATGCTTTTCGCACAATTAGCGAAGTAGCGGAGTTATTGGAGCTTCCGCAGCATGTCTTAAGATTTTGGGAAACACGTTTTAGGCAGATTAAACCAATGAAACGTGGGGGAGGAAGGCGCTATTATCGTCCGGTCGATGTTGATTTGCTCAATGGTATTAAGCAGTTACTATATGATCAGGGTTATACGATAAAAGGTGTGCAACGCCTTTTGAAAGAAAATGGTGTTGCTTTTGTGACTGCATTGGGTAATGGTGATCTTGATGCTATGAATGTGGTCATAGAGAAGAAACATGCAGGACAAACTTCTGAAAATGCTAGCAATAAGCCTAAGAAATCTTCTTTTGGGCTTTTGAGTTTCATGAGGAATGAGGGAGAAACATCTGTCGGTTCTGTGAATCTTTACAAAGATAAAACTGATAAAGCATTGTTACAAGAAATTCTGTTTGAACTCATTGAATGTAAGCGTGTTCTTGATAGAGCACGATAATAATATTTTTTTATTTTATATGTGTTTCGTAGATATTTAGATGTTTTATGGATGTGCCCAGAAGTTTATACGTTCAACGAGTAGTCATATATCGTATGTGTATATTTAACGAGTTTTTTATAAGAGTTTTTCATTTGGTAAAACATGAAGAAGAGAAAGAATAAACGCTGAGTTTTGCCATTTTTTTTGATTTGGCTTTATAAAAATTAAGGCAATATCTCATCAGTGTAGATTGCGGGATGTAGAATGCCATTAGCTTACCAATTCATGTGCTTGTTTTAAAGAGATGTTTCTTAAGGCTTCTTAATCTTATTTTACCATAATGCCTCGTGAATGATTAATGGTAAACTCGTTGAGTACCGCTATTTTTATACTTATGAAGGTTCAAGTCGGCATCATCATTATAATTATAGCCTGTTCTCAATAACTGCAACAATTCTTAGCACTTTAGGCGGTTCATTGTAGGCATTTTAAAAATCCTTTCTCAATAATTTTTATCCACACACTCATTCCGCTTGTTTCGTGCAAGCAAATGATTTTGATAGATTCAACATAAACATATTAAAAATAAGAGAAGCCTATGATATTCGAAACCTTATTTAATATGAATAACGATATATTATCATTATAAATCAATATCTTGTCATTTTTATAAGGGCTTATCTTACGAATAAGAAATATCATTGTTCAGCTAATTTTACATATTTTTTATTAATAAATATAATCTTGTTTTCAGTTTTCTTGCTTGATGTTGCTATAATTATTGTAATGATCTATCCATGATAATAGCAGCATCTTTTCATTATAAAGGTAAAAGATTAATGTTATTATTAATATTCAATTGTCTATGATTTTTGCAATTTAAACAGCTCATAGCTTATATTCAACTTTTTCACCAATCTATCTTGTAGAGGAAGAGCACGTTATTCTTTCTGATGATAGGTCATTGTGCATGAAACAAAAACACACTACAATATCAAATTATTTCATTTTGTACAAAAACTGAAGATTTATAGTAAAAAATTAACGTATTACCATCTTCTGTGGTATTATGCATTTATTACACGTTGCAAATCTGGAGGTGTTGCTTCATTTGAGAGTTGTTTAATCACATCTTCTACAGATAAAAGGGTTTGATTTGTACTTCCTAAGCGGCGCATATTTACGCTGTTTGTTTCAGCTTCACGTTTGCCACATACCAAAATTACGGGGACTTTTTGTAAAGAATGTTCTCGTATTTTATAGTTAATTTTTTCATTGCGGAGATCTATTGTTGCGGAAAGCCCAACAGCTTTAAGTTTTGCTGTTATTTTTTGGGCATATTCATTTGCTTCGGATGTAATTGTTGCAACAACAATTTGTTCAGGAGCAAGCCAAAGTGGCATATGTCCAGCAAAATTTTCAATTAATATACCAAGAAAACGCTCCATTGATCCAAAAATAGCACGGTGGATCATAACAGGTTGACGTTTTTCTGAATCTTTATCAATATAGAATGCACCAAAACGTTCAGGGAGATTAAAGTCTATTTGTGTTGTTCCACATTGCCATTCACGACCGATAGCATCCTTTAATGTATATTCAAATTTTGGACCATAAAATGCTCCTTCACCTGGAAGGATGCTTGTTTTGATTTGTCCTGCAAATTTTGTTTCAATCGTTTTAAGGACAGATTCCATGATACTTTCTGCATGATCCCATAATGCATCAGATCCAACTCGTTTTTCTGGACGTGTTGAAAGCTTAAGACTAATTTCTTTAAAACCAAAATCAGCATAAGTTGATAAAATAAGATCATTAATACTGAGACATTCATCGGCTAATTGTTCATCAGTACAAAAAATATGCGCATCATCTTGTGTAAAACCACGCACACGCATAAGACCATGTAAAGAGCCTGAAGGCTCATAACGATGAACAAGTCCAAATTCAGCAAGTCTAATAGGCAAATCACGATAAGATTTTAAACCATGTTTAAAAATTTGCACATGACCAGGGCAATTCATTGGTTTAAGGGCATAAACATTCCCATGATCTGAATCTTCTTCTGCTGAAATTACTTTGAACATATTCTCCTTATACCAACCCCAATGGCCAGATATTTCCCAGAGTGACCTATCGAGAACTTGTGGTGCATTAACTTCAGCATATTGATGATCATCAAGGCGTCTACGCATATAGCTGATCAAATTTTGGAACATTTTCCAACCTTTTTTGTGCCAAAAAATCATTCCTGGCCCTTCTTCTTGAAAGTGAAATAAGTCCATTTCACGTCCCAAGCGGCGATGATCACGTTTTTCAGCTTCTTCTAGCATATGGAGGTAGGCTTTTAAGTCATTTTCATTTGCAAATGCTGTTCCATAAATTCTCGTGAGCATTGGATTATTGGCATTGCCACGCCAATAAGCTCCTGCAACTTTCATTAATTTGAAAGCATTCCCAATTTGCCCTGTAGATTGCATGTGCGGTCCGCGACAAAGATCAAACCACTCCCCTTGATAATAGATTTTTAAATCTTGATTTTCAGGAATGCTATCAATAAGTTCAACTTTATAAAATTCCTTTTTCTCAGAAAAAACTTTTCTTGCTTTTTCACGAGACCAAATTTCTTTTCTAAAAGGTTTATTGCGTTGGATAATTTCACGCATTTTCTTTTCAATGACGGTGAGATCATCTAATGTGAAAGGTTGTTGGCGTGCAAAATCATAATAGAATCCGTTCTCAATGACAGGACCTATTGTTACTTGCGTTTCAGGAAAGAGCTCTTGCACTGCTTCAGCAAGGACATGGGCGCAATCATGCCTTATGAGCTCAAGAGCGCGTGAATCTTCTCGGGTAATAATCTCTACTTGACCAGATTGTCCCAATGGATCCGATAAGTCTCGCGTGATACCATCAAGACTATAGGCGACTGCTTTTTTTGCAAGTGATTTAGAAATAGATTCTGCTAATTCCAAGCCTGTCATTTCGGCGGGGTAATTACGTTTTGAACCATCGGGAAAAAAAAGAGAAATAGAGCAAGACATAAAAACACCCTTTTAATCCAATTCCGCTAACGATTGCGGATGGTTTCGTGAAAATTGAGTAAAAAGCTTATAGACTAATTTTTTATCAATACATGTGAAAAAAGAAAAGGATTATTTGTTGTGTTTGTCAGAAATTTTCCAGTAACGCCAAGGTTTATAAAAACAGCAAGAATTTCCAAGCGATGGAGGGACTGGATCAAAGCCATCTGTTCCAAAGGGCCCACAACGCATGATACGAAAGAGTCCCATCCATGCACCAGCCCAAAGCCCATGGCGAGCAATCGCTTCATATGTATATTCTGAACAAGTCGGAGCATGGCGACATTGATTGCCTATAAGGCTCGAAAGTGTTATTTGATAGAACCGTATTAAGAAAATACCCAATAATCGTCCGGGTGTTTTTTTCCAAGTGCCTGTGTAATTCCGAGTCAACTTTTTTTGTCTAGATTGTGATTTGAACATTTATTTTTCTTCAATTTTTTGAATGCAGTCTATCATTGCATCAAAGGGTAGTAGTGTTGCTGCATGGCGCACTTTATAGTCTTTAATGGGCTGTAAGCAAGAAAAATCCTCAAATGGAGCTTGAGGAGAAGGACCATTTTGCGTTAGCATTTGGTAGATAACTTCACGCAATATTTTAAGATCTTGAGTTGTTTGTCCGATGATATGAGATGCTAAAAGTGAAGCTGAAGCTTGCCCTAGCACACATGCATGTATTTCGTGAGCAAAATCGGTAATAATACCATTTTCCACTTTTAAATCTACAGTGATTGTCGAACCACAAAGGTGTGCATGTTTTCTTGATGTTGCATCAGGATTATTAAGACGCCCAATTTTGCCTATATGTGCAGCATATTTAAGTATTTTATCATTATAGATATTATCAATCATGCGCTATTGCCTGAAATTTTGAGAGTCGTGATTGTTTAAACTTTTAATTCGCTTATATAGAGATTATACAAAATGAGATAGGTATGGAGCAAATGCTTTGTATAGAGTAAGCTTGGAGTTTTTGAATGCGTAATGTTGTTAAAGAAGACGCAATTTTATCTGAAGAAAAGCGTCCGAGTATTGAAAAGGTGGAAGAAGCGATTCGTACATTACTCTTATGGATAGGGGAAAATCCAAATAGAGAAGGGCTTTTAGATACTCCAAAACGTATAGCCAAGGCATATCGCGAGCTTTTTAATGGTTATAGTCAATCGGTTAAAGAAACCTTAGGTACAGTTTTTGAAGAGGTTTCAGGATACAATGAAGCCGTAATCGTAAAGAATATACCTTTTTATTCACACTGTGAGCATCACATGATCCCAATTATTGGGAAAGCACATATAGCATATCTTCCTAATGCAAAAATTGTTGGTCTTTCAAAAATTGTACGTGTTGTAGATATTTTTTCTCGTCGTTTACAAACTCAAGAAGCTATGACAGCGCAAGTGGCTCACGCGTTAAAAACGTATCTGAAGCCTCATGGTGTAGCAGTATTGATTGAGGCTGAGCACATGTGTATGGCTATGAGAGGAATCCAAAAACAGGGCTCTACAACAATTACAAAAAACTTTCATGGTTATTATGAAAAAGATCAAGCGGCACAAGCACATTTTATGATGATGGTTCAAAGGTCATAGTAAAGCCCATATTTCTCGTAATCTTTATTAAGTTATAAAGCATCCGGATAAAATAAATTATGAGAAAAAGAAAATTGGCTTGTACCTTTCTTTATGATTTGTTAAAGGCTAAAAACCAAGATTTTTTCTTTCCACGTGCGGTCGTGGCGGAATTGGTAGACGCGCAGCGTTGAGGTCGCTGTGGGGCAACCCGTGGAAGTTCGAGTCTTCTCGACCGCACCAGTTAGCAGTGAGTCTCTCCATAATGAGATGAAGTTATGTTAGAGAGAGGGGATTTATAGGCATTATAGAAAAATCTTTTTTGTATGTTATTTGTTGGTGTGTTGCCAATAATGTTTCGTTTTTTATTACTTTATCTATGCATTTGAAATGTTATATTTTTATAAGGTGGGGTGAAGTTGCAGTGAGAAGTATAATGATTCTGAGATATTTAACACTTCTTATTTGTATTTCTTTATTATCAGCGTGTAGTGATTCACGTGCTGTACTTTGGCATGGGGTGCATGCAACACCTTCTATGACTGCCGTAGAAAGGGAAGTTGAAGGGAAACCAGTTTCTCCAAAAGCCATCGTTCCAGTGTATGTTGCAACAAGTCGTATGATGCAAAATAATTACGCTCAACCTTATGGTGCAGAGCGATCAAATAAAGTTCATTATAATCGCGTTGACGTAGGAATTCCTCAGCAACATGTAAAGGGAGTTGTTGAAATAAATGCCTATAAACCTACGCATGATAAGTATTTTGCAGCAGTAGCATTGCAAAAATACGATAATAAAGAACAGTTTAAACAGCAATTAAATGCTGCTTTAGCAAAAAAGCCAAAAGGAAAAAGAGAAATTTTTCTTTTTATCCATGGGTATAATAATAATTTTGCAGATGGTACATTTCGTACAGCACAGTTTACACACGATTATTCTTTAAATGTTGTCGCTGTGCATTATTCTTGGCCTTCGGCCGGATCAGTTCCTCTTTATATTTATGATCGTGACAGTGCTAATTTTGCCCGTGACGGATTGATAGAGCTTTTAACACTTATTAGTGAAACCAATGCTGATCAAATTTCGGTTATTGCACATTCTATGGGCAATTTTGTTATAATGGAAGCATTTAGAACGTTAGCGTTACAGGGAAAATATAAGCCTATTCGTCGTATTACAAGTTTATTAATGGCTGCACCAGATATTGATGTTGATGTATTTGAGCGCCAACTTAATGATATAAAAAAACTTCCGCAGCCAACCGCTATTTTAGTATCCAGAGCGGATAAAGCTCTTGCGGTTTCAGGACGTCTTACGGGTGGACATCATCGTGTGGGCGATGGCTCAGATATTGAAATGTTGCGTAAAAATGGAATAGCTGTTCTTGATTTTTCTCATGTGGATGGGGGAGCACACAATGTCTTTGCATCTTCGCCAACGTTGATGGCTCTTTCTCGAGAAGGTTCTTTGGCTTCCACAATTATGCAAGGTACAGAATTGTCACCTAGTCAAGCCCTTCTTGCTGATGGCAGTAGTGTGTTGGAAAAAACAACACATCTTATCCTTTATACACCTGTACGTTTTCTCTCTCCACGGATTCCACGTTGATCGTGAAAAGAGAGAAGGGGCTCCATCGAATAATGTATTGGAGGTAATATTTTTTAGCACTTTCTTTAGAATGGTCTTGTAAAATGAAAAATAAATAGCGGGATGAATGTAAAAAACAGTCATTAGGTGAGTTTGTGATGATTGCACGGAAACGCTATGTTAATACGCCTACAGTTGTTGATTATTTATCTCATTCCGCAATTAAGTTATTAGACATTCATGCTATGCTTGTGAAGGTGAGAAAAGGTGATATGGGGGAAAAACCAAATTTATTGCGTCAAATTGATTCTACAAAAAAACAGTTAGATGAGATAAGCCATGCTCTTATTTTAGAATATCGTAAACGCCAAGAAAATGAGCGTTTTTTAAAACAAATTCTGCTATCCATTTCTGATCAACTTTTTGCACTTAATAATGGTTTTAAGGAAACAGGACGTCTTTTTTTTCAAGAAGTTAGAATACTTCAATCTCAGATGCAATGTTTGTATGAGGGAAAGGAGAGGCTGCATTTGTTGAATAGCCAAGAATCTTTTTGTTCTCCATCAAAGATTGATGAAGTCATTAAACAGTTACAAAAAGCACGAGAAAAGCTTATTCTTGAAAGCCCACATCTCTTTGAAAAAAGCACAAAAGCTAAACAATAAAAGTTCTTTAGTTGAGCAGATAGATAATTTGAATTTTACAGCAAAAACGCTGTTAGATAGAAGGCTATAACCTTTTTAAAGCAAATTCTTTTCTTTAATAAATGAAACACATGCCTTATATCTTTGCTAAAGTTAAGGCTGATGAATTAGGTGGCTTTATTGAAAAAAATGTTTGTGGAAAGAATTTTACAAAAAACTTTCTGATTCTTTTAATAATAGTCCGCCGGATAATTTTACCAATGTTATGAAGTTGTTAGTATATTCATTAGAAACTTAAACTTTGGTAGAAATTAGCTGAATTTAAAGCATTAAAAAGAAGTTTGATAAAAATAACATGTTTTGTAAATTCACGTTCACCTCTACCTTCTCTTGAATTTAAAAACACTCGGAAAATGAATAAGCTACACGTAATTAAAAAAACATATGGTGCCCCCAGAGAGCGAATCAGGCTTTAGCAACAAGATTCAAAGTATATAAAGATGTGTAAGGGCGTATTGATGTCTATAGCTTTTTATGATTCAATAAAAAAAGTAAGTATTAAAGAAAAAATCTCAAATCAGAAATTAAAGGTGGTCTAAAAGGTGGACCAAAAAAGGTGGACGAGCAATGCTTGAAAAGGTGGACGAGAGGGGACGTTAAGTGAGGGCGATTCATCGGTTATCAGCATCATTCGTAAAGACGTCTCCGCAGGGTAAATATTGTGACGGGGCAGGGTTGTGGTTGAATGTTCGAAAAGACAATACACGCTCTTGGTTTTTTCGCTATACGCACCACAATAAGCGCCGTGAAATGGGACTTGGTCCTGTTACGAAACTCTCTTTAAAAGAAGCGCGTGAGCTTACAAGATATTATAGTGATATTCTTAAAGAAGGCAATGATCCTATTGTCTTTCGAGAACAGACTATTTTAAAACAGCAAAGCAATATTTTTCAAGAAATTGCAAAAGCGGCTTTTGAAAGCAAAAAAACAGAGTTAAAAAATGAAGGTAAAAACGGCCGCTGGTTTTCTCCACTAGAGTTGCACGTGATTCCACACATAGGTAATTTACCTATAGAAAAATTAACAGCCAATATTATTCGCAATGTTCTCTCACCCCTTTGGCATGAAAAAGCAGATACAGCGCGAAAAGCACTTAACCGTATCAATATTTGTTTGAAATATGCTGCGGCTCTTGGTTTAGATGTTGATCTACAGGCTTGTATGAAGGCACGCGCGCTTTTAGGAAAACCACGTGCGACATCAACAAATATTCCTGCTATGCCATGGCAAGAAGTGCCGGTTTTTTATCAAAGCTTGGATGATAAGATCCTTTCAAATTTAGCACTGAAGTTATTGATTTTGACAGGAGCACGGTCATATCCATTGCGCTATTTGCGCCTTGAACAAATTGACAAAAATATATGGACGATACCCAAAGAAAATATGAAGGGCATTGTAGGAAAGGTTTCAGATTTTCGAGTACCATTGAGTAATGAAGCTTTAAAAGTGATTGAAAAGTCTCTTCCCTTTGAAAAAAATGGTTTTCTCTTTTCTGGTCTTACAGGCAACCCCATTTCTGATGCCACCATGGCAAAATATATGACAGTTTGCGGCTTAACCTATCGTCCCCATGGTTTTCGTTCAAGTTTACGGGATTGGATAGCAGAGACAACGTCAACACCGTTCGAGATTGCCGAAACTGTTCTTGCCCATTCAGTTGGGAGTTCAGTGACAAAAGCTTATATGCGAACGGATTTTTTAGAACAGCGACATGTTCTCTTGGAACAGTGGGCTGTATTCATATCAGGAAAGGCTTGATAATATGTCTATTGTCGATTCAGGTATCTAAGAAACACTTAAGTGATTAGCGGATAGATTACGGTATAATCTCTTTTTCCCTGTATCAAAAGTGGGGAGGGGGTGAAGTTTTAATTTTTGAAATCTATTGTTTTAAATGCGCAAAGAGGTTGTCTCGCGCATCTAAAAATTAAACCTTTAATCTAGAAATAAATGCTTCATTCCTTAATTTTGCATCCTCTAATAAATCACACCACTCTATTATTTCAACGGTTCCTCGAAATTCTCCCTGTAGAGGAAAAGTTCTCCCTCGCCCATTAGCTGTTTTTTGCCATGTAGACGTTTGCGTTTTAAGTTCACCTTCTATATCAGCAATAATATAACAATAAAAAACACACTGTTCTGAAATTTTTATTTTCTTATTATCAAATGTCTTTATACGCTGTCCTCTAAGTTCATTAAGGTATATGTTTATTTGTTCCATGGGGTTGTAACCCGGTTTATATTTTTTCTGACCTGGTCTTTTAAACTCCACCAACATTAACTTGTCTAGATCTGCATCAAGACGACCTTCAAGTCCTAGAGCATGTAATTTATCATAACATAATAAATCAGGACGAATTCCTTTCGTACTATTCTTCGCGATTTTTTTGATAGACATATCCGAAGTGAAGTATCTTGTAAATGTTAATCGCTCATCAATAATCCATAAATCATGCGTTGAAGGTTTCTGAGATTCAGGATCATCGCCCCGAACACGCATTGGACAAATAAGTTCATGCAATGTTTTCTCTAGATGCGGGACTTCTTGACCATTAACATTTTTCTTAACCTCTATTATTAATTCTCCTAAAATATCAAGTATAACTTTACGACGTATAACATACTCTGCTAACTGTCTTGTTTCTTCATCTTTAACTTCTTTTGCAAGTTCAGAAACTTTTTGGGAAAAGCTGTATGTATTAGTATTCCCTTTAGTAATTTCACGGTATATTTTTTCAATTCTCGAATTTTGCTTTTTTTCTCTTCTAAGCTTATGAATAGCCAGTGTCTTAACAAAGTCTTCTGTATCCTTTGCAGATTTAGGAAGTTTTTCTAATAGTTTTTCATAACTATCAAAACAATAGGAAGGATGTGTTCTACAAAATTCTTTTAATTTATTTAAACGTTTTTCTTCGTACTCTTCATTTTCTGGAGCAAGAACGCTATCTACAATATTGTTAGCAACGGAACGTAAAATATTTTTCAATATTTTATTCTTAAAAGAAAAATGCGTTCTTTCTTGATTAACTCTATCATCTAAATACTGACCACTTATGCAACCATGATACACTAGCCCTTGGTCTCCAAATTTTCCGAAACCAATAAGGTTATCGATGCTTTCAGTAGTCACAGTACGATCATGTGCGAAAAGATGTAGATAGTGGTTCTTCCCTTTAAAGTTAAGGTTAGCATCCGCCATGCAAATAAAATTACGAATTTTAAATAAACCAAAATCTGCGGTTTCAAGTGTAATCTCTCCCCTATTTTCTACTAAATATTTTTTAACTTTCTGCGCTAAATTGACAGATATCTGATTATCACGAAAAGTTATTTGAGGAAGTTGTTCTAAAATTAAATCTGAAAAAAAATGTGCTCCAATATGATCGATAATTGCTTCAGTTTTGCGTGGAAAATATTTTTGGTACGCTACATCTCTTAAACCGGTAAAAATAATTTCTGTTCCGGTTACTTCTTGATTAATAAGAGGTATTTTTGAATGATCAAGAATCTGATTTTCCTCTTCCAAACAAAATGTAAAGCTTCTCTGGTAAAGCTGATCTTCTTCAAGGAATATACTTTTAACTCGTATTTTCTTAAAGGCATCCAACCATAGCAGCCGCCCAACTCCTTTTCCTCCTTTTTCTAATTTAAAATTAGTATCTACAGTGCGAAAAGCTTGAAAGTGCTCATCATCCAATCCTACACCATTGTCTTTAACTATAATTTCAAGTGTTTCATTTTTATCTATATCTTTGATTTCTATATCTATGTTACCCGCGCTTTTGTAATCTTCTTGCTTAGAATCTTCAAGCGCGTGAATAGCGTTGCTTACCGCTTCAAAAACAGGCTGCAAAGCTTCCATTTCAGTGGACGGTTTAGGAAAACGACAAACTCTTCCAGCAAGATTCTCTTTCATAGAAAACTTTTCAGTTTTATTCTTTTCTTGTTTTTGAACTGCGACGTTTTCCATAATTATTCCCACCTTTTTAGCCGATAATATTACGAAATATACCTATTAAACGCACGTATATTAACAATTTTTTATTATTATAGAACAAATTTTTAATTTTTTGAAATCCACTGTTTTAAATGGAAGAAGACATTCTCTATCACCTCCATGAGACGAGCAAAATTAAGAAACCATTTTCTAAAGAATTTCGCGCGTCTCAGAGTATGTTTAGAGTCGGATATTTGGTTTTTGTGTAAAAATATTTCCTACAGCATCTATAAGGCGTGAAAAATCAAGCGCTAATAAGAGTATAATGAGTACAATCCATTTCGTATAACGCGACATCACTTTTACACTTTTGTAGGTCATGATGATTTCTTGAAGGATTTCTTTTTCTGCTTCCGTAAGTTCTGTATCATCTTGTGTTTTTTTTCTAGCCATGTTTCCACCCACACACGCGTTCACCTAGATTATTGTGCTTTAAGATCTCTCTTGCTAAGTTTGAACTGATGGCGTTCAGATCTTGCTTATCTAAATAAATTGGCAACCAGCCAACACAAGAAGAAGCATATTTATTTGTCGCGCAACCAGTCAGAGAGAGCAGCACGCACATCAGTATCACTTTTTTGATTAACTTCATTTTCTACCTCCAGCCGTGTTGTTGCTGCTTTTAAGGTTTTTTCTGTTTGCTTTTGTTGCTCTGCTTTTTTACCAAGAGTAAAAACTCTTGCTAAAATCATAAAAAAAGCGGCTAAAACCGCGCCTGTCACCATCAGATTTTTTTTCATCCATAAGATCATAGGCGGTGCTCCTGAAAGCGTTTAGCAACAAAGAAAATACCAGCACATGCGGCTAAAACCATAATGGTGGCCAAAGCCCATTGGATTGGTCCATTTCCTGCTAATAAGCCTCCAAGCCCAGAAAAAGAACCAATAATCGGTGCAAGGGCTTCGGCTTTGAAAACCCCCGTTGGTGCTTGCGTTTCTACTGTTTGATAATTGGAGGAAACAAAAGCCCCTTTCGCCCATAAGCCTGTTTCTGCCGCACGCCGGTGTGCTAGACCTTCAAGACGCTTACCGGCCTGCTTTGGTCCATTTCTGTAGCTCTGCAGGGACAGCTTCATATTCACCTTGATTGAGCTTTTTTAACAGTGTCGAGTTACAAAAGGCTCCTGTTCCTACATTATAGCAAAAGGACACTAACGCCGCGAATTGTTCATCTGTTAATGAAACTGTAACAGCGCGTTCAACAGCATTTTCAAATTGTCTTAAGTCTTGGCAAAGAAGTTCTTCTGCTTGCTTTTCAGTGATTGTCATGCCTTCGTAAATAAAAGGTTTTCCAGCACTGTTTGTATGTCCATAACCTATTGTCCACACCCCAATGGCATCTTTATAGGCGTTTAAATGCAAACCTTCCCATTGTTTGATAAGTGCAAGTCCTTCTGATGATATTTTTCGCATATGATTCTCCATAAAAAAAGCCCCGCAAAAGGCGGGGATGCGTGAAAAATATGAAATGAACGTCTTTCCCTCTTAAAGGACGGTAAGAAATCTACTCAACAAAAAGATATTGAAAAAGCCGTTCAATTAGTAAAAAAATTAACTTCCTCCTCGCCTAAAGGACAGGTAACGGACAAAAATATCATTGGTTAAAATTTAGAATCTGCTAATCAGTTATACTTGTCTAATCGTAGGATTTAATGCAATGACTGATATAAGATACAAAAACTTAGAAGATTTTTGTGGGCTTGATGAGGAAGAAAAAAAAAGCTTCGTAAACTTTCTCAAGAAAAGAAGAAGTGAACTGATTTCACCTACTGATGAAATAGTAAGTCAAATAGTACAGGAAAATAAACAAATTATAGATGAGTTGCTCAAAAAAGAGGAAGTTTCTAAAACAATTTTTAATATGCGAGAATTATCGTATTCCGCATTGTTAAAGCAAGAATCTACTTTCAATTCTGCGATTTTGATGGAAATTAGCCATCAGTTTGAGATGCCTAAAAGAATTATTACTGAATTAAGTTTAAAATTATTTCGGCTTAACATTCAAGATTCTCACAAATTTAACGAGCAGCTAATAAATTGTTTTGGCCAATATGCAGGAAAAATTATTCCATATATTTATTTATTATGTCTTAGCAATACACAGTCACGCCGTTCACGTGCGGGAAAAACATTTGAAGAAATTATTTATTTTTTATATAATCAATTTCGATATCGTTTCGAAGCTCAAAAAAAAATCGGAAAAGAAACATTTCAAAAAGCCGGTTTGGGTAAAATGGTTGATTCAGTACTACCGAGCATAGAGCATTTTAAGAAAAGACGCGATAAGGCTATTATTGGCACAATGAAAACCACTTTGCGTGAACGTTGGCAAGAAGTTATTGAAGAGCAGTCAAGATCTCAAGTTCCTAACATTCACTTACTGACAGTTGATGATAAAATCTCTGTAAATAAAATTGAACAAATGAACAAGCATAACATTGTTGTCGTCGTACTAAAAACAG
The DNA here is from genome assembly GCF_042196245.1 of Bartonella sp. AP19HLJMH. Taxonomy (NCBI): domain Bacteria; kingdom Pseudomonadati; phylum Pseudomonadota; class Alphaproteobacteria; order Hyphomicrobiales; family Bartonellaceae; genus Bartonella; species Bartonella sp. AP19HLJMH. Next base: position 45,412 of record NZ_JBHIPX010000014.1, read on the forward strand.
TTAAAAATCAAGAAAAAATATTGCATAACCACAGCGTCATAGATTTTGAAACGTATTTTTTAAAAGAACTACCTGAGATGTTTAATTATTGGAAAAATCAGTAAAATGTTTAAACTAATTGACTTATTTGCCGGCATTGGAGGAATTCGTTTGGGTTTCGAGTCTGCATTTGGCTTAGATAACGCCCAATGTGTTTTTACATCAGAAATTGATAAATACTCTATTCAAACTTATCGACTTAATTTTAACAACGATCACGTCCATGGCGATATTACTCAGATCAATGAAGAAGAAATACCAGAGCATGATATTTTATTAGCAGGCTTTCCTTGCCAACCTTTTTCGCAAGCAGGCTTGAAGAAGGGGTTTGCGGATGCACGTGGAACTTTATTTTTTGATATCAATAGAATTTTATCACATAGGAAGCCTCGAGCATTTTTATTAGAGAATGTTAAGCAATTAAAGGGGCATGATAGGGGACGTACTCTCTCTAGTATTATAAAGCATTTACAATCAAGCGGTTATAAAGTTTTTTATGATATCTTAAAAGCACGGGATTTTGGAGTTCCTCAGAATCGTGAACGCATATATATCATTGGTTTTTTAGATCATTCGATAGATTTTAAATTTCCCTCTCCCATGAATATTAAAACAAGGGTGGGAGATATTTTAGATAAAGAGGTTGATGAAAAATATACAATTAGTAATGCTCTTTGGCATGGACACCAACGAAGAAAAGTTCTGAATAAACTGAAAGGAAAGGGATTTGGTTATGGGCTTTTCGATGTGGAATCGCCATACACAAATACACTTTCTGCACGTTATTACAAAGATGGAAGCGAAATACTTATAATGCAGGATAATAAAAATCCTAGAAAACTGACGCCAAGAGAAGCAGCACGCTTGCAAGGGTTTCCTGAAAGCTACCAGATTCCAGTATCTGATACGCAAGCCTATCGCCAATTTGGAAACAGTGTGTCTGTTCCAGTTATTAAAGCTATCGCATTGCAGATGAAAAAATATCTGTCGTAAACGTTCATTGACCTTCTTCCCTAAAAGGGACAGCACAACGAATGACCTAAAGTTGATATTAATCCTCATCCATATGGATAACGCCTTCGCCTTCGTCGCATGCGTTTGGTGGAGCGTTTGGGTCAAGGGTATCATCTTTGTCTGGTGTTGTGTTTGCAACGTTTCCAGCCGCATCTTCTTGTGATGCATCAAAAAGTTCGCACTCTATTTTTGTGGTGTAACCACCCGTTTTATCAAGTTTGTGTTTAACGCTCTTGATGCGCCATTCTGCTGGAATATAGGGGCGGAAAGGGGGCTCTTGAACAAGTTTTGCTTCTGCTTGTACAAACGGATTACCTCCGATATCACATGAGAAAGAAGACTTACCGCGTGATGATTTATTGCGATAAGCAGCAATGGCTGCAACAGCCTCTGATTGGTTATGGTAGGTATATTTGAGTTCATGAAACGGTGCTTTGCCAACTTTGACTTCTTTTTTTTCACCACTGCGGATATCATGATAGGTTGCGAGAACACCGCCTTTTTTCTCTTTGTCTTCTTCTTTCTCAGATTCTTTTTCTGCTTTTTCTGATTCAGATGATGATGGTGCTCTGTCATTGTCATCCATATGGATAAAGTTTTCATCATCATCAATCTCTTCTGGTTCTCGTGCATCAGCAGCGGCTTTTTGGTCGTCTCCCACATCTGTTTCTAAGCCATTTGCTGCACCTGCTTCATCCCGTGCGCTGTATTTAAAATCCCAAGAGGTGCAATGTTTTTCATGGATGACAACGACGGGCAGTGTTTCACCGGTAATGGCTTTGCCTTCACCCCGTTTGGCAAGCACCAATTTGCCATCAACGGGTTTTGCTACCGCATCATAGTTTTCTGCAAGGCGCGTGGCAAAAGCCATATCGCTTTCAGAAGTTTGGTCAATGTGACGCACAACAATTTTGGCAAGAGCAGGGTCAACTTTTGGTGTATAGCCATTGCGCTGTGCTATCTCTTGAATAATACTGCCAAGGGTTTGTTGGTGATAGGATTGGCTTTTGGGTGTTCTATAAGACGTGTTCATAGAGGCGGCGCGTCCTGTAACACTTAAGCTTTGCGGTGGGCTGCTTACAGAAATTTCGTCTATCAGATAGGCTCCCATATCGCGGTTTTTCCCGCCTTCATAGCCAAGTGTTATGGAAATAACTGTCCCGATAAGAGGAATATCAAGAAAGCCGTTATCACTGTCACGCGCACGGTCATCAAGCTCTATAGTGATACGATCACTTTTGTTTTCTGCTTCATCGGTAATTTCAATTGATAAAACATAGTCCATCAGCATTCTTGTGATGTCCTCTCCATTTGCCAGAACCATGCAAAAAGGTTTCATGATTTGCTACCCCAAATTCTGATTACTGGTGTGGCTTTCGGATAGGGGAGGGTTGGTAAGAGTATCGTGATGCCTGCTTTTAAAATGGGTCCATAGTTTGCAAGCCCCAAATTCGCTGCATAGACGCGTTCAACAGCAAGGGCTTGTTGACCCTTTGCATAGTATCTCCAGCAAATGGCATCAACCATATCACCATCTTTGGTCATATAAAGATCACTCATAGGTCTTCACCATATTCTCTCAACTTTATTGTAAATTCTTGTTTTTTGGGGATGCCATTATGATGAAAAATGCTTTGTTTTTCCTCTACAGAAAGAATGACAAACTTACCTAAGATTTTGCCTTGACCAGTCACAAGAATGTGAGGTCCTTCATGTGCCATTTGCCGTAAATATTCGAGCTGTCTGTGACCACCTTTGAAATCTGGATAAATCACACCAGTTAAAGAAAATTCCGCATTTGCAACGGCAGGCAATTGAAGAGCTGCTTTGCGCCCCAATCGTCCTTGCTCTACCCATGGAACCCCATAAGACATATCAAGTGTTTGATAAGCTGCTGTTTCAATCGAAAAAATAAAACCACCCAAAGCTAACATCATGGTATTTAATCCGAAAGGCTAGAGGCTATGGCTAAACGTTGCTGTTTTGCATAGCGTTCAAGTGCTTGATTGACAGCGTCTCTGATTTCGTCCTTGAGACCATTTGGTACTGAAATATTTAGATTTGTAATGGTTACACGGGCATCTACTTCAACAGGTTTATGAACTGTAATTGGCTTTGGAGCTTTAAAGGCACCTACTTTATTTGTTGCCTGCGTTTGTCCTGTTTCAACGACACTTGTATTAAAACCACTCTTGCGTTTTTCAGGCGGGGTGTTTGTAACCACTACTGTATCAACCATTTTTTTTGCACGTGCATTGGTATCATCGGTAAAGGTTTTAATTGTTTGGGTTGAAGTTTTGTTGATTGAAACATTAAAGCCTAGCTTTTCTTTCATCCAATTAGGCATCCAACTGGTTAATTTCTTCATCATATTGCCAAAACCGTTATACAGATCATCCCATTTGCTTTTGATGCCGTCCCAAAGCCCGTTAATCAGATTGGTTCCTGCTTCCATGAGATTGATCCCAAACAGCCACTCAATCAATGCATTGATTTTTTTTGAAATCCAAGAGAGCGGTGAAAAGTTTTTAAAGAGCGTCAAGAGGTTATTGAAAACGTTACTACATAAGCTGTAAAAAGAATCCCATAGCTTGCTTATAAAGCTTATGACTGTATCCCAATGTTTGTAGAGCAGATATCCAGCAGCAACAAGAGCTGCAATGCCGCCAGCGATCCAGCCGATAGGTGTGGTCATGATTGCGATACCAAGCGATATAAAAGCAGAACTAACGGCAGTTATTGCTGGAATGAGTGAAGCTACAAGAGATAGTGCAAGACCCGCAACTGCAGAAGCTGCCGGTACCATTGCCGCAATGAATGCTCCGGTAAGAACTGCCCCAACCGCGGCTAAAGATGCTGCTACCCAACCATTGAGTTTGTCCCAATATTGATAGAGGACAAAGAGCGCTGCAATGCCACCCATTAACCAACCGATAGGTGTCGTCATAATTGTGATACCAAGGCTAACAAACGCTGTTCCTACGGCTGCTAATGCGGCAATGAGTGGACCAAAAATGAACGAACCAAGTGCCACAAGTCCTACCTTAAAGAGGGTTATTTCACCAATCAGAGGTTCTAGCCATTGGAACCAGCCTTTAATCCTCTCTGTGAGATCACTGATGCCTTTTCTTAAATCAGAGGTAGGATTAAGCAAATCATTAAGGACTTTTTTTAAGGTTTTTGCCCAGCTCGCAACAGTTGTTTGAATGAGGTCGCGGTTTTCATCAATCAACTTTGAAAAACCGTCAATCATATCATTAATCACGGGCATGAAACGGGCGCCAATAAAGCTCGCGATACCGCCTATTTTTTTCTTAAAAGCACCAAGCTTATCACTCAAATCTGCTGCATAGCGTGCGACATCGGCACCTATCAGCCATTTTCCTTTCCGCGCCTTTGCAAACAGTTCTTTAATGGGTGCCATGCCTTGTGCAAGCATGGTCGCCATTTCTTTACCATCGCCCCCAAACAGCAGAGCGGCAATATGCTGTCTTTGTGCTTGGCTTTTCATCTTACTCATCTTGTCGGTAATTTCTTCTAACAAGACAGAAGTGGATTTGAGTTTTCCAGAAGTGTTTTTGACAGAAATGCCAAGTGCTTCAAAGCCCATCATGCCTCTTTTTTGTCCAGCATATGCTTGTGCTGAACGCCTATTTAAAACCGCTAAGGATTGTTGAAAAAGTTCGGCAGAAGTGCCTGAATTATCGGCTGCATCACCCCATAATTGAAGTGATGCAACACTCATATTTAAATGGTGTGATGCGTGATAAAGACTATCTCCCAGATGCATGGTTTTCATGGTGAGGGCGGCTACACTTGCCACAAGACCACCACCAGCAAGCCCCAAGACACCAGTAAAGACCGAAGCACGGCTTGCCGCCACTCCAAGAGCACTTTGAACGCCATGAAGGCTTTTTGTCATGTTTTTGACAGCAGCAGAAAAGCGGGGAATACCCAAACTATGTGAGAGTGTTTTTGACAATGTATCGAATTTTTTTTGAAGATGTTTGAGAGGTGCGGTGAGTTTGTCTTCAAGAGATAGCTTCACCTTTGCATCAGCAACTTTTTCACTCATTTTGTCTTATACCTTTCTGCTGCTTGATTTCGCCAGAATATGAGTTCTTGCGGTTCCATTTCCATCATCTTTGAAAGGGACCAATGGAACACAATGGTAATATCGGCTATGAGTTTAGCGGCGGTTTCCCAGTCGAGGTATCCCGCCGCTTGATAAAAGACTCCAAAATCTCTCCAATGCTCGACAAGTCATTAATATCGAGTTCTCCAACCGCTTCATGTGCCCATCCAGAAAGACGTGCGATCATAGCGATTGTTTGCTCTATGCCTTCTTTTTTGTCGATTGCTTGCACATCTTTTGTTTTGGGGCGCTGTAAAGTAATTTCGGTGTGCTCTTTTCCTTCAAAAGTAACAGGTATCAATAATTTATGTGTAATGCTTGTTTGGACTGTCATTTTTATAATCCTATGTTGTCTCTATGGTCTGCGAGTTGATTGACGCCATTGAATTTTCTCACCAAGTTGAGGACATCTATCTCAACGATTTCAACGTCCTTCTGGACATATTTGAAATACTGCAATGTGAAGGTAGTTGTGGATGTTGCTTTGCTGCCCGGTTGCCATTCTGCCATTTCAAAGCCTTTGCATAGTCCTCTCATGGTAATGACAACACCTTCTGCTGGTGTGCCTTGCGCTTGCATTGAACTTCGTAATGAGATATCGACATCTGTGCGCCCCAACAGTGCCATCAATTCTGGAGAGCAATCAGAAATGGTCATGCTAAGTGTGAGGGTTTCAAGACCAAGGTCAACTTCAATAGAGCTATCCATGCCTCCACCACGATAACTTTCAACAACCAAATTCAAATTCGGTAATGTTACGCTTTCACATTTTGCTTGATAGGGAATGCCGTCGACAAAAATGTTAAAATATTTCAAAACTCTTGGTAAAACAGGTATAGCCATTAAAAAATCTCCTCTAAATAATCATTCACAATGCGTGAACGGAATGTGATGTGTTCTGCTGGTGTTGTTGGTGTGAATTCGACATTGAAATAGACTCTGCCGCCTTCAATGGCGCTTGCTGTATTCAACTCTGGATCAGGCGTACAGCGCCCACCAAGAATGGCGCCTTGTGCTTTCAAATCACGCAAATAGGCATTGACGCTTTCACTGACATCATTCATGTAGGTTTTTTTGATATTGCGGTCGACAGCCCATAGATGTCCGCGTAAAATGGCATCATTGATCATATCTGCGGTGCGTACTACGGATAAGAAAGCAAATTTTGTATCACTTGAAAGGGTGCGATTACCCCAGAGGCGATAACCATTTTCGCGGATAATTGTTGTGATGTTTTGTTCATTAAGAAGGTTGGCACGGCTGGATCTGTCCCCAATGGAAAAATCAATGGGGCGTGCAATACCAACAATGCCATTGATCACTTTGTTTGAAGGAGAATGCCAAAAACCGTGTGTAAAATCAGTTTTGGCAATGACACCTGCAACTGCTGCACTTGCTGGCTGTTCTACAATTTTGCCATTACGATTCACTTTTACAAATGGATCAATAAGAATGGCGCGCTTTGAATCAAAATCCTTTGCTGTGCTAAGAGCGGCTTCATCTGTTGTGTTGGGTGCATCAAGCACCACAATGGCGCGCAAACGTTCTGCAATGCCAATCAGTTCTGCTGCGACGGGGTTGGCAGTTGCACCAGTTCCATTCTCTTCAATATTCACACTGGAAGGGCGTTGATGTGTAAAGCTTGGCGCAATCAGAATGCGTGGTGTTTGTCCCACAATGGATTGTGCTCCAATAAAAGCATGAACACCTTCATAAGCGCCATTTGCGTTTACACCACCCAGAATATTGGTGAGTGTTGCATTTTCGTTGTCACCCTCGTTCACGCGTACGACAACGACAATTGCTCCTACTTGTTTAAAAATAAGATCAAGGGCATTGGGTAGGGTGCCTTGACGCTTACCCGTTTTATCCAGTTTAGCTGCTTGTGAAAGAGAGCCCGTTACCAAAACGGGTGTATTAAGGGGAAATGCTTGTTCATCGGCATCGGGTGCTGTGCCAACAATCCCGATAACTGCCGATTGTACCGCGCGAAGGGGTCGGGTGCCGTCGTCAACTTCAACGACTTCAACACCGTGTAGAAAACCTGTTGCCATACTTTATGCTCCTTTAAATGAGGGGTGAATGAAAATGAAAGGGAAAAATGAGGGTTGGATTTGAAATCGCACCCTTTAAAACAGCAAATCATAAGGATTTTGGTTCACTCGCATTTCAAATGCGAGTGAATAGTAAAGGGTAGCATTTCAAATGCGATCCTTTGAAAACAACAATATGTAAAATAATTTTTTAAAAGCATATTGACACTAATAAACCCTCATGTTAATCGAATCACAAGTGCTAGAAACACTAAACCATTAGCGGATAGGTCACGTAAGATCTCTCTCATGCATTTAAAATACTGATTGTCTTTTATGCTATTATTGGCATATAACGATTTTGTCGGGTGTAGCTATGCTATACAATACCTTCTCACGAGGGGAAGACATAGCGACGGACTAATGGCCGTGTTTCTAACGCCCGGCACCCTTGGGGGTGTCAATAGAGACATTAAAACCATTAGGAGTTCATCATGAACAATTTAGTGACAATCAACAATGCTGGTATTGCTGTTACAACTTCTTTAAAAATTGCAGAGGGTGTGGGTAATACGCATAAAACAGTTATACAGTTAGTACGCAATAATCGTAAGGATTTTGAAGAGTTTGGTTCACTTGGATTTGAAATCCAAGTGAGTAAAAGAGACGGTAAAGGTGGTCAAAAGAGAGAAGTTGCTATTCTCAACGAACCACAAGCCACTCTACTCATGACCTATATGCGTAACAATGATACGGTGCGTGCATTCAAAAAAGCACTCGTCAAAGCTTTCTATGATTTAAAAAACCAATTAATTGATAATGACCGTGATACACGCTTTGATTTTCCAAGAAACTGGGATGAAATGGGACCTACTGAAAAAGCTGTTTATATTTATGGACCGCTTCACATGCATCTTGTTAAAGCTTTTACATTAGCAGAAGAGAGCAAACATTATAAAACGCTTGTTGAAGAAGCCAAGCGAGTTTTAGTAAGCCCTGTTGTAAAAGTAGCTTAAGTTAAAAACATGATTTTATCTCCTCGTCTTTGAGGCGGGGAGGCAGTTAATGGCTCTGTTCCATTTGTATATCCACTTTATTAGCTGTTAATGTTGGAATAGAAGAGACATCAATGTCCCTCAAGGCATGCCATGTATCATAATTGGCTTGAAGCTGTAGCCAAAGGGCTGGTCCATTTCCTAACAATTTACCAATGCGAGCTGCTGTTACGGCTGTGACTGGACGTTCTCCTTTAAGGATACTGTGCAAGTGCTGGCGTGATATTTGAAGAATCCTAGCAATTTCGGTTTTGCTTGCATTTAAATGTTCTAAGGATTCAGCTAAAATTTCTCCTGGATGAGAAGGACAACGATTAGGATTACGTGTGGTCATGGATAGTTTCCTTTACAAATCTTAAAACCTTCAGTGGTATTGCTCTAGATCAACATGGTAAACGTGTCTGTCTTTAAATTCAAAAGTGATACACCAAGGACCATTGATATGAATTGTGTAGCGAGTTGGAGTAAAGCCTTTAAGCATATGAAAATTATAACCTGGTACATTGATATCACTAACTTGAGAAGCAGCGTCAAGGGCATCAAGACGGCGAATAATACGCTGTTGAAGCCTGCTATCAATCTTACTTTTTCCTGTTTCCCAGAGAGATTGGAGGTCTTTATTTTTAAATGTTTTGATCATAGCAAACTCAACAACTTTATTTTAAGTAAGATGTAATGTATTAAGTGACAATTGTCAACAAAAATGTTACAATTTAATGTGATTGATGCCAACACTGTGGAACTACAAGAATTTAAGAAATGAATATCAAACCAATTCGTGCTGAGAGGGAGTACCAAGAAGCTTTAGAAATTGTGTCTGCAATGTTTGATAAGCAGCCAGAAGTTAATACTCCAGAATTTGATAGAATGAAAACTCTTGTTTTGTTAATTGAAGCTTATGAAACAGAACACTATCCTGTTTCTTCACCTCATGCGTAAAGAGAAGAATAGGTGCATGGAGGGGATAAATTTGCACGTTAACATCAAGGATTTTACAAACATACCAACGGCTGTCTGATCAAATATTGCTAAAAACTTAGATCCCTTGCCATTCTTAATAAAGTGAATACGAAGTTTAAATTCTATTGTCATTTTGCTCTCCAAATTAATGAAGAGACCATAACAATCATCTCACTCTCTCATAAGACTGACACTGTCAGTCAAAAAGCTCTTTAAAGGGCTTTTAAAATCATATAAAGCTCGCTACAAGCATCAATTTGACTTGTGCTATCTTTGGTTATGTAATTAATCTTTCCATAACCTTATAAGGACAGCGCCATCAGCTCCAGCACCACTTGGATAAGAATCAGAGTGAGCACCAGCCCCGCCGCCGCCAAAACCACGCCCTGCTTTTCCTGAACTATAGTGACCTTTGCCGACTCCTCCAGAGCCACCCCTTGATGTATCACCTCCAGCATCACCGCCATTGCCGCTTGTTTCACTCGTAATTCCACTCGTTCCAGCATAACCATTTCTGCCTTTGGCAATTCCTAGATGTGCGTCTGTTGCTAAACCAAAATTTCCCCCAATGCCCCCAGCACCACCAATGCCTGAATAGTAATAAGTATTTCCCCTTGATGTATTATAATAAGCACCCCCACCACCATGTCCTCCTGTCGCCGTAATAAAATTTTTGCCAACGGTCGTTGTTCCTCCAGAATTACCTGTTGCACGAAGTGATGCAACAGAAGTTCCACCCTTACCAATTGTGATATCTTCATGACCATTTAAACTGGCTTTATAGCCATACCAGACTGAACAACCGCCACCGCCGCCACCTCCTCCTAATCTTGGCGTATCCGCTCCGCCACCACTACCACCGCCACCCCCCGCCACCCCATGCTTGAATTTCTAACCTAGTTTGGTCTGTTACCCAATCTGGCCATTTAATTTTCCCATCTTGCGTATACAGCAATTCAGCATCGGCAATAATGAGTTTATTAATCAAATCTTTTTTGATGTTTTTAATTTCCTGCTTGAGAATATCTATTTCTGATTTCGTATAAACAAGTTCTCCATCGACTCTCAAAGGTCCTTTAAGTGAGCTTCCGCTTGTACTTAAGTTAGTGATCATTTTGTTATTATGGGTAATATTCAATGATGTGTTTCCCAACAGTTCTAAGCCACCACTCATAGTGACTTTGCTGGTAAATTTATTATAATTCTGCCATTCATTGGGGCTGGCTAAACGACCATAGCTTGTGAGATCTTCGTTGATCTTAGCTCTAAAATCATCAAGTCCCACAATATCTTCGGTTTTATGTTGATATTCGATATCATATCAAAAAACACAATAAAGTCAATAGGTTGTGTGAAATTATTTTATATGAATCCACTTAAGAATCCACACTTTTATACGTGATTCATTTGACCATTTTTGATATAAGATTGCCATGCATGAATAGACCATAAAAAGCAAATCATGATGTAAGTATTATAACGCATGTGTGTATTCAAATGAAATGAAAAGCCGATATCATTCATAACAGTTCATAAATTTTATGATACGTTTTTATCACAGCACAAATCACATTGTTTTAAATTTAGTCGTTTGAAAATATCGATAACATACGTTTAAAGATCACATCTTGTTTTAAAGATTGGATTGTTAATCACATAAAAGAGCAAATTAACATTCGCCAAAATTGGCGAGCGCAAAATAGAGAGCTGTCATAACAGCATCATCATAACACCGAACATTTTAAAGATTGCATAAAAGGATTTAAAGACAAGATCGATTTTATAACCACGGTATTTTTTTACCGAGGTAGGAAATAAAGGTCATGAAATTCAAAATGCTATATCTTATGAAATGAAAAGCTTTTTAATGAATAGATTGCAGGCTAGTCTTTAAGAATGGAACTATTCGCTTCCACAAAAAAATGGAGGCAAATAATGCCATGGCAGTAGAATAACTATCTACTTTAGATTTGGTACTAAAAACGTTTTAAAAGTTATAGTTTAAAAATACGAAACCAAATGAGCTCTTTCCAAATTTGGGGGCAGCTATTAAGACAAAGATAAGCAAACAAACTTCAAAACCATTGTAACATCATAAGGTATGGGTTTTTACTTAATTTTGAGTCAAAAGCTGTAATGTTTAAAGAATGCTCTATTCTAAGATAATGCCTCCAAAAATGGACCGGCTAATATTTAAAGAAATTAGGTTTTAATGAAAAGTACAAATACGCTTATGAGAACCTCTTTAAATGCACGTTTAAACGTTTGAAACATAAAATGAGATCTTTATAAGAAACGTTAAAACTTTTTTTATAACAGTTATAACTTAGTTATCATTTGCTCTTAAAAACGTTTCATTTATGAGAAAACTAAGATTTAGCTTTCACAGCAGAGCAAAATCTTGCAAACCTTACATTTTATAAAAGCGTTTGTTTATTTATCTTATAAAAATCTGCTTTTAAAAACCAATGCTCGTAAATGTAAAAAACCGTTTTGTTATAAGATATTCACTTAATATGCATGTTCTTTTGATTGGATTGTTAAAGCTACCGAGCATTTTGATTTATTTGATACGTTTAATAGCCATAACAAGCGTTATAGGTTCTCTCATTCAAATGAGTGATTAAAGATCATACGCACATTTACGTTTCTTTTGATAAGTTTTCATATCTCTCATAGAGCGCTTGCAATATGATACGTTTTGTATATATGCATTCATTACTCCATTGTGGATGATTATTTTTCTATCATTATAATCGCTATTTGAAAGCCGCGTCATATCATTTGACACGGCTTTTTTTATGTTACTCTCTCTTTTATGATATGTTTATAGCAATGCATTTTATATGCGTTTATAACCATAAAGAATGCA
>NZ_JBHIPX010000015.1:0-31007 GCF_042196245.1 Bartonella sp. AP19HLJMH
CGATAAAATGTGGATTTTTAGTTGGCACTTCAAGCCCCCCTCCGGTTGCGAGCGCCCTCGCATTGGTATTCCGGGAGTCTGAAAACACTGACTTGACTCAGCTTTTTGCTTTTAGTGCTTAAAGCACTTGGACATAGCAAAAACTCCCGGAATTCTAAGGATATTCGAAAAAGTGGGCTCAATTGTACGTTAGGGTTTAGGGCTTTTAGTTCCCTGTTGATCGCTGCGTAGACGATCAAAATGACACTTTAAGTGATAAAGTAATTTCAGAAGGTTGGCAAGAAAAATGAAAAATTTTCTATTCTGTTATACCGTAAAACGGCGCTATTTGAAGGAGGAGTGAAGAGCTTGAATATTCAGGGTAGGGCTTGATTTGTTGAGCCTGATGAAGTGCTGTCGTTTGAGGAGGGTAGTCTGAAGACTGTAAGGGGACTAGGCAAAAAGCTGGGTTCGTTTTCAGAACAGTGTTTACAGAGCGGTGCGGGGTGGTGATGTGGAAATTTTATTTGGCTGACTTCTGTAATAACGTAAAAGCGTTAAAACGTATATCCGTAAAATGATGCGGAGGATTTGTACTGTGTGTATGCTTTTATCATGGCGTGGAATGTGGTGAGATAAATGGGGGAATACATTTGTGAGTGGAGAGGGGAAAGCTGGGATGAAAAGGGGTGTTAAGTGCGTTTTCTGGAGAAGAGTATGTGGAGAATATTTGGAGGAAGGGCTTATTTGTCTTGTCTGATGAAACAGCATTTTTTGATATGTGGGATAGCCATATGAAATAATCAGCAGGGGAATCTAATAGACAAGAAATCAGATTTTTGCAGAGCAGTGTTTACAGAGCAGTGCGTGGGGTGAATCTTTCGTTGGCTGTTTTCTGTGAATGTGTAAAAGCGTAAAAATGTGAATCTGTAAAAGTGAAGAGGAGGATTTATGGATTTATGCATTGTGCGTGTTTTGGGGGCACGTTGGGTTTTTGCATGGATGGGGTGAGATAAATGGGGGGAGAATGAGCTTGTTAATCGAGGAGGGAAGCTGGAATGAAGAGTGCTGTAAGTCGTAAATGTTTGATGGGAGAGAAAAAGGAGTGCGTGGAATGGGAGGGTGCCTATGGACAAGGGGGAGGGTGTGGATAAGAGGTGGGGGTAGTTTAAAGGGATGCGTGAAGGGATGGTGTGAGGGTGATAGAAGAGGGAGGTGAGGCTTTTATTAAAGGGTGCTGTGGTTTTGAAAGGGGGTGAGAATGGAGAAAATACGCTGGAAAGTCTGGTGATGAGGTGAGCTAATTTTGGGGGCACGTTGGGTTTTGGCATGGATGGGGTGAGATAAATGGGGGGAGAACGAGCTTGTTAATCGAGGAGGGAAGCTGGAATGAAGAGTGCTGTAAGTCGTGAATGTGTGATGGGAGAGAAAAAGGAGTGCGTGGAATGGGAGAGTGCCTATGGATAAGGGGGAGGGTGTGGATAAGAGGCGGGGTAGTGCAAAGGGATGCGTGAAGGGATGGTGTGAGGGTGATAGAAGAGGGAGGTGAGGATTTTATTAAAGGGTGTTGTGGTTTTGAAAGGGGGTGAGAATGGAGAAAATGCCCTGGAAAGTCTGGTGACGAGGGAAGTTAAAAGGGATGAGAGCAGGGCTCGAAAAAATAACTGGGAAAGGGAGCCGTGGTGGGGAAATGAAAAAAACTTTCTCACCCCCAGTTGTTTTCAAAGGGGAGTGAGGGGCTTATCAAGAAGAAAAAAGCTAGTTTCTTTTCATAATCTTCCAAGTTTTTCCATCAGACATATACATAATCTTTTGACCTGTGGTTATCTTTTGTGTGCCGTGAGTGGTGTGAAGCGTAGAACTGAAAGCCGCTAGATGATCTATAAAGATTGATTTCCACTTAAATGAATCAGGAGATGGCAAAAAGATATTGGGTGCCCAAGAACGATTTTTTGAACGAATAACGACAAGCTCTTTTTGTTTCAAAACGTTAGAAATTGTTTCTGCAGACAGATCTTTCTCATTGGAAATTTGTATTTCTGGTTTAGTAGTAGGCGAGGCTAAACCTCCAAAGTCGCTTATACTTGTCATGCAAAAGTTGGATGTACATGATGTTTGGATGAAGTCAGAATCTTGACACTTTCCTTGATTAGAAGCTTTCAGACTCCCTTCGTGTAGCTTGTTTTGTTTTATGCCTTGAGGCTCAAAAAAAATCGAACTTTGCGGACTTAAATCATAACAGGAGGAGAGATGTCTCTTCCAACGAGAATGGTCTTCAACAAAACTTGAAGATTTACGGAGTTGTCCAAATGTATTTGGTACTTCTATGGTCCCAATATTCACTTTTTTACCCGTTATAAAATCGACTACTGTCGCTGTAACTAGATTTCCATTTTTTTCAACATATAATCGATATCTGCGTCCCATCTCCCATGGAAACTTGATTTCACATCGTACTCCTGAACCTTCCTGAGTAAAATGCTTACATGTATTACCCTTCCATCCCGTTGCATTCCAGATAGAAAAATGAATGGTACGGCCGCTCCTGTTGAAAAAACCAATTTGTCCACTTTTTCCATTTTGGAATTCAAATTTATTTCCCCAGAAATAGATGGAGTTAGGCCCACCATCGTAATTTACTTGCTGGGTGAAAACAAATAGATCAAATGATGCGTTTTTAAGCCATTCATGCTCTATTGTAATAACTTTGCCGGCAAAAACGGCATAGCTTGGTTTACTTATCAGAAGGAATAAAAGTATTAAAATAACCTTTTTTACAGTATGGTACATACTCAAATCCTCTATCTTAATAAAAATAGTGTAACTTTATAAGTATTAAAGCATATATTCAATGTTTTGTTAAGTAAAATTAGAGAAAATACTTTAATGTTTACTCTAAACTATATGCTGTAAAGACTACTTTGTTTAAAGTGTTTTTGCATGCTCCTTTTCTGCTGTTCAAATTTAAGTTTAATGGTGGAATTTAGGGGTGATGGTTTAAAAAGGGGAGTGATGATGGGGGGTATAAGAAAAGTTGCGGTTTTTATTTAAAATGATAGCGTATTTTTTTTCTCCCTCTTGCTATGAGGCTTGTAGAAACCCATATTCTTTTTAGCACTATGGTTCTTCTTCTTGCTGCTTTTTTCGCGGTGTTTTTTAGAGGCTGGAAAATCCTTTCTGGATGTTTCTTTTGTGGAATATTGGAGAGGTTAAAGTGTGGTGATGGCTTGAGATTTAAGGAAAAAAAATGAACTTGGAAAAATATAGCGAACGCGTGCAGGGTTTTTTACAATCAGCACAAAATAGCGCTCTTGCTTCTGATCATCAGCAGTTTATGCCGGAGCATTTCCTGAAAGTGTTGTTAGACGATTCTCAAGGATTGGCTGCATCGCTTATCCAAAACGCTGGTGGTGATCTTACTCTTATTCAAAAAGCGCTAAAAGAAGCACTTGATGCTTTGCCTAAAGTGCAGGGGGGAAATGGACAGCTCTATCTTTCGCAGCCATTGGCAAAAGTTTTCGCGCTGGCTGAGGATATTGCGAAAAAAGCCGGTGATCAGTTTGTGACCGTGGAGCGCATGTTGCAAGCGCTGATCATGGAAAAGACCGCAAAAACAGCCGATATTTTAACAAGTGGAGGATTGACCCCGCAAGCGCTTAATCGGGCAATTAATGCGCTGCGGAAAGGAAAAACAGCCTCAAGCCCCCATGCCGAAGGACAATATGATGCCTTGCAAAAATATGCCCGGGATCTCACAAAAGATGCCCGTGAAGGAAAACTCGACCCTGTGATTGGGCGGGAAGAGGAAATCCGCCGCACTATTCAGGTGCTTTCACGGCGGACCAAAAATAATCCCGTGTTGATTGGTGAGCCTGGGGTGGGGAAAACAGCTATTGTGGAAGGGTTGGCATTGCGCATTGTTAATGGCGATGTACCTGAAACTTTGCGGGATAAACAGCTTCATGCGTTGGATATGGGAGCGCTTATCGCTGGTGCAAAATATCGTGGGGAATTCGAAGAGCGCCTTAAAGCGGTGCTGGCAGAGGTGCAAGCTGAAAATGGTCAGATCATTTTGTTTATCGATGAATTGCATAATCTTGTTGGCGCTGGAAAATCTGATGGTCCTATGGATGCTTCTAACTTGTTAAAACCTGCTCTTGCGCGCGGAGAACTCCATTGTGTGGGCGCTACTACGCTCGATGAATATCGAAAATATGTCGAAAAAGATGCTGCTCTTGCACGCCGCTTCCAACCTGTCTTTGTACCTGAACCCTCTTTGGAAGATACTATTTCTATCTTGCGCGGTATTAAGGAAAAATATGAACAACATCACAAAGTGCGCTTGGCTGATAGTGCTTTGATTGCGGCGGCGCGTTTGTCTAACCGCTATATTACGGATCGCTTCTTGCCGGATAAAGCTATTGACCTTATCGATGAAGCGGCGGCACGGTTGCGCATGCAGGTCGATTCAAAGCCGGAAGAACTCGATGCTGTTGATCGGCGTATTTTACAGTTGAAGATCGAACGGGAAGCTTTGAAAACAGATGTCGAGCCAACAGCAAAAGAACGTTTGGAAAATGTGCAGGAGGAACTCAAAACATTGGAACAACAGTCCGCTGAGATGACAAGTGCTTGGCAGGCTGAGAAACAAAAATTAGGGCATGCTGCTGATTTGAAAAAACAACTCGAAGAAGCTCGTAATGCTTTGGCTATTGCACAACGTGATGGACAATTCCAACGCGCTGGAGAGCTCGCTTATAGCGTTATCCCTGAACTCGAAAAACAATTGAGTATTGCGGAAAATGATGACCAACAAAATCATCTCGTTGAAGAGACGGTTACTGCTGAACATGTGGCGCGGATTGTTTCACGCTGGACCGGTATTCCTGTTGATCGAATGCTGGAGGCAGAACGGGAGGCGCTGTTGCGGATGGAAGATGAAATTAGCAAACGTGTGATTGGGCAGGGAGAGGCTGTGCAAGCTGTTTCTCGTGCTGTACGCCGCGCGCGTGCAGGGTTGCAAGATCCCAATCGTCCGCTTGGCTCTTTCATGTTTTTGGGTCCTACTGGTGTGGGGAAAACCGAATTAACCAAAGCTCTTGCCGCTTTTCTTTTCCAAGACTCCAATGCCATGTTGCGCATCGATATGTCGGAATATATGGAAAAACATGCTGGGGCGCGGCTGATTGGGGCACCTCCTGGATATGTTGGATATGAAGAGGGGGGGGTGCTGACCGAAGCTGTACGTAGAAGACCTTACCAGGTCATTCTGTTTGACGAAATTGAAAAAGCACACCCTGATATTTTTAATCTCTTGTTGCAAGTGTTGGATGAGGGACGCTTGACTGATAGTCAAGGACGTACCGTTGATTTTCGCAATACCTTGCTGATTATGACTTCTAATCTTGGTGCTGAGTTTTTAACTGCTTTGCCTGAAGGGCAAACAACCGATCAGGCAAAAAATGATGTTATGAATGTCGTTAAAGCGGCTTTCCGTCCTGAATTTTTAAACCGTATTGATGAGATTATTCTCTTTCAAAGGCTGCAACGTCACGATATGGAAGCTATCGTCGATATTCAGATAGAGCATTTGCAAAATTTGCTCAATGAACGCAAAATAACTTTGCAAATCGAGCCAGAGGTGAGAAAATTTCTTGCCGATAAAGGCTATGATCCGCTCTATGGTGCGCGTCCGCTTAAACGGATTATTCAAAAAGAAATTCAAGATCCACTGGCGGAAAACATCTTATTTGGAAAAATTCACGATGAGACAACGGTGAAAATTACAAAACAAGGAGATCGGTTGGAATTTTTGCCTGAAGATTAAGTGTGTAAAAATTCATGGTATAAAGGGCGGTGATAATCCTATTATGTGATAAACACCGCTCTTTGAAGCGTGCTGATTTAGAAAAATTCACGATGAGACAGCGGTATTTTATTGCAAAGCAAAGGGAGTGGCTGGTGTTTTTGCATGTTAAATCAGCGTTTTCGAATATCGTAGGATTCTTTTACTTCTGTTTGTCGTGAAACTATTTTCTTGCAATGTTATAAGTGAAGTCACAAGCGGGATTGCTTTATTGCTTTGTGCGTAAAAACGTTAAAGAGAAATGCCGTTTATCCGCCGTAAAACATTGCTCTTTGAAGGGGTGTGGGGAGCTGATCTGAATTTGACTTAAGGATGTTTCGTTGTTTGATATATTAGCAAATAACGTTGATCGTTGCTCTTTTTCCTAATCAGAAATTAGCCACAAGATTGCTTTTTGTTTTTTCGGCTGGAGTTCTCTAAAATTTTTCAAAAGGGTGTGTTCTTTTTCGCTATAGGTTTCTTGATTGTGGTGTAAGAGGGTTTCTTTTGTGGGAAGATTTTCTTTTGTGGCAATGTCTGCATAAAAAAAGTTCATAGGAACTTCTAGTTTTTGGGCGATTTCGAGCAAACATTTTGCGCTTACACGGTTTGAGCCTTTTTCATATTTTTGGATTTGTTGAAAACTGACACCTAAATAGCTTCCTAATTCTTTTTGGGAAAGTCCTATTGAAATGCGTCTGTGACGGATTCTTTTGCCTATCAAAATGTCGATAAAATGTGGATTTTTAGTTGGCACTTCAAGCCCCCCTCCGGTTGCGAGCGCCCTCGCATTGGTATTCCGGGAGCCTGAAAGCACTGACCTCGAATCAGCATTTTGCTTTTAGTGCTGAGAAGCACCTGGACATAGCAAAATCTCCCGGAATCCCAGGACACCCACAAAAGTGGGTTCATTCTTATGTATCGAGGTTTCGGGCTTTCAGTTCCCTATTGATCGTCGCGTATACGACCAAACTCACCCTTTAAGTAATAAAGTAGTTTCAGAAAATTGGCAAGAAAAATCAAAATAATCTCAAAGACTATAAAATTGGGTACTTTTTAAAAAAGTGCGAAATATGGATTATAAATCGCGTTTTTTGCTTAATCAGAAATGTCGATAAAATGTGGATTTTTGGTTTGCACTTCAAGCCCCCCGCTAGGGGCGAGCGCCCTCGCATTGGTATTCCGGGAGTTAAAAACACTGACTTGACTCAGCTTTTTGCTTTTAGTGCCAAAGCACCTGGACATAGCAAAAACTCCCGGAATTCCGGGATACCCGCAAAGCGGGATAAATTTATGTGTCAAGTCTTCGGGTTTTTAATCCCTATTGATCGTTGCGTAGACGATCAAAATTACACTTTAAGTGATAAAGTAATTTCAGAAGATTGGCAAGAAAAATCAAGAATTTTCTATTCTATTATGCCGTAAAACACCGCTCTTTGAAGGGGTGTGGGGAGCTGATCTGAATTTGACTTAAGGATGTTTTATTGTTTGATATATTAGCAAATAACGTTGATCGTTGCTCTTTTTCCTAATCAGAAATCAACCACAAGATTGCTTTTTGTTTTTTCGGCTGGAGGTCTCTAAAGTTTTTCAAAAGAGTGTGTTCTTTTTCGCTATAGGTTTCTTGATCACGGAGTGGGGTATTTTCTTTTGTTGAGATATCTTCTTTTGTGGCAATGTCTGCATAAAAAAAGTTCATAGGAACTTCTAGTTTTTGAGCGATTTCTAGTAAACATTTGGCACTTACACGGTTTAAGCCTTTTTCGTATTTTTGGATTTGTTGGAAACTGACACCTAAATGGCTTCCTAATTCTTTTTGGGAAAGTCCTATTGAAATGCGTCTGTGACGGATTCTTTTGCCTATCAAAATGTCGATAAAATGTGGATTTTTAGTTGGCACTTCAAGCCCCCCTCCGGTTGCGAGCGCCCTCGCATTGGTATTCCGGGAGGTTGAAAATACTGAACCTAAATCAGCTTTTTGCTTTTAGTGCTGAGAAGCACTTGGACATAGCAAAAACTCCCGGAATCCCGGGATACCCGCAAAGCGGGATAAATTTATGTTTAGGTTTCGGGTCTTCAACTCCCTATTGATCGTTGCGTGGACGATCAAAATCACACTTTAAGTGATAAAGTAATTTCAGAAGATTAGCAAGAAAAATCAAAAATTTTCTATTCTATTTATGCCATAAAACACTGCTCTTTGAAGGGGTGTGAAGAGCTAGAATATTTGAGGGCAGGCCTTGATTTGTTGAGCCTGATGAAGTGTTGTCGTTTGAGGGGGGTGTCTGAAGACTGTAAGGGTACTAGGCAAAAAGCTGGGTTCGTTTATAGACTATTGTTTATAGAGTGGTGCGGGGTGGTGAACCTTTCGTTGGCTTTGTTCTTTAAAGATGTAAAAGCGTAAAAACGTATATCCGTAAAAGTGAAGTGGGGGATTTATGGATTTATATATTGTGCGTGTTTTTGGTCATGGTATGGAATGTGGTGCGAGAATTGGGGGGAAGTGTCTTCGTGAATGGAGGGAGACGTTTAGAGGAAGAGTCTGTTAAGTTGTGAGTGTGTGACGGGAGAGAAAAGGGGGAATGGAGGATGAAGAGAGTGCGCATGGATAGGAGGGAGAGTTTGTGGGTAAGGCGGGTGTTGCAAAGAGATGCGTGAAGGATGGCGAGGAGATAGGGCTTGATTTGTTGAGCCTGATGAAGTGTTGTCGTTTGAGGGGGGGGTGTCTGAAGATTGTAAGGGTACTAGGCAAAAAACTGGGTTCGTTTATAGACTATTGTTTATAGAGCGGTGTGGGGTGGTGAACCTTTCGTCGGTTTCGTTCTGTAAAGATGTAAAAGCGTAAAAACGTATATCCGTAAAAGTGAAGTGGGGGATTTGTGGATTATATATTGTGCGTGTTTTTGGTCACTTTGGGCTTTTGGGGGCGTGGAATGTGGTGCGAGGATTGGGGGGAAGTGTCTTCGTGAATGGAAGTTTAGAGGAAGAGTGCTGTTAAGTTGTTAAGTGTGTGACGGGAGAGAAAAAGGAGAATGGAGGATGAAGAGAGTGCGCATGGATAAGAGGAGAGTGTGGGTAAGGCGGGTGTTGCAAAGAGATGTGTGATGGATGGCGGCTATCAGAAGATAGAGCTTGATTTGTTGAGCCTGACGAAGTGCTGTCGTTTGAGGAGTGGTTGGGTGTAAGCTTTATTTTGTGGGGAAAGCTGCTTTTTGTTGTGGGATTGTAGACTAGTGCTGGTTGGGAATTTGCATTCTTTGAGACGTGGGGTGGAAGTCAATATAATAATATAGCAGATTTTGATCTCATAATTTTTACATTCTTTCTTTTTTTTTAAAGCAAATAAGAAAGAAAAATTAATATATTACTTGATATTGGTCTAAATGCTTATATCAAGAAGAGTATTTCTTTAAAAATTTTCACTTAACTTATTAAGTGATTTATTAGAATAAAAGACTCTTCTGAAGTTCATATCACCAATTGTATCGAAGGAAGTGTAACTTTAAGTGTAGAAAAGTTTAATATCGGATGGTTGATATGAATTTGTTTTTAAAAAAGAGTCCATTAGCTCTTTTTTGCTCTCTCTTTATTTCCAAAGTTGGTGATTATGCTTATGAAGTTGTTTTTATTTTACTGGTCTTAGAATTAACAGATAACACCTTTTTTACAGGTCTTGTGTATTTTTTTCGATTTATCCCTTTTCTCTTTTTGGGCCCTATAGGAGGTTGGTTAGCGGATAATTTTTCTTTGAAGAAAAATATGATCTTAAGTGAAGTTGTGAGATTATTAGCTTCATTGTTTGTTTTTATAACTTATATAACAGGTACGGCACATATCATTGTTCTTATTTTTGCAGCAATATGTACAACGATAGGAAGAAGTATTTTCCAACCAAGTTTTCAAGCTGCTATTCCCAGAATGTTTTCAATAAAAGATCTTACAAAGGCCAATAGCATTGCTCAAATTATCATGGAAACGGCAGCCGTCATTGGCCCTTTGGTTTGTTCTATACTGCTTTTTTTTGCAAATAAATCGGCAGTACTCATTTTTGATTTTTTTACCTATTTTATATCTATTATCGTGTTATTTAATCTCATGAATTTAAATTCAAGCGAGAATAAATCATTCAATTTTATAAAAATTTATCGAGAAACAGCTTCATATCTTAAATATATTTCTACAGAAAATAATAATTTATTTATTACGCTCGTTGGCTCATCGTTTGCTATTCTCTTTACGGGTGCTATTTTAAGATTTTTAATTCCAGCTTTTGTTCTTTTTGTGGGGGGAGAGGAAAGCCTTGTGAGTTATATTTTTTCTCTCATGGCTGTTGGAACTATTGTTGGTGGTTTGTTCTATAGTAAAATTATATTAAATATTACATCGTTGAAGCTCATGATATTTTGGCTTCTTTATGGGGTTATTCTGTTTGTTATGCCCTTAGCTGCAGAAATTTATTTAAAATTCCTTCTCGTGTTAGCATTTGTTCTAGGATTTATTGGTGCCTTTGTGGATATTGGTTTAGTCTCAGCTATTCAATTATATTCTCGTCGTGAAGATTTTGGTAAGAGTTTTGGAACCTTTTCAACTTTAGCAAACTCTGCGGAAGCAATGTCTGGCTTTATTGCTGGACTTTTGGCACTCGTGGGATTGTTAAGCTCTTTTTTAGCTATGTCCGCATTAATTATTTCCACCGGAATTATTGGCGTTGTAAAAATTAAGAAAAATAAAGATGTAACACCCCTTAACACGACAGTCGATGATGACCATTGATATATTTGATATCTCCATGCCTTTTCTTTTTTCTAAAGACGGTTCGCTCATTATCTTATTCATGAGGTAAAAACACTGCTCTTTGAAGGGGGTGATCTGAAACGAATGAGTGGTCAGTGGTGGAAACTTGCTAGGCAAGCATTTGAATTCTTTACAGACCGTTGTTTATAGAGTGGTACGGGGTGGATGAAGCTTTCCTTGGCTTTGTTCTGTAATGATGTAAAAGCGTAAAAATGTGAATCTGTAAAAGTGAAGCGGAGGATTTATGGGTTCATATATTGTGCGTGTTTTTTGTCATGATATGGAGGGGTGAGAAGGATTGGGGGGAAGTGTCTTCGTGAATGGAGGGGAAATGAAGGGTGCTGTGCGTTGGTTTATGTAATGCAACACACCATGAAAGTAAGTATACATATACTATATGCTTTACATGTGTTTTTTCGTACTTTTAACATATATATTTTGTGTCTTAAACATAAGCTTTGAGTACTATGAGAGATGGTGGTCGTTTTTTTAACAAGCGAGAAAGTGATTAACTAATGCTTGATAGTAAAGCAGTATGTTGTTAAGGCTATTCTTTGAAAGGAGGCTCTTATTTCTGGTGTAGGAGCTTCTCAGAAGAGAATGCAATTAATAGGGGAGTTAAGATGTCAAAATATTTATTTCCGTTACCGCTTGTATTGGTGGCTGGTTGTGCATCTATCAGTAATTATTCATCAAGTTATGTCAGTCCAAATATTACGAAAGATGATGTAAAATTAATTGCTAACGATTTTGTTCGTAATCTTAAAAAACCTTTACCGCCCGCTACAACAACACTTATTGTGAAAAAAAATAAAACAGAAGACAACTTTACTCCTGTATTTATTGATCTCTTGCGACGGAATGGATATAACGTGATCTATACAGATCAACCAAACAAACAGCAAAATGGTGTAATCTTGACTTATCAAATAATGCCAATAAAGACAGGTATCTTGTCTATGGTTTCTTATGATGAGGTTGGAGTAACGCGTTATTATTTCCGTACTTATAATAGATGAAACCCCTTTGCCGGTTTGTCTCAAAGAAGTAGATAATGAAGAAATGTGTTTCAGGGGAAGTGTTGGGATTGAATTAATCAATAAAAATTTGCAGATATGAAAATTGCATATTCAGATGACAATTATTCGTCGTCTCGGTTACAATTTCAGTGTTGTAACGAAGAAAGATGTCGTTTTATCTGTTTGCAATCTTTCATGTTCTGTCTCAGTTATATAGCGCTTTTATCGTTTCTGTCTTATAGAAAATTACTTTCTGTTCTACGGCTCTATATGCCAAACTAATAGTCAGATCTAAACAATCAAATTCATATGAACTCTTTACAGAAATCTGTTGTTTGAGATTGTTGGAAAGGTGTTTTGTTTTTATCAAATTGTCGCGTGGTGGTTTGGGAGTTTCCTTTGGCTGCGTTTTGTAAATGTGGAGAAGCGTAGAAATGTGAATCTGTAAAATGAAGCGGAGGATTTGTGCTTTGTGAGAGCTTTTATCATGGCATGGAATGTGGTGGGAAGGATTGGGGGAAGTATTTGTGAATGGAGCGGGGAACGCTGGGATGAAGAGTGCTGTTAAGTTGTGAGTGTGTGATGGGAGAGAAAAAGGGGGAATGGAGGATGAAGAGAGTGTGCGCATGGATAGGGGGGAGAGTGTGGGTAAGGCGTTGGTGCAAAGAGATGCGTGAAGGATGGCGGTTTTTAAGGAGATAGGGTTTGATTTGTCAAGCTTGACGAAGTGCTGTCGTTTGAGGAGGGCGTCTGAAGACTGTAAGGGGTACTAGGCAAAAAGCTGGGTTCGTTTATAGACTATTGTTTATAGAGTGGTGCGGGGCGGTGAACCTTTCCTTGGCTTCGTTCTGTAAATGTGGAGAAGCGTAAAAATGTGAATCTGTAAAAGTGAAGTGGGGGATTTGTGCTTTCTGAGAGCTTTTATCATGGCATGGAATGTGGTGGGAAGGATTGGGGGAAGTGTCTTCGTGAATGGAGGAGAAAGTTGAGATGAAGAGTGCTGTTGAAGTGCGTTTTCTGGAGAAGAGTGTGTGGGGAATGGCTGTGAACAGATTGCAGAGTTGATGTGTAAAGAGATGTGAAGAGAAAAATCTCGTGGTGGGCGTTTATATTCTATGGGGAGCTTAACAATTATAGTTGCATCTATATTTGTATGGGGGATATCCGTGAAATGGGTGTGAGAAGCATTGAGAGGTGTTTTTTTAATAAGTGGGTGAATGAGCAATACAATGAAAGCCTATTTAGAGGGGAAATCCTATTTAGAGGAAATCCTATTTAGAGGAAATCCTATTTAGAGGAAATCCTATTTAGAGGAAATCCTATTTAGAGGAAATCCTATTTAGAGGGAATTCTATTTAGGCGGAAGCCCATTTAGAGGGATGCCTATTTAGGAGAAATCCTATTTTAGCTCTTGTTGTTTTAGACATTGTGTTTTGTATGAGGGGCATTTTGCAGGAAAGGTGTTTTGAGGGATGTGGCTCCCTTAAAGAAAAACACAAAAGTATCAAAAGAAAAATATAAAAACTTGACAAGGTAAATGTAAAAAGGTATCATAATGATACAATCGGAATTGTGCGTTTAAATCAGAAGAGATCTCTTGATAAAATTCTGTGAGAGGGGTGGGGATGTTTTTCCAAGATTTTGGTGTTTGTTATCCTATTTTGAAGTTTGATCCTATGATGTCGTAAACCGGTGCCGTAAACCGTTTTTTGAGATGTGGTGATATCAGGCAGGCAAGGCTTTAGGTAGAGGGGGATATTGGCAACGGATGTCGATTGATGCGCTTTTGCCTAATCAGAAATTAACCACTGTCTAATCTGAAATTAACCACAAAATTGCTTTTTGTTTTTTCGCTTCGAGCTCTCTAAAGTTTTTCAAAAGTGCGTGTTCTTTTTCGCTGTATGTGTCTTGATCGTGGTGTAAGGCATGTTCTTTTGTGGGAATATCTGCTGTTAAAAGGTCCGCATAAAAAAAGTTCATAGGAACTGCTAGTTTTTTAGCAATTTCGAGCAAACACCCCGCGCTTACACGATTTAAACCTTTTTCATATTTCTGGATTTGTTGAAAACTGACACCTAAATGGCTTCCTAATTCCTTTTGAGAAAGTCCCATTGAAATGCGTCTGTGACGGATTCTTTTACTTATTGAAATGTCATTAAAATGTGAATTTTTAGTTTGCACTTCAAGCTCCCCTCCGGTTGCGAGCGCCCTCGCATGAGTATTCCGGGAGTTTGAAAGCACTGAGCTCAGCCAGCCTTTTGCTTTTAGTGCTGACAAGCACTTGGACATAGCAAAAGCTCCCGGAATTCCGGGATACCCGCAAAGCGGGATAAATTTATGTACTGAGCGTTCGGGCTTTCAAATCCCTATTTGACCGTTGCGTGGACGATCAAAAACACAGATCAATTCATAAGGCAATTTCAGAAGATTGGCAAGAAAAATCAAAATAATTTCAAAGACTATAAGATTGGGTACTTTTTAAAAAAGTGCGAAATCTGGATTTTTAGTTTGCACTTCAAGCTCCCCTCCAGTTGCGAGCGCCCTCGCATGAGTATTCCGGGAGGTTGAAAGCACTGAACTCAAATCAGCTTTTTGCTTTTAGTGCTGACAAGCACTTGGACATAGCAAAAACTCCCGGAACTCCGGGATGCCCACAAAGTGGGGTAAATTAACGTTTGAGTTTTCGGGCTTCAACTCCCTATTGATCGCTGCGTAGACGATCAAGGCACCTTTTGAGTGATAAAGTAATTTCAAGGGATTGGCAAGAACAATTAAAAGATTTGGAAAATGAGAGCATTCTTTGTATCTTAAAAATTATCTCATTATCTTCTTATACTGTCAAAATAGGATTGTTTGGGGGCGATGATCTGATGTCAGTAGGGGGGGTGGGGCAGAGACTGGATTATAGTTTAAAAACCGGTGGGGGGGGGGAAAGCTTTATCCAGCAGAGGAAAATTTGCTTTTTGAAGTCGAATTGTAGATCAGAGCTTATCTGGCGTGTTTGATGAAACAGTATTCTTTGAGGGGTGGTGAGAGGTGGTTGCCCAAATGCAATGTGCTCGATAAAAAGTGGGATTGTTAACAGACTCTTGTTTATTGAGTGGTGGGTTAGTTTGGAAATTTCGTTTGGCTGCTTTCTGTAAAGATAGAAGAGCGTAAAAACGTGAATCCGTAAAAGTGAAGTGAAGAATTTATGCGTTGTATGCTTTTGTCTTGGCATGGAATGGGGGGAAAGGACTGGGGAACGAGTCTGCAAATGAAGTCGAAAGCTAGGATGCAGAATGTGAAAATTGGCGCTGTGGGAGAAGCTTTTTGGTGTGTGTGAAGCTTTGTCTTTTGGGTGGGGTCTTTGCTTCGAAGCGGAATTGATCGGTATTTGTAGGAGCTTTCGCTCTTTGTGTTGGAGAGGGATGGGTGTAAGAATATTCAGAAAAGGCTTGCTTGTTGAATCCGTTGTTTGAGGGGTATGGTGTGCTGATCTGTCTGAGTGGTTGGTAGGAGGAAACTGCTACAAGATGTTGGATTCTTGACAACGCAGTGTAAGATGCTGGTGGAAAAGTTTCATTTGGTTGCTTTCTGTAAAGATGGAAAAGCATAAAACGTGAATCCGTAAAAGTGAAGTGAAGAATTTATGCGTTGTATGCTTTTGTCTTGACATGGAATGTGGTCGGAGAACTAGGGGACGCATTTGTGAATGGAGAGGGGAAAGCTGGGATGAAGAGGGGTATAAATTGCGTTGACTGGAGAAAAGTGTGTGAGGGAATATTTTAGGGCAGGGCTTATCTGTCTTGTCTGATAAAATTGCCTTCTTTGAAGTGTCGTGATCTGAAGCTTATATTTTAAGGATGTTGATATATTGGCAAGGGATGTTGATGGGTGTGCTTTTGTCTAATCAGAAATTAACCACAAAATTGCTTTTTGTTTTTTCGCTTTGAGCTCTCTAAAGTTTTTCAAAAGTGCGTATTCTTTTTCGCTGTATGTGTCTTGATCGTGGTGTAAGGCATGTTCTTTTGTGGGAATATCTGCTGTTAAAAGATCCGCATAAAAAAAGTTCATAGGAACTGCTAGTTTTTTAGCAATTTCGAGCAAACACCCCGCGCTTACACGATTTAAACCTTTTTCGTATTTCTGGATTTGTTGGAAACTGACACCTAAATGGCTTCCTAATTCCTTTTGAGAAAGTCCCATTGAAATTCTTCTATGACGGATCTTTTTACCTATTGAAATGTCGTTGAAATGTGAATTTTTAGTTCGCACTTCAAGCTCCCCTCCGGTTGCGAGCGCCCTCGCATGAGTATTCCGGGAGTAGTAAAGTACTGAGCTCTAGTCAGCATTTTTGCTTTTAGTGCTTATCACACCTGGACATAGCAAAAACTCCCGGAATCCCGGGACACCCACAAAGTGGGTTCATTCTTACGCTAGAGCTTAGGGCTTTACTATCCCTTATTGATCGTTGCGTGGACGATCAAAATATCCTTTGAGTGATAAAGTAATTTCAAGGGATTGGCAAGAAAAATTAAAATGTTTGCTATACGGTTATAGTGTAAAATAGGGATGTTTGGGGGCGGTAATCTGATGTTAGTAGGGGAATTTATTGGGTAAAAGGTTGAATGATAGTTTAAAACCGGTGCGGGGTGGAAGCTTTATTCAGCAGAGGAAAATTTGCTTTTTGAAGTCGAATTGTAGATCAGAGCTTATCTGGCGTGTTTGATGAAACACCATTCTTTGAAGTGTGGGATAGCCATATGAAATAATCAGCAGGGGAATCTGATAGACGAGAAATCAGCTTGTTGACAGACCCGTGTTTACAGAACGGTGCGGGGTAGTAATTTGAGCGTTTCGTTTGGCTTTTTTCTGTAATGATGTAAAAGCGTAAAAATGTGAATCTGTAAAATTATGCGGAGGATTTGGGCTTTATGTGGGCTCTTATCTTTTTGGGTGTGTCCAATTTTTTTTAATTGTTGAATGCTTGGCAAATTTTGTTGCTGATTTTTATGTCATTTTTTGTGTTTGAGGTTTTGGTTTCTCTTTAGTTGGAAGGAACATGATGATGGTAGATGAACATTGTCTTCCCTTACGTCGAAGAGGGCGGAAAAAAGGGGCTTTAAATAAAACAACAAAGCGATTTAATGAAGCTCTTTTGACAGCGGCGGAGCAGGCTGGATATCACTATGGTGAAGATGGGCTGGTGTCTTATCTTCAGTATCATGCGTTGAATAATCCCGTACCTTTTTTTTCGCTGTTGGCAAAAGTGTTGCCTCTTCAGGGGGCTGGAGAGGGGGAGGTTAAAACAGTTTCGCGTATTGAGATTGTACCAGTGAATGCAAAAAATAGCGAACCGGAGAAGCATGATCCCTCGGCAACTGAGGCTTGAAGCTACGAGAAAATGTTGGGTTGGGCACATGATGTTTAAGGGATATTGTCTTTGAACGGGGATGCTAGATGTTTGTCTGAAAGCTTATGATTGAAATTGCGGTGAGGGGCGTGTGCTTTAGGCGTGTGAGCTGTGACGTTGTTAAGCTTTGGTGGGGGAAGCATGAGGACGTGGACTGGAGGAGACTTCGGTGCATATGGTGTTTTTTGGGGGTACATGGCGTCTGGGGTGGTTTGTGTGAAGGGGTCGGCAAGATGCTTTTATGGCGATGCATGAGGGGCGCGATACCTGAAAGATGTTGGGGAGTGCTTGATGATATTTGCTGTTTTGGACATTTGGTGAAGATTTGGTTTTTTCTCGTTATTGAAGGTGTGGAGATATCAAAAACAGTTTCGCGTATTGAGATTGTGCCAGTGAATGCAAAAAGTAGCGAACCGGAGAAGCATGATACCTCGATAACTGAGGCTTGTGATATTGAAAAATGTTAGGCTGAGGTGGGTGATGTGGGGTGATGTCTTGCAAGGGGGCTGCTTTGGTGATTGCCTATCTTGAGGGGATTGAAGCGGAGGCTATCGTGCTTGTAGGCGCTCGTGATATTGGGAAGGGGCTTTGGTGAATGATGCCGTAAGGGCCCCCGTGTGCTGGAGGGGATTTGGTGCAGGGTATTTGTGTGGTGGATATGGAACAGTGTTTTGATGGGGGAGGGGCATGAAACTTGAGAGAAGTGTTATGCTTGCCTGATGCATGTGTTTTGGTGGGGGTATCTTGGGGGATAAAGTGTGAGGATTGGTGATGCTTGAGAGGCATGATATTGGAGGATGTTGGGCTTTGGATATGCCTGAGAGCCATGTGCTGAGGCTATGATTTGGTTGGGGGGATACCTTGCTTGTGGTTGGGGGATGACAGGCGCGGTGTTTGAGGGGGTGGGGCTTTTGTGCCTTGGGGGCTTGGGGCGCATAGGTGGGGGTCAAGGGGATCTCATGCAAAAAAGTGAAATTTATTGAATATTAGGATGAAGAAAAGATAAAGCGCTGCTTTTGAGAAGGGCGTTTTTCGTTCAATTGCTCTTTTCGTTCAATTGCTCTGGGATCATTAAACTTGGGATAAGCAAAAGGGTGCAGCGCAATTATTGCTAAAGTATGAAAATTTATAATGACAACTGTTCAGAAAACTTCTCAAAAAATTGAGCAGAAAACGGCTCAAGTGGCTCTTATTCCAAAGCTTATTCCTGTCTTTACTGGAAATGCCGATGTGCGAGCCGCTTGGGGAGGACGCGGTTCTGGAAAAACACGTTCTTTTGCTTTGATGTCTGCTGTGGTGGGATATCGCCATGGAATGGCTGGAGAACGCGGGATTATTCTTTGTGCACGGCAATTTCAAAATTCTCTTAATGAAAGTTCTTTGGAGGAAATTAAACGCGCTATCGAGTCTTATCCTTTTTTACAAGATTATTATGAAATCGGCGATAAATATATTAAGTCAAAAGATGGACGGATTGTCTATGTGTTTGCTGGGCTTGATCGCAATATCGCAAGTATTAAATCAATGGGACGCGTTTTCCTTTGTTGGGTCGATGAAGCGGAGCCGGTCACTGAGACTGCTTGGCAAACACTTATTCCAACTTTGCGCGAAGAAGGAAAAGATTGGAATGCAGAATTATGGGTCACATGGAACCCATGCCATGAAAATGCAGCCGTGGAAAAACGTTTCCGAAATGTCGATAATCCTCATATCAAAGGGGTGGAAATTAATTGGCGTGATAATCCGCAATTTCCTGAAAAACTCAATCGTGATCGAATGGACGATTTGCAGCAAAGACCAGAGCAGTATAACCATATTTGGGAAGGCGAATATCTCCAAGCTGTCCAAGGGGCTTATTATCAGAAATGCCTGCTGGAAGCCGAAATGGAAGGGCGGATTACCACTGTTCCACGGGATCCTTTGATGCAGGTGAGAATCTTTTGGGATATCGGGGGAACAGGCGCAAAGGCTGATGCTACCGCATTGTGGGTCGCGCAGTTTGTTGGACGGGAAATCCGAGTGCTCGATTATTATGAAGCCCAAGGTCAACCTCTCTCAGAACATGTGGGGTGGGTCTTTCAAAGGGGATATGAAAAGGCTCTTATGGTCTTGCCTCATGATGGCGCAACAAAAGATCGTGTCTATAATGTGAGTTTTGAAAGTGCCCTTCAACAAGCCGGTTTTCAAACCAAAATAATTCCTAACCAAGGAACAGGTGCTGTGAAAATGCGTATCGAAGCCGTACGGCGGTTGTTTCCTGCACTATGGTTTAATCGTGAAACGACATGTGCGGGCAGAAAAGCGCTTGCTTGGTATCATGAAAAGCGCGACGAACAGCGCAATATCGGACTAGGAGCTGAACATGATTGGGCTAGCCATGGCGCCGATGCCTTTGGACTGATGTGTGTGGCTTATGAACAACCAAATGCTAAAGCGCGAAAAAAACCTTATCGCTCGTTTCACCATTCTCAAACTTCATGGATGGCTTTTTAATGAATAGTTCTACAGATTCTTCTTTTAATCAAATCGAAACGCTTGAAAATCAAGCTCTCTTTAAAAAACTCGTGGGTTGGTATCAGGATGATATTGATCATGTCGAAAAATGGCGAAAAAATGCCCAGGAAGATTACGATTTTTATAATGGGCGGCAATGGAATGAGCAAGACTTGGCTGTCTTGCACGAACAAAACAGACCCGTGATGACTTTTAACCGTATTGCGCCTTTAATTAATGCCGTGATTGGGGCTGAGCGCAATAATAAAAGGCAAGTGCAATTTATTCCACGACAAGAAGGAGCTGCCTTTGCGAACCAGATTTTGACAGGAGCAGCCGAATGGTTTCGCGATGAAGCCGATGGGGAATACGAAGATTCCGATGCCTTTCAAGATGCAATTATTTGCGGTATGGGCTGGACAGATACACGCCTTGATTATGAACAAGATCCGCAAGGAAAACCAATCATTGCGCGGCTGGATCCTATGAAAATGGTGTGGGATGCAAGTGCTGTCAAGTCTAATCTTATTGATGCTCAACGCTTATGGTATATTGATGAAAAACCCCTTGCTGTGGCGCAGGAAATGTTTCCCAATGTTCATTGGAGTGACCTTAATGCTGATTGGGTTAAACATCAGAGTTTTTTACATTCAACCAGCGATGGGATGACACAAAATTATCAGTCCGAGAGGGGGTATCAAGGAGAAGAGGGGAGCGGCTATCAACGTCCTAAAATGGTGACATTGGTAGAATGTCGCTGGTTTGAACGCGAGGTGGTTTATAAAGTTCTCGAGCCTCTAAGTGGAAAGTTTGTCGATTATTCAGAGCAGGATTTCCAAAATTTAAGCAAAACCTTTCCTCATGTTCAAGCAACAAGGTTGAACAGAAAAATTGTCAAACGGGCATTTTTAGGTAGAAAGCTGCTTGAAGCGCCTGATAAGCCCTTGGTTCCACCCAATCAATTGGGATGGGAGTGTATTACCGGTACTTTTGATAAGTTAAGCCGGCAATTTTATGGAATTGTGCGCCCTACAAAAGATCCGCAACGGTGGGCAAACAAATATTTTAGTCAAGTAATGCATTTGCTCAATAGCCAATCAAAAGGCGGCATTATGGCAGAACGCGATGCTTTTGATGATGATCGACAAGCCCTCGAGAGTTGGGCTAGAGCCGATAGTATTACTTGGTTGAAAAGTGGTGCTGTGTCTGGCGGAAGAATTCAGCCTAAACCCGTGGCACAATTTCCGCAAGGGTTTTTCCAATTGTTTAATGAAGCAAAGAGCGCACTCGAACAGGTGACGGGGTTGTCTTCTGAATTTATTGGGACGCGAGCTGTCAATCAGCCTGGCATTCTTGAGCAACAACGGCGACAATCGTCACTTAATCTTTTGGCTTCCTTTTTTGATGGGTTGCGTCGATATCGGCAACGACAGGGAAAAATTATTCTCTATCTTATTCAAAATTATCTGTCCGATGGGCGGCTGGTGCGTATTGCCGGTGATGAAAATGCCCAGTATGTGCCGCTGACACGCGAAATGGTGACAAGTTTGGAATATGATATTGTCGTGGATGATGCACCAACAAGTCTTAATGAAAAAGAGCGTACTTTTGCACTGATCATGCAACTGCTTCCTTTGATGCAAAATTTTGCAACGCCTGAGATTATGCTTGATCTCTTACGCTATTCACCTTTACCAGCCTCACTCATTCATAAAATTGCGATAAAGGCGCAAAATTCTCTTCAAGAAGAGCAAAATGCCTCAGCGCAGATGGGGAATAATGTGGGGGCAGACCAGATAATGCAGATGTTGCAGACAGTAAAGGCTCAACAATAGGATGCTTTATGATGCGCTCTCTTGGATGAATTTCATCTATCAGAAGTTGCTTATCTAAACAATGTCCATAGTTACCCATGTTGCTTATGTCGTGCAATGTCGCCTCTCTTTATCTCAGAAGAGCTGTTGTGTTGAGCCGTAGTGTTGGTGTTGGGAAACATCTTTAATAGAGTCTTGCTGTCACGGCGGGGATATGGTGGGAGGTGTTTTGCTGTCATGGTGGGGGAGCCATGTGAGGAGAATGCTGGTGCTAAATGATGAGAGAGCATTGAGGGGATAAGTGCTTATGGGCTGTTTTATCTGAAAAATTTGATTTTATTGTTTAAAAAAAGAGAAGGCTAATGTCATGGATCAAGAACACTTAACGCCGGCAGAACAAAACCAATTGAAACAAGATTTTCTGGTCTCAACACAAGAGGGAGAAGATGGTGAAATTGCAAGAGAAGAAAAAACTCTTGAAGATAATTTTCAAGGGCAAATGCATCAACAACAGGACTCTTCGCAAAAGGCTGGAAAAGAGGTTCAAGGGGGAGAAGATGCTCCACCAGATCCACAAAAAGACTTTATGGGCTATATGCAATGGTTGGGAAAAACACTCCAAAAAAAAGGGCTTTTACATGAAAAACAACAGCCTTCTCTTGGTTTGGAAGCAGAACAGTTACATGCGTTTTTTCAGCAGTCTGTTGCTAGTGTTAAACAAAAGCATCATGATTTTGATCAAGCAGCTGATTTTATTTATGAAACGAGGGCTAAACAGTTGGCAGCTTGTGCTTCGCTCTATCCTGAGATGGCCGATCCCAAAAATATTGATGCGTTGATTGGTGATGAGTTGAAGCAGATCTTGCGCGATTGTGCGCAAAAAAATCAAAATCCGGCTGAAGTGATTTACTCTATTGCACAAAAAATTGGCTACACAAATGTTCCCAATAACATGGGTGAAAATTTACAGGAAAGACACAATTCTGCACGTACTCTTGCTGCTTATAACGGTTTAACGCCAAATGGGCCGATTTCTTTGGATATGCTTGATAAAATGTCAGAAGCAGAGTTTAGCGCTTGGGTTGCTGAACCTAAAAATAAAGCTGCTTTTAATCGTTTAATGGGGGGAAGAGAATTTTAAAAACAAGAATGAGAGGGGGGCGGGAAAGTTAAGAGGCTTTTAGCGCAGGAGAATGCGGGGGAGTGTTTTCTTGCGGGAAAGTTAAGAGGCTTTTAGCGCAGGAGAATGTGGGGGAGTGTTTTTTGCGGGAATGTTAAGAGGCTTTTGGCGCAGGAGAATGCTAGGGGATTTCTTAAACACGGATGTGGAGAGGAGAGCTCTTATAAGGGGGAGGCAGACGCTAACAGAAATTAGATAAAACTCACAAACAACCTATTCACCATTTGAAATGAAATGTGGTGTTTTAACAACCGGCGCTTTGCCGGGTTTTTTATGTCAATAAAACTTTTAGAGGACAAAATGACTGTAACTTATATCGGACTTAATGACCCAATGGCAGTGCGCACATGGTCTAAATTACTAAACCAAGAAGTCTCAAAAGCACTTCCAATTGCACCGTTGATTGGAAATGATTCAAACAGTATCGTACAATTAAAAGATGAAACCACGAAAGCAAGTGGGGATGCTATTAGCTTTAATTTGCGTGTGCAGTTGCTAGGCGATGGGGTGAGCGAAGGGCAGACATTGGAAGGCAATGAAGAAGCTTTACAGTTTCTCAATGATCGCTTGGCAATTAATGAACTCGTTCATGCTGTGCGTGTCAAAAATGAGGGAACGATTGATCAACAACGAATTCTCCATGATTTGCGCACCGAGGCAAAAAATGGTTTGGTTGATTGGTATGCAGATCGTCTGAGTATGATGTTCTTCATTCAAGTTTGCGGGTATACCGCAAAAACAATTAACTTTGAAGGACGCACGATTACCCTTAAACCAGTTCATTATGGGTTTAATGCGCCAACGGCACCAACCAATAAACGTGTGGTACGTCCTAATGATAAAGCAAAAGATGAGGACTTAAAAGAAGACGATGTTTTTGATCTCAGCTTGATTGATAAAGCAGTTGAACGGGCTAAATTGGCAAATCCTAAAATTAGACCTGTGCGGATTGATGGCGAAAATGTCTATGTGCTTTATCTACATCCAACCCAAGTGACACAATTGCGAACCAATACTGATGCGGGGCAATGGCTCGACATTACTAAGGCAATCTATAGTGGAAGTCGTATCAAAAATCCGCTCTATGATGGGTCTTTGGGCATGTATAATGGTGTGGTTTTGCGCGAAGCTGAACATATTACCGAAGGGGTCGAAGCTGGAACTGCTAACAAAGCTGTACCAAATGTGCGGCGGGCTGTTCTGCTTGGTGCGCAGAGTGCTGTGATTGCTTTTGGTAAAGATCGAGGGGCGACACGCTATAAATTGGTGGAGGAACTCTTCGACTATGAAAGAGAATTCGGGGTTGCGGCAAAAACCATTATTGGTATGAAAAAAACTTGCTTTACCTTGCCAGGAAGTACGCAAGGGGCTCAGGATTTTGGCACTATTGTCATTCCAACTTATGGAGCACCCGCTTAAAGCAAATTTTTGCTCTCTTCCCCCAACAAGAGGGATCTGTTGGGGGAAAAATTTAAAATGCTTCCAGAAACAAGGACAGGCTTATGACCACTTTATCCTCTGATCCCCAAAATCTAAACCTTACACATTCAGACCATTCTAAAACTTTTGCTTATATGGTCGCGCTTATTCAAGATGAAATTGACGATACAACAGCGGAATATTCCCTGCAAATTCAAGATTCAATTTTTACGGCTTTGCGTTTGTGTGAACGCGAACCCTTTTTCTTTAATGAAAAAAGAGAAAGGACGTTTAAAACACAAAGTGGTAAAACATGGTATGGGCAAGAAGAAGGGGTTTTTATTGAAGCAGAAAAGAGTTTGGAGGGCGTCTTTTTAGTAACAAAGAGTGCAACACCAACAAAGTTGTTCTTTAAGCCCTTGGAAGTGTTGCATCAACAATATGGTATGCATCCTGCGCTAGGAACGCCATTCTTTTATACCTACCTTGATCAAAAAATAGGACTCTTTCCAACACCAGAACATGTGGAAGCTGTACAGCTTTCTTATGCTCCTGTTCATTTTGCCGATGAACAGCTGAAAGAGGATGATAACCCTTGGTTGATTTATGCTTTTGATCTTATTAAAGCACGAGCAAAATATGAACTTTATAAAAATATTCTTAAAGATCCTGAATATGCCGCCGTTTCTTTCAGAGATTTTCAAGAACAGCTTCAAGCTTTGCGCATTGAAACATCGCGCCGAAAAGGTTCTTCAAAGATCCGCCCAATGCGTTTTTAAAAAGTTCATTTCAAATCGTTTATGGCTGGCGTTGAAGGTTGGTTTGGCACTGGTGGCTGGTTTGTCACTTATGGCTGGATACACGCGTTGGGTGTTGATGGTGAAGGGCTGGTGGATGGCGTTGGGGTGGCCATTATTTATGGTATCGTTTTTTTTTGGTGCGTTAAACAACCTAAGGTTGTTTATTTTGTTGAATTTTATGCCTTTAGAGTTTTAAGGGCTTTTGTGGTTTTTTATCCATAAGCCTTGGTGTTTTGAATGGCACTGAGCTTTTCAAAGGTTTTATGGGGGGCTTTTGATGGCTCTTTCCCCCGTCATTGTGGGGGTTGATTTGCGGGCAGTTGATTTTGGTTTGGCGCTGGTGGATGGCGTTGGGGTGGCCATTATTTATGGTATCGTTTTTTTGGTGCGTTAGACAACCTAAGGTTGTTTATTTTGTTGAATTTTATGCCTTTAGAGTTTTAAGGGCTTTTGTGGTTTTTTATCAATAAGCCTTGGTGTTTTGAATGGCACTGGGCTCTTCAAAGATTTTATGGGGGTCTTGATGGCTTTTTTCCCAATCGCTGATTATCGACCCGATGTGGCGGATATCAATGGAATTTTTACCGATGAACTTGTTAATGTGCTCCCGGCTGATGGCTCCTATATCCCTATGCCAAGTTTTGAGCCTTTATCAGAGCCTTGTCCGGAGCCAATTTTAGGCACTCTTGCGGTTAAAACAAAAAATGGGGTTTCTATTATTGTCGGGACAAGAGAAAAAATCTTCTTGCTTGATAATACAACAATGAACTGGAAAGATATTAGCCAAAAAGGAAAACCTTATCTGGCTAATGTTGATGCTCCGTGGTCTTTTGCTTTGTTTGGTGATTTGATCATTGCGGTGAATGCCAATGATAAACCACAAGTGATTGATATTAACCATGATAAAACATTTAGAAATTTAGGAGGAAATCCACCACAGGCAGGGATTGTTCGAATCTGGGGAGATTTCGTTTGTTTGATGAAATTAACCGAGTATCCAAGAAGGGTTCATTGGTCTGGATTAAATGATGCTGAATTTTGGACCGTGGGGAAAAAAAGTTGTGATTATCAAGATTTTCCTGATGGCGGATTCGTCCAAGGGGCAACGGAGACAACAAATCCAATTATCTTTATGCGTTCTGCAATCTATGCCGGTTCTTTTATCCCTGGCTCTAAGATTATTTTTAGTTTCCAAAAAATCCACGATAAACGAGGCGCAAAAAATGCTGAATCAATTGTTTGTAGAGGCGATTTAGCATTCTTTGCCGATGAGGGCGGGTTTTATCAAATAACAAATGAGGGACAGATTATACCCATTGGGTTCGAAAAAGTCGATCGAACGATGACCGCAAAATCAAGGAAGGATAATCTGTACACTCTATCTGCTGCTATCGATGGGGTGTATAATCGTGTTTATTGGATGGTTGATTCTGATGAGAATCTTCATAAACGTATCTTGCTCATTTATGATTGGGGATTGCAAAAATGGACAAAAGCTCTCGTCGATATCAAAATGATATTGCCTATTTTCTTAGCCGGAACAACCCTAGAAGGTCTTGATTTTGTGACTAAGAATATTGATGACTTGTCCTTTTCTCTTGATAGTAAAGCTTGGAAAAATGAATCGCCTATTCTGGGGGCATTTGATCAACAGGGGAGACTGGGTTCGTTTTCTGGGTGTCCTATGGCTTGTGTCGTGACATCACAAGAAATGGGGCAGACAAATGGCAGGATAACACGGGTGAAAAATATTATGCCTCAAGTCAATAGTGGAAAGTTTTATTTGTCTGTGGGAATGCGCTTTCGACAATCTCTTGAAGAGGAAACTGTTTGGTTGCCAGAAAAACAGCCCTCTTATAATACTGGACAAATTCATTGTCGTGCAAGGGCACGGTTTTATCGCTTTAAATTGCGTATTCCTGAAGGGGTGAATTGGACTCATGTCACTGGATTTGATGTGGAATTGACGCGGGCCGGCATGCGATAGGCATGCCCTTTTGTAATACCATGCGATAGGCTCAAACCTCTATTATTAAAGAACAAATGCCCCATAGACTTCCCAAGCCTTTATAAACAAAGGCACAATGCGATAAGCTGTGTCTTTATAATATGAAGAACAAGGTGGTGCGTTATGTTTCATGCTTTTCTGCGATAAAGGAAAATAGGCTGCACCATGGTTTATTTTTATAAAGAAAAAAGTTCCCTCTTTGTTGTGACAAAGGGATGATGGGGCTTTTTTTCTTTTATTGTGCGGGGGGCATGGAATGCGTGAAGTATGCATGGGGATGCGTATTGCTCAAATGAGGGAAATGACAAAGCTAAAAGA
Source organism: Bartonella sp. AP19HLJMH (assembly GCF_042196245.1). Taxonomy (NCBI): domain Bacteria; kingdom Pseudomonadati; phylum Pseudomonadota; class Alphaproteobacteria; order Hyphomicrobiales; family Bartonellaceae; genus Bartonella; species Bartonella sp. AP19HLJMH. The sequence continues at coordinate 27,065 of NZ_JBHIPX010000015.1, forward strand.
GCTAAAATTATGATGCAAGAGAGTCAAGATTTATATTCTGCTCATCTGACAGAGCAGTGGCCATGGGAAAAAATAGCTCCCTATCAAGAGGCTCTCAATGCTGCATTGAAAAAATATGTTCAGCGCTTTCCGGATGATGTTTGTCTGGAAAAAATTGCTGAAGAAATCGCTACAGGACAAGCACAATTGTGGCTGGTCTTAAAAAATAAAATCCAATTTAGTGCTTTTGCAATTACCAAAGTTGAAATAACCCATACGGGAAAAAAATGCGTCGTTCTCTCTGATCTTGCTGGAGAGGGAGGGCTGAAATTGGTCAAGTTGATTGATGAAGTCGAAAAATGGGCGCGAACAATTAATGCTGAAGAAATGCACATGTTTGGAAGAACTGGATGGGCGAAAAAGCTCGCTCATCACGGATATTCTCGTAATCTTATTCAATATAGAAAGGTTCTGAACCCATGAGTAGAAAAACCACACCTCAAGTGCAGACAACAACACAAACAAATGCTCCACCTGCTTGGGCGGCTGATATTCTTAAACAAGCCAGTGCTGATGCACTTGGACTTTATAATAAAGGAATTGGCGGAAACGTTTATCAGGGAGACAGAGTCGCTGGTCTTAGCAATATGACAAAAAATGCGCTGACCGGTTTACAACAAGCAGCAGGGCTCTATAACAATCCAACGGTAACGCAATGGTTGAGTGCACCAACCAACAGCGCTACAAATCTTTCCGGTATGGCTAAGGGAAGCTGGATTGGAAGCAATAGTAAATTTAATACTGCATTGCAAAATGCTCTGAATAAAACGTCCGATGCAATTAATCAATCGATGTCGGGAGCAGGACGTTATGGCTCTGGGGCTCATACTGGTGTGCTGGCCGATGAGTTAGGCGCCTTGGCAACAAATGCTGCAGCACAGCAATATAATCAAGATATTAACAATATGATGAATGCAAACCAGATGATTGATCGCTCTCAGAATGATCAAGTTAATGCGGCAAATAGCTATTATCAAGGACAGAGTAACGTGCAAAGCAATGCTTTGAAAGGGGGCATGATTCAAGATATAAACCGCCAAAATGTCTTAGATGCTGAACGCCAAAAATGGTCAGAAAAAGATAATCAAGATTGGAACCGATTGCAAAGTTTGTTACAGGTAGGAACACAGGCTGCTGGAAATTACGGAACGACTTCAGGAAAATCCACGACAATGCCTTCTGTGACAAAAGATCCATTGCGTGATGCGCAGCAAGTGCTTGGATTGGTCGGAGGAATTTTAGGGCTTTGTGATGTGAGAGCAAAAGAAAATATTATCCCTGTGGGGCAGAAAAAGGGATATCCACTTTATACCTTTAATTATAAGGGAAATCCACAACGTTATCAGGGCGTTATGGCGCAAGACGTGTTGCGTGTGAACCCTGAAGCTGTTTATGTCAATGCGAAAACAAAGTTATTGCATGTTGATTATGACAAAATAGGCCTGAAAATGGAAAAAATGAAAATGGAGAAAATGCCGGCATCTAAAAATAAAATTGCGGCTTTCTTTTCTTCATTTTTTGCTCGTTTTCCCTTTTTGAAAAAAGAGTATCTTCTATGAGCTCGATTTATGATTGGTCAATTGTTGCATCAGAAAATGCTTATGTCGACGAGAATATAAACTGGGCAGAAGGGCAACCGCCAAGCACAGTCAATGATAGTGCTCGCGCTATGATGCAACGCATCAAAGAATATTTGTTGGATAATGGGGGCGGGATTGAAACACAGTTTACTGTCGATGTGAAAAATGAGAGAACGTCACTTCGTTTGGAAACAAAGTCTTTTTTTGAGACTTATATGGATGGCATTGTTGTGCGCTTTAAAGCACAAGGCGTCAACAGAGGAATAACAAATATTTCTTTAAATCAATTGCTACCACGACCAACTTATATGGCAACACCAGAGGGTATTATGCCTTTAAAGGGCGGAGAAATTCAAAAAGGGGGGCTTTATGAGATCGTCTATACGCGTGATATTGCCGGAAAAAATGCTGATGGCTGGTTTTTAACCAATCCTACTATAAAACTTCCTGAAATTCCGCCCTTTCCTCCTTTGCCTGAAACTTTTTCTTCTGGATTTATCGGGACTTTTGCTACAGAAAAAATACCCTCTGGATGGTTACTGTGTAATGGTAAAGAATATTCGCGAAGGAACTATGCTAATCTCTTTGCTGTTCTGGGAGAAACATGGGGAAAAGGAGACGGGAGAACAACATTCAATGTTCCCGATTTGCGTGGAATGTTTTTACGGGGGCTCGATAGTGGAAAAGAAATTGATAAAGGACGTCGCTTGGGAAGCCGACAAGAAGAGTCTTTTCAATCCCATACCCATGAGGGAAAAACAGATTCAACAGGTAACCACCAGCATAGTTATCCAATGATTGACGAGGTAGTTTGGGATATGAATCACGGTGAATATTATAGACATCTGGCTCAAGTCTACAATAAAGATCGGTTAACGAAGGCTGCGGGAGAGCATGAACATAAGGTCTTGTTGCAAAAAACAGGGGGGGATGAAACACGCCCCGTCAATATGGCGGTGGTTTATGCTGTCAAAGCCTGAGAATGAAAGCTGTGTGAGAGAAAGATAAAAATGCTAAAATGTTTGTTATGAAAAAAAGTCTTATTGAATATAAAGTCTTATAGAATATATTGTGTAGAAAGTTTTGAGGCGCTTTAGAAAAAACTCAACTCTCTTTATTTTTTGTGCTGCCTTTGTTGGATGTCTAAAGGTAAGTTTGCCTATTGTTCTTTAGAGGATCAAGACGGTGATTATTGAAGGTAGGGGGAGAACAAAAAAACTTTCTTTATTCATGGCGTTTTTTGCTGATGAATCAATATTTTAGCTCAAATGCCTCTCTTTTGTGATATCGTGATCCATTATTTCAAGTGCTGGGGTTAAAGCGCTGCTGTGCGATGACAAAAAGCCCCTAGATAATTTTATCCTATTATAGCGTAAAATACCGTCATTAAAACACTATTATTGAAGGTGGTGATATCAGTAAGATAGCTTAAAGTATTTAATACATTAGCAACTGTTCTGGTGAGGATTTGCTTGGTTAAGTATTATGCAAGTGAATCATATAAATAATGAGCAGATATGGAGCCCCTTCAGAGGAGTTGGATTGTTTACAAACCGATGTGGGGCTAAAACCTTTGTCCTTTGAGGGTGGTGGAAAGAGGTCAACGGATATGTTTATTTAAAGCGAGAAAAAGCAAAATGGAGCGCTCCCTTTTTTGGCAAAGCGTGTAGGAAAAAAGCCACTCTTTGTTTTCAAAATGGGTGCACTGTTGGCAAGAGCAGCAGGTTGGCGATGCGTTGTAACGTATGGTGAGGCATTGAACTCTCTGAGATGGCATTTTGTGCTTATCAGGCAACTTCTTGAAACAGGATGAGAGTGATACGAGAAAATCTATAAGACAATAGTTTATCCCGTTGTGTTGTAAAATACCATTGTTTGAGATGCGGTTAAAATTTTATGCATGGGGTGTTTTTCGTCTGTGTGTATTCCTAAAGCAGCGTTTTTTTGTAGAGTAACTCTGGACAGGGGATACATTACAAGGATGCATTTGAAGGGGGAAGCCAAGTCAAATCTGTTAGATAAGAAGCCAGATTGTTTACAAACCATTGTTTATTGATTGCCATTATTTAAAGACCGGTGTGGGCTTTGTCCTTTTGGGGAAAGCTGACACAGCATGCAAGGTGACATGCATTTCTCTTTGGTTTTAGGTGGTAAAATCATCATTTTAGGTGGAAAACAGAGTATAATCTAAAAAAATACCTTGTAAAAATTTTCGATGAGGAATTTTTTTTCAAAAGCTTTTCATATGGTTTTCTGAGGTTTTCTGAGGTTTTCTGAGGTTTTCTGAGGTTTTCTGAGGTTTTCTGAGGTTTTCTGAGGTTTTC
>NZ_JBHIPX010000015.1:31107-39136 GCF_042196245.1 Bartonella sp. AP19HLJMH
TTCTGAGGTTTTCTGAGGTTTTCTGAGGTTTTCTGAGGTTTTCTGAGGTTTTCTGAGGTTTTCTGAGGTTTTCTGAGGTTTTCTGAGAAATGCAAGAGCCGTACAACGGAAAAAGATATGCAAATGCCTTAATACGCGTTTAGCTTATCAAAAAGGGGGATATAATGGCACTTTTTCCATTTTCTATTGCTGATATTGATGATCCGGAATGTATTCGTGTGGTTCTTTATGCTAGCGGAAGAATGGGACATGCTCCTTTAAACGCATTGTTGAAGAAAGCATATGAAGATATTACAAAAATTGCAAAGCGCATGGATGCTTTAGAAAAAAAATTAAATGCTCTAGATCTTACCAATGTCGAACAGAAAAAAAATGAGAAAGAAGAGAAGCAAGACAGTATTAATAGTGTTGTGAGTGGTGGAATAACGACACCAAACAGTTTTGTGAGCGCACCAGAAATTAAAACAGAATCATCGTCCGCTGGAGACATATTTTTTTCTCCAATATACGAGGCGCCAAAAATAGACTACAGCTCTTTTATTTCAAAATTTACAGCACATAAACCGCTAGAAATACACAGTAGTGTTACTCAAAACATCAGTGTTGAGCATTCTAGAGAGATTTCTTCTTTGTTAGATAAGGAAAAATAGAATAGAGTGATCATAACAATATGTATGGGGTGAAGCTATAGATCAGATAAACCTAATTTATATCTTCGGTGGAGCCTGGAATTGCACTCTGTTTGAGATGTTAAAAAATGGTAAAAATTGATAGAGAAGCGTTGTTGCTGGATAAGTTGATCATGCGTTGTTGGGGAGAGTAGGGCGCATATTGAAATCTAAGGGTAAGTTTTTAAAGCCTACAGAGCAAGGAGCCATGCCCAAATAGAAACGCATGGCAAAAGAAGCTTTAAAAAGATAAAAAATCGTGCAATCATTTTAAAAAGCTTTTGGATAGAGCGTTTGATGATTTTAACTCTATAAAAAATTGCCATTTTTACGCTTTTTTAAAAGAGAAAAAGTGCAGATCCTCGCAATTTTAATTTGTTAAAAATCCCATAAAAAGAAAATGTTAATTGCCAAAAGGACAAAAGCAGAAAAATGCCTATAAAAAAATCATGCGTATCGTTGTGTCTTTTCTTATAAAGAAGAGAAATGCTGTACTGTTGGAGCAGGCTTGAAGGCTAACGTTTCACTTGTTTTCTTATCAGACAAGATTGTACAAGCGGTTGTTGATTTGTCTTATCCTGTTTATGCTGTAAAGACTGTCCTTTCAGGTGTGATGATATAAGGCAAGTCTCTTTGTAAGAGCTTCCATGATACAAAAAGTGTTTTTTAAAGGGCGTGGCAAATATTTAAGGCAGGCTTATTTGTTGAGCTTTAAGTTTAAATCAATCACATACGAAAAAGCCAAATGGACCCCACTGCAATCTGGGCTGTTGATAAATCAGATTGGGTGAAGAATCTTCATCTTTTGAAGTGGTGAATGTAAGTTAAGAAAAACCAGCTTTTACAAGCGTAAAAGAACGGGTCTTATTATAATTATGGACTTAAATCATGTGTGTTTTTTCATGGATTATATTGAGATAAAGCTACAAAGTATTTTGATTTATTGGATACGTTTTTATTTTAGAAAGTGTATTGTTATAAACAGTTCTCCTCAATACGAATGTATCATTATTTATACTCTTTTTGGATATTTTTATAAATATAATTAAAAAGCTTGCAATACTATACGTTTTGTGTATAAGTATTTATTATTGATTTCTTTTGTATTTTATTTAGTTATATCTCTATTCATAAGCCGCGCCTTTAAATGGTGCGGCTTTTTTACTTTCTAATAACAGGGGCGCTATATATTTGTTATTGAGATGGCTTTGGATATTTTTCTCATTATTGTATTTTGTGATTTCATTTTGCAGTGAAATCTTTAAATTCTTGTGTGTTTTATCCCAATAGGGAAGATTCAAATAAAAATGCAGGCGTCTGGGTTTGGTTTCTTTGCTTTGGTTGGGGGGCGTTGAATAGTTAAAGAATCTTGTTACTGTTTGACGGAGAATGATATGAGGTGAAGCATAAAATGGTGGCGCATTTGAAGGGCCATTATCATACATGCCAGCATGATCAAAAATGCAAATGTGTCTTTAACAGTGTTTGTTGATCTCGATTAGAAAGTCCATTCTTTTTTGTTAGGAGTTTTACATCTATAATCTCTTATCTTGTTTTAGCGACTGCTTTTTGAGGGGGCGGTAATAGAAGGCGTATAAGATTTTATATATGAAGTGTTTGTGTGGTGAATAACGGTAAATCCATTGAGCACTCCCATCTTTACGCTTATGTAGAGGCAAGTCCGCACCATCATTGTATTTTCTAGCTCCCAATTTTGCTACGGTCTTTGACACTTAAGACGATTCATAAGAGGCATATGCCTTTCTTATACAGTTTTTAATCCACATGCTAGCTCCGCTTGTAACTTGTAAGCAACATGGTTTTGGTTGATTTAACATAAACAGGTTTGGAATGAGAGAATCCTATGGTGTTCGGGTTTCTCATTCAACATGTAAAACAATAAATATTCTTTATAAATCAATATGATGTGTTTTAACAAAGACGAATTGTTTATAGATCCGCATGGATGAAGAATCTTCGTCTTTAAAAGTGGTGAGAGAAAATCATCAGCCCTATTTTTTCATAAAGGGCATGAGAAAAGTGTTTCATAAGAATTATATACGATAAGAATTATACGGTAAAAAAGAGAGTCTTTTGACATAAGAGTCTTGATCGTTTGCGGCTATAACCTGTATTGTGTACACAGATACTTCTATCATTTTTTGCTGTAAAAGCTTCTCTTGGGATATTAAAGGGTATAATCTTTATGGAAAAAAGAATCCGAGCAAGACAAAAGGCTTATTTCAAAAGATTATATCGCAAGATTGCTTTTGTTTGCATAATACTTTTTTGTATAGTGTTTTTGTGTTTTGTTGTTGCAAAGGTGGTTAGTTATTTTTCTTCTCATAAAAAAGTAACACAACAAGCACCCGTTGAATTGGTTATTCCTGTTTTTGATCTACGCGTATATTGCAAGGAAATTTCTGCCTCCGTTATGCCCGATATGAAAAGAGAGGTTTATCAGCATTGTCTTAATTTGGAAAGTGAGGCCTATTTTGCTATTCGTGAAATGTGGGATAAGCTTTCTGATAGTGCTAAAAAACAATGTTTGACGAGGGTCCGTCCTGGGGATGGAAATTATTTTCTCTTACGAGACTGTTTTCTGAATGAAAGAGAAAATAAAACAGGCAAAAGGCGCAATTACTTTTAAGTTTTTATATGGAAAGTTAAAAGGATGCGAATTTTGATAAAAAGATAAAAGCCTCTTAAATGACTATCTGCCTCATGACCAATAGCAGCTTGATTTATTTATCTTGTTATATCGAACTTCTTATTTAAGGTGTGGCGACATAAGGTATGGATGGCCTCCTTGAAATGTTTAAGGGGGCGTGGTGGAGTTTCAGGAGGATTTGTTGCGCTTTTTTAAGGGAAATAACAAGTGTGGGAAATCCATTTCGTGATGGTTTTGGTGAATGGTATAATGGTAAACCATCATGAAATGTATAAAATTTATAAAGCAAGTTCATCTTTATGGTTTAAACAAAGAATAAGCCGGTACTATCTCACACTTTGCTCGCTCCCAATGGTGCTCTCGACAACCCTTTAGCCTTAGAGACGGTTCATAAGAGGCACTTTTAGTCTTTTTATCGTTTTTACTCCACGCAGGTTTTCCCACATGTAACATGCAAGAAAAAGAGATTGATTCAACAGCAAACAGATTGAGGATGAAAAATCCTACGGTATTAATTTTCTTATTCAACACAAAAAATATGAATTATCATTACAAATCAATTTAGTGTATGAATTTTATAAGTATTTTCATTGTTAACAGACCAGTGTGATTTGAGAACCTTCATTCTTTGAGGGTGTAAGTCAATAGACATGACAAAAATGAGTAAAAAAACATTCCTTTTATAAACATTTACGGCTTCTTCATGCGTAAAGCGCTGTGCTGGGTTTAAAAATGTGCTTGTTTTATAATTCTAGTTTTCTTTATCAGAAAAGATAAGTAAGGAAATACGTTAGGCCATTCTTATTGATAGGCTTTGAGGAGGGTATTTTTTTGAGAAGAAGCTGATTTTTAAAAAAGTGTGACATATTGGTCGTTTTTTTCATAATTTGATATTTTTTTGTATTTAAATATTTTGTTTTTAAGCTCAATTTGTTATAAATAAAAACTGTGATTAACTTAAAAACTCTATGGGTTAAAATAAAAATTGATAGTATCATTGACTTTTTTGGGAAAGAAGATTGATCTCTTGGTTTATAGGGCTTGAATAATACTTCGTGTTAATCTATCTATAAAAGTTAAGAGGTTTTGTGAGGCGATCGTGGATTATCGCTCGCAAGGGGTTGCTTTAGCGATGAAGAGAGGCTATATTTATAAAATAAAGAGGTTCGCGCAGTGACTCGTTGGGATGGAAGTGCTTGTGAGTTAAATGCACGAGGGGGTAGAGAATATCGGCGTTTTTAGGAGCGGTGGTTTTAGAGCAAAAAAGGAAGCTTCTACTATTCTCTGGCAGGAATTTTTTCTTTGTCAGGTGTGTTATATGTGTGTTTTCCTTTTTGTTTTCCACAAGATAATTATTTTTTTTAGTGAAATATGGTTTATTTTAAAAAAAACACTTGGCATTTTACGTGAACATCATTAGGTTTCTGCTGTTTGACAGAGAAAAAGGGAATTTTTGATTTACGATTTCCCTGCTGTTTTGTGATTTTCAAGAAAATATATGCTTTTATCAATATCAGTAGGGTTCGTTTGAGTGAAATAAACGCGGATAGCTTGATAATCGTATGTTAAACATGATCAGCATTATCAAAAGATAATGTAATGAGGAAGCGTCAATTAAGACACACATAAGACAAACACTCCAAAAAGGGATAAAGATGAGGCCACAACAAAATAGACGGGTACGCGGTCGCAATAATAACAATAATGGTAATAACAATAATAATCGTCGCGGTCCTAATCCGTTGTCTCGCAATTATGAAAGTAGCGGTCCGGATGTTAAAATTCGCGGGAATGCTCAGCAAATTGCCGATAAATACATAAGCCTTGCGCGTGATGCACAAGGTGCAGGTGATCGTGTTATGTCGGAAAATTATTTACAACATGCCGAGCACTATTTGCGTATTATTTTAGCAGCAGCTGGGCAAATGTCTCAATCGGTTCGGCGTGATGAAAATCGTGGTGATGAAAACGAAAATCGTGATGAAAACAATGGGCAAGAATGCGGTGAAATAAATCTTGATGGTGAAAAAAAGGATGCTGTCGAGGGTGATACAGATGTATTACAAATGTCGTCGCAAAAAAATGGCAATGGCCAATATGATAAAGCGCAAAATGGGGATGCGCGTGAAAACGCTTTAGAGGCTCTATCGGATGAAAAAACAGATCAAGAGCACTGCCTCTCTGAGAAAAATGTTGAACCTGTCAAAAAAATACGTCGTTCTCCTCGTCGACGTACTGTACGGACTCAAGATGAATCATCTCTTGAGCTTTCACTTACAACAGCAGAAAGCTCTAGCAATGGAGATGCATCAACAGCAACAAAAACAGCAACAAAAGAGGATTCTTCTTTGCCTGGATTAGGTGAGGGGATACAGAGAAAACCACGCCGTCGCCGAGTGGTCAATCTTGAGGCAGAGGAAAATGTTTAAACCTGAAGGGTGCTGTGTAAGCGCGCTTGTGTGGTGATGTTATTGGTATCATGATAATAAATTATAATATACTCAAGAAGCTTCTTGCGCTTTCCTTGAGTTTTCACGGGCAGTATCAGGAACTTAACGAAGGCTGTTGACAGAAAAGATTGCCTCTTTGCTGAGATTTAAGTAAGGGGATACAGGGAAAGATGCGTCGTCGCTCAAGTGGTCAATCTTGAAGCAGAGGGAAATGTTTAAACCTGAAAGGTGCTGTATAAGCGCTTGTGGTGATGTTATTGGTATCATGATAGTAAATTGTATATACTCAAGAAGCCTCTTGCGCTTTCTTTGGATTTTCACGGGCAGTATTGAGACTTAACAAAGGGTGTTGACAGAAAAGATTGCCTCTTTGCTGGGATTTAAGTGAGGAAATACAGAGAAAACCGCATCCGTGTATTTTAAGAGGCAGTTCTTTTATGAAGAACGCAATGTCGTTGTTTTATTTAATTCACACTTATATTTAATATTATTCAATGTATTCATGCCCATTTCGCGTTGGTGTTCATGAATTCTATTATGTGAAATTCATCGGCTATCTTTGCTTAATAAAAGATGTAAGCTGGGCGTTATTGCTTTAATTTTCAATGTTGCAACAGTTCTTCTTTTGATACCGGATCATTCATAAGAGGTATTTTTATTCATCCATTTTCTTGCTGGGATATGTAAAGAAATGATTTTGATTCAGTTTCTTACGAACAGATTTGAAAGGGAGAATCTTACAGTATTTGAGATTCTCGTTTGACATGCAAAATAAATCATCACTATAAATTAATATGTTGAATTTTTGCACTCAAGAAGAGGTATTTCTTGCACGTTTATTAGCTTTTCCCAAGTGATGTCATTTTCTTAAAATGGGAATGCGTTGACAGAAAGGTTTCTTCTTTTCCAAGATTTAAGTGAGGGGATACAGTAAAAACCACGCCGTCGCCGAGTGGTGGATATTTAAGACTTATCACATTAATTTATAATAATAATTCATTGTTTTGAATGTTAGGTGAGAGCTCCTAAACCCCTAGAATTCTCTCATTTGCAAATTTGTTCCATGTTGGATCAACAAAAACCATTCGCTTGCACGTTGCAAACGGGGAGAGCCCGTGTGGATAAATTTGTATAAGAAGGAATAAAAATGGCTCTTATGAACTCTCTCTAGCGCCAAGGATTGTGGGCAACATCCACGAGTTGGTAAAGCGTGTGATAATGCCGGCTTGCAGAAAATGTTTAAACCTTCAGAATGCTATGTCAGCGCTTATTGATGTTAGTTTTCTTAATGGGGCATTATCTTCGCTCTCTCTTTTGTTGTTTCAACAGAAAGAATGGAGACAAGTGCACCGGTGTGATAATTGTAAATCATAAATTTTGTTTGTCCATCAGGGGTTAAAACTTTCAGTACAATATTGTGTTCTGAGAGGCTTTGCGACAAAATCTGTGTTTTTTCCGGTAGAGAGAGCGTATGATGGATAACGTGTGGGTTTTTGCTGAGAGAGGAAGATAGCTCTGTTTGTTTTGGCGCTGATCCGGTTTTTATCACTTTATAAACAATTAAAAACAGTACGGTTAGAATAAGGAAAAGCGTTATTAAAACGGAAATAATCATTAAACCCATAAGTTTTTTTCTCACTCGTTCTACGGCAGGGTCTAAAGGGAGATCTTGAGGCAGAGAATTTTGCTCTGTGTGATGGTCTTTTGAAGGGTGCATTCGCTTATTATCCATCATGTCTTTCATTGATTATTTTTTTTGAGATCTGATGGGTTTATGCTTTTAAAGTTTTTTGTGCAAGAGGTTTGTGGAAGAAGAATGTAAAAGAGGAAGCGATGTTGGTAAAATATCTTCTTTGTGGACTGTAGACAGCTTGTCCTTTACGTTTTGGCTTTTAAGAAGAAAATTTCCATGGTTTGTTACAGACCAGATCAAGCTTACTTCTTGTTGATGCAAATTTGCATGTACGTTTATACATTGGGCAAAAATTTGTTGTCCATAAAGTGCAAACTTTTTTGTGGACGGGACCATGGCCTGTTCACAAGCTTGAGCCGTGGGATAGATTTTAACCATTGTATTGTTCGAATAGCAACTATTAAAATCATCTGTACATGAAACTAATAAGAGGATAAAAACAAGGGGATTCATCAATTATTTTCCAAATGACAGGTTGACAGAGCGGACTCCAATTTGTCAGCCTAGGGGCTTCTTCACTGTTAAACGCTTTCAAAGTTTTTTAGTT
>NZ_JBHIPX010000015.1:39236-47922 GCF_042196245.1 Bartonella sp. AP19HLJMH
CCCCTTTGAGATGGGTTTTCCCCTTTGAGATGGGTTTTCCCCTTTGAGATGGGTTTTCCCCTTTGAGATGGGTTTTCCCCTTTGAGATGGGTTTTCTATAGTGAATTAATCAAAGTCATTGGCTTGCACGTCATAAAAGGGTGTGTGTGGGGGCTCTATGTCGGTGAGTAATATTTGAAAAAAGCCTAAAATGCCTCTTATGGACGCTCTCAAAGGTCAATGGCTGTTGTAACATGAGAGACAAATGGTATGATGATGCTCAGCTACTACTTTTATGAAGTGAAAAGGGGTATGAAGGTAAAGAAGGACGTGGCGTAACAAGGGGCGGTTTTGATGGTTCACTTTACGGGGGCTATTATATCTTATTTACAGATACTGTTTTGAAATGAGCGTGGATGCGCTGGGAAATATTAAAAAAGTGCGTGAATGAAAGACATAAGTGTATTCTGTTTTAGAATGTCCTATTGTACTTGAAGAGAATATCTCCATTATAGAATGCGATAAATAAAAGCGTAAAATATGTAATTTTCATCAATTAATTGTCGTTGTCGTGGATGCTTTAAGCCCATAAAGCTGAAGAGTGATGATGGATATTAGCTTTACTCCTTGAAATTTCATATTCTGCCAAAATAAAATTATATACGCATTGCGAAAATTACACAAAAAGAGATGGGTAATAGGCTCGCTTTTATTTTGCATATAAAAGCTGAAACGGTTTGCTCTTTATCGTTTTGGTTTCTGTTTTAAAATATGCCGGTTATATGAGGGATGGAAGTTGATTGACAGCGGGAATGGATTTTATGTGGCTTTCAGTTCTCATCGTTAAGGTTTTGCGGAACTATTGGGGGACTATAGAGGTTGGTTTAAAGAGGTTGGAAAATATCTTTGTGCTTAATAAACAGATGAGACATTTTGCTAAAAAAGGGGAAACTTCTCTTGTTCATTGTTTAAAATGCTCTTTTAAGAAAAAATATCAAAATAAGTATCAGGAACAGAGAGGCAATAGACAATTCCTTCTTGTGTCAATTTGAGGGAAGCTGAACCATTCACGGAAATGGGAACGATTTTTTCGAGAACGGCACTACCAAAACAGGCTTTTTTATTGTTTGTGGGAGGGATGCCGGATTCAAAATTTTCATGCCAAGTGATGATAAGTTGCGTTTTGCCATTCAGTTTTGTTTCAATTTCACAGCGTACACAGATGCTCCCCTTTTCTTGGGAAAGGGCTCCAAAAGAAAGAGAATTGACAATCAGTTCATGAAAAGCCAAACCGATATGCAAAGCGGCATTGGGAAAAAGATAAGGATCGACGCCTTCAAGTGAAAAACGTTCTGTTTCTTTCATAAAATAACCTAAAGCCTGCGTTTGTACCAATTCGCGAAATTGAGCACCGCGCCAATCGGAATCAGTGATCAGATCTTGAGAATGAGAAAGAGAATGAAGACGACCTTGAAATTTTCGTAAAAAAACCTGAAGAGATTCAGTATAGCGGGCGGTTTGGCTGGCAATACTTTGAATGATCGCTAGAAGGTTTTTAGAACGGTGACTGACTTCGCGAAGAAGGATTTTAAGCACTTGTTCACGGCGGCGTAAGCCGGAAATATTGACACCGGTGGTGATAATACCAATAATGTCTTCGTTATCATTGCGGTGGCAATCAATAGAAAATTTGTACCAAATCTCTTGTTTATTTGTATCTTCAAAACGTGCTTCAACAGTTTGCATTTTGCCACTGGCTAAAACTTGCAGTTTGATGGTTTCCATATTGTCTGCAAGGTCAAGCGAAAAAAAGTCGCTGTCACGACACCCAACCCGCCATTTATTGTGCAAATGGTGTGGCAAGTTTTCAGCCCATAAATAAACCAGATTTGTTGCCTGATAGAGAACGCAAATATCAGCACCACGAATCGCTTGCATGAGCGCACTCATATGAGATCTATCCATGGGAGGCTTTGAAAGAGGCGTAACGATCATAATTTTAAGATGTTACCCTGTTCTAAGCCGCTTTAGAAGCATTCTCTTGAAAAAATAAAGCTTGCGAAATAAGCGCTTTCACCATATCAGGGTTAAAAGGTTTGGTCACTAAAAAAGTTGGTTCTGGACGCTCGCCAGTGAGAAGCCTTTCGGGAAAAGCTGTGATGAAAATCACCGGTATACGGTCATTTTTCAAAATCTCGTTGACCGCATCAATCCCTGAACTGTTATCGGCTAATTGAATATCAGCCAAAATCAACCGTGGTTTTTTCTTATGATACATGATGACAGCTTCATCACGCGTGCGCGCTATTCCTACAACATGATGACCTAGGCTTTCTACCATTTGCTCAATATCAAGTGCAATAAGAGGTTCATCTTCAATAATCATTACTTCAGTGGCAATTTGTTGAGAAATATCAATGGATGCTTGGTTGAGAAGCTTGCGAAATTCTTTCGTATCCAGATTCATGATTTCGCTGGCGTCTTGTTCATGAAACCCTTCAACGGCAATGAGCAAAAATGCTTGGCGTGCACGGGGCGTGAGATAGGATAATTTGGCACTGGTTTTTTGTTCAAGACCAAATTGGGGCAGGGGTTCAGGGATGTTTGGTGTGGTTTGGTCAAAAAGATGGCAAAAAAGCCAATAGGTACCAATTCGGTCAGTGGAGGCTTTGGGAAAAATGGAGATGTCGGCAATGAGTGCTTCCAACATCGCTGAAACATAGGCATCGCCAGAGGATTGGCTACCGGTGACAGAGCGGGCAAAACGCCGAAGATAGGGAAGATGCGGGGCAATGCGCGTTGATAATGACATAATTTATAACTCCTTTGACCTTTCAAGCATTTTGTTGGTTGAAATTCTCAACCGATAAAAAAGTTCCTTGATTTGTATGGAACTTTTTACCGGCAGCTATATTTACAACCATAAGGCGAAAAATTCTTCGCGGTGCTACCAGTAATATATGGATTAGGGGGATGAAAAATGAACGACCGTGATGAAAAAAATCTCACCACACAATTTAGAGTTGGAGATGATCTTCTCGGGGTCAATAGCGAAATAGCACGGAAGTTACGTCAATTTTACATGGAAATTCAAGAAGAAGCACTGCCACGGTGTTTGCTTGAGCTTTTAGAGAAGTTGGAGCGCGCAGAGCAATTTGGCTTAAACAATGTGGAAAAGGTTTGAATCCTTTATGTCAAAGTGCGCGAAAAACTTTAAACAAGAACTCCTTTCTGTGTTGCCGGCTTTACGAGCTTTTGCTGTTTCTTTAAGTGGCAAGCACGATAAAGCCGAAGATTTGGTCCAAGATACTGTTATGAAGGCATGGGCTAAGCAAGATAGTTTTGAGATGGGAACTAATCTTAAAGCTTGGCTTTTTACCATTTTGCGCAATGAATTTTATAGTCAAATGCGTAAAAAGGGAAGAGAAGTTCAAGATACCGATGGCGTGTTTACTCAAAATGTCGCTGTTCATCCTGCTCAATATGGATCGCTTGATTTGCAAGATTTCAAAAAAGCCTTAAATTTGCTTTCTGCCGATCAAAGAGAAGCCATTATTCTCATTGGCGCATCGGGATTTTCTTATGAAGATGCTGCGGCTATTTGTGGTTGTGCTGTTGGAACCATTAAAAGCCGTGTGAGCAGGGCGCGTAATCGATTACAAGAACTTCTTAAAGTCAATGGTGAGTCTGATTATGGTCCTGATTCTTACTCAGCTGGAAGTACATTGTGTTCATTTAACGGCTAAAAAAGCATAATAATTATGATTGATAGCCTTGTTTTTTTTATTCCCGTTATAGCTATTACAGTAAAGTCAGTATCTGAGGGAATTCAGAAGTTTGGCGTGTATCCTTAGGAACACAAGAAAAGCCTGTATAAAACTTTCTCACGGGCTTTAGGTTTTATGTTCCATAAGGTTGCCTTCCTTTGTGCTGAAAAATGACGACTTTCAAGTTCGCCAATGGACATTCTATGACAACAAAAACAAATTTGATGCCTCAAATGCCTTCTTCTGATGCAACGATATCACGCTGGCGGTGGGGTGCGATTGTTGTTTCTCTTGTTATGGCTCTTTTGGCATCGGTTTTTATTATGTTGCTTTCAAATGCCGTTGATCGAGAAGTCGCACAGTTGAATACAAGTTCAGAATTGCGCGAACAGGCTGATTTGGTCCTTATTAGCCTGATTGATATGGCTGTTGCTGATCGCAGCTATGCAAAAACGCGCAAGGCGGAAGATAAAATACGTTTTGAAAATGCAGAGCGGGAGTTGGGGAATATTCTCGACTATATCGCACTTATTATTTATGCGCATCCGCAGTGGTATAAATGGTTTACGGCTTTTAAAGAAGAGGTTGAAGCACGAAAAGCCTTTATGAATGCCCATATGCGTGCTCTTGATGCGATTCCTTCTCAACCTTCTCAACCTTCTCATGCGGACTCTTTGGAAGTATCAAAGATTCCTGTAGCACGTTTAGCTCAATTGATGACAAGCTTTATTAATGGGGATGATGTGGTGCGACAAAAACAGCGTGAGGGTATCGCATTGATGCGGGCGGCTTTGACATTGGCGGCTATTGTTTCCGTTGTGAGTACCTTTATTTCTGCCTATTTTGTTATTAATCGTTTTCATCGTGATATGCGCTCTTTAAAATTGTATCAATTGCTGCTTCATAGTGAAAATATCGCTCTGGAAGCCCGCGTGAAAGAACGAACACAAGAATTAGAAAGAGCACGTAATCACGCTGAAAAAGAACGCCAACGGGTTGAAATATTGTTGCAGGATGCAAGCCATCGCATTGGCAATTCTCTTGGGACGGTGTCTTCTTTGTTGGGGCTCCAGTTAAACCGGAGCAAAAATGAAGAGGTACGTGCTGTTCTAGGGGCTGCACGTGATCGTATTCAGACAATTTCTACAGCACATCGTCGTTTGCGCTTAAGTGATGATATGGAAACGACTTTATTGGCAGAGTTTCTCAGCTCTGTTGTGCATGATGTCGAATTGGCAGTCCCTTTTGAATTGCGTGAAAACATCACCATTCACACCAACTTTAAAGATTGTCGCCTGTCTTCAAGAGATGCGACAACACTTGGAATTATCCTTGGTGAACTGCTGACAAATTCCTTAAAACATGCCTTTCCTGATCAACGGTCTGGTCATATTTATATCTCCTTTGGTCCCCAGAAAGATGGACAATTGATGCTCATTGTAGAAGATGATGGCGTGGGAATGAAAAGCCAAACTTTAAAACAAAAAACAGGACTTGGTCGTGTGGTCGTGGAACAGCTCTGTATGCAATTTGGTGAAAAACCTCTGTTTGAAACTTCTGCTTTAGGAGGCACAAAGATTGTCATTCCTTTGCCAAAACTTAGCATGAATAGTTCAAAAAAAAAGCTCTGACTGATTTTTTAAAAGGGTAAATTTTTTCTTTTCTCGTGGTAAGCTGCCTTTCATTCATCGTGAATGTATGGGGAGGGCATCTTTTCACAAGAAGAAGGAAAAATACGGCTTCAGTAGCGCGAACACAGCACCATTCATATCAGATTGTCAATTGCCTTCAAGAGAAACAACTTTGCTTCTTTATCTTTTGGTGTAATGTTTGATTTTCTCTCTTGTTGTTTTTTTGCTTTGTTGACTCCGATGATAGGCTTTCAAAGTTCTCCTTGTCTGAGAGCTTTGAAGTGCTTAAGTTAGCCTTTAAATTTATTTTGAATAAGTGCTCCTTTAAGCCAATAATACTTATATTCGTAAGCTCTATTGCTTTGCAAAAAGATTGTTTTTTCAAGTTTTGTTATTTTTTGTAAGGCATGTGAAACTTTAAATATGGGGTGTTTTTGTAAAAGTGTGTAACGAATACTCTTAAGGTAGAACGTGCTCAGAAAGTTCATGAAACACCGTCCTTTAGGGCTATGAACAGCATACATTCAACAAGTGGAATCTATTCAACAAAAAGTCGGGTTGTTTATAGAATGATATGGATTTTAGAATCTTCATCCTTTAGCGGGCACCTCTTTGATTTGAGATTTTATTGCATGGCAAATAAGGACGGGCTATCGTTTTGATAAAATAAACAAGAAGAGTTAGCCTTTTGGGGTTTCATATTTTTCACTTTTCTATTGTGCGTAAACCTGAAAAGGGGAGGGCGTTTTATTTTTAATCATTGTGATGCGACCTTGGGTGGTGGCATCTTTCGGCGTATTCTTTAATAGATATTTAAAATGCGGAAATCTCTTTGAGAAAAGTAAGCGCTCAAGCATATTTTTTAGATGTTTTGAGTCGTAAAAATGCAGATGCTTTCATGCTTTAAGTCTCTTCGGAGGGTGCTATTGGGCTGTTGATCAAGGCATCAATGTTGTTTTTTTCTTGTAGGAATGTTTGTAGGTCTTGATTGGTTAAGGCTTTGCTATCCGGTATACGAATGCGCATGGGATCAACTTTGACGCCATTGACAATGATTTCAAAATGACAATGGGGTCCGGTTGCCATTCCTGTTGATCCAACATACCCAATAATTTGTCCTTGTCGTACTTTCACGCCTGGTTTGATGTCTGGTGCATAACGACTTTGGTGTGAATAACTGCTGACATATCCATTGGCATGTTGAATTTCCGTATGGTTTCCATAGCCGCCTGTTACGCCTACTCTTGTGACAATACCATCTCCTACAGCAATAATGGGTGATCCTTTAGGAGCAATCCAATCAACACCCGTATGCATGCGGACATAGCCTAAAATAGGATGTTTGCGTGGACCAAAGGGAGAGCCAAAAATGCCATTTGGTGTGGGTTTGCGCAGCAAGAAAGGCTTTGAACTTTTCCCTTCAGAATCATAATAATCAACGCTTCCATCTTTTAATTGATAACGGTAATATTTATAAGTTGTATTCCCAAAAGTTGCACTAATATAACGAATTTCTGGATCAGCGTTCTTGGATGATTCCTTTGCTTTCAAATTCTTTTTGCCGTTTTTGTTTTCTTTATCGCTTTGTGGTACAGCATAAAATATTTCGATCTGATCATTGGGTGTTATCGGACTTTTCATATCAACATTGGTGGCCAGCAGACGAATAAGACGATGAGAGAGAGATTGTGATATATTATGGCTTAGCAAAGCACTATAGAGTGCATCATAAGCCGTTGGTAATTGCGCGCTATTGATATAAGAATGTGGAATACCATTTTGAAAAGCCGTTTTAAGTGCTTTAGACATTTTAGGCTCTGTGCTTTCAATGAATTGGCCTTTATCATTCAGGGCAATGGTGAGAACATGATGCATCCCTTGATAGATACTTGCGCGTACGAGATGGTCTTCTTCACCAGCTTGTGTCACAATACCAATGCGTAAAAGGCTTCCCTCTTTAAGGGAATCGGAAAGGCTTATTTTTTCTAGCGTTTTTACAACCTGGTCAATTTGCTTTTTTGTATAACTGGTTTTTTTGAAAGCATCGGCTATCGTTTGTTTTTTACGAATAGGAATAATATCTTCAACATAGTTTTTCGTCAGATCGATACGGTGACTTTGAGGAGAAACGGTTACATTTTCTTGAACGATTCGAACTTCAGGGGATTCTGTGCCTTGGGAAGGGGAGGATACATCTTCTAATTTTAAAGGATCAATCAATGTGAGAACTGAAAGAAGTTCGGAGCTCTTTTCTAAAGTAAATCCAGCTTTTTGTACTTCTTGTTGTGCCTCTTCATCTGTCAATGTGTCGCTGTCATCAAAATCGAATTGATTTACCTTAAAATCATAGCTGCGTAAGGTGAGTTTTGTTTCAACCTTTGCTCCATAAATCTGCCCAGAATCTTCTTGTGGTGCGATATTTTGATTTTTCGTATCACTAGCAAGAATGCTTAAAGAATCAAATTTTGGATAGCTATATTTCTGGGGGCGATTTTCAGCTAAAGCCATACGAATCCATTCAAAATGTTGTGTTTGAATGACTTTTTCATCGCCTTTTTTTTGTAGAATCGATAGTTCAAATTGACGTTTTCTGTCAAAGCTTTGCCTTGCATGGGTGGGAGAAATACGATCACCTTTATAGCCATTGGCCTCAGGGTCTTGTGATTCTGATAGGTTTTCTTGCGTAAACCATTGTGGCGGTGTTACCAATCGCTGTTGTTCATCAAGAGCCGTAAAAAGTGCAATCCCCATAAGAATGCAGGAAGTGATTCCTGTCAGAATGGTTCCCGTAAGCCAACGAGCAGAGACCTGTCGGCGCGCAGGCCGCAAGCGCTTGACGACAAGAGCAGGGTCTTGTCCAGGATCGTTTTTTTGTTGTTCGTTATCCCACATAGATTTATAAGAGTACTTTTCAATATTAAATAAAGAAAGCTAGATAGATAGCTTAGCATGCTTCTACAGGAATTTGATTCTTTTTACAAATTACAGATCATGCGATTCTCTTTATACAGCAATGTCTTTATAAATCGTATCTGCGCGGAAAATTTTCTCTATTAAAGTAGCATAAAACAAGCGTTATTGTGATTAACTCATTCCTAGGCAACTTCCTATTTTTATGCATTGCAATGGGGTGCTATATTTTACTTTAAAGGCGCCATGCTCTCTTTGAACTCCTTGCTGTTTTCATGTTTTATTTTTATGAAGGCAGATTTTGCCTATAATTGCTTGTTGGCAATAATGTCTTGAAATAGGATTTTTTGTTCAATATTTTATTGGTAAAGTTTGGGTTATTTTATTTAAAAAAAAATA
>NZ_JBHIPX010000016.1:0-42018 GCF_042196245.1 Bartonella sp. AP19HLJMH
AATGGATTTAGAGACGCTTGTAATGCGGCTGGCATTAAAAAATCGGCGCATGGATTAAGAAAATTAGCCGCAACACGCGCAGCTAATTCTGGAACAACAGTATCACAACTCAAAGCAATTTTTGGCTGGACAAATGATGCTATGGCATCTCTTTACACAAAGAGCGCAGATCGTAAAAAACTCGCTCTTGAAGCCATAAAAAAGCTTCAAAAAGATGAGGGATAGAGGCAAAAAAACTCAATAGAATCAAGATTCACCTATTCCCTTATATTAGACATAACTATTTTATTTTACTTGCTTTTTATTTGCCTTGCACGGACACTATTATGAAATGGGCTTGGGTGCTTTGGGAGATGTTTCTTAAAAAGACATATGAATTTTAAACAACAAGCATATTCTTTTTTACGGCATTCTATTTTACCCGAAGAACGTACCTATGAAAAGGACGACTAAACAAAAGCATGAAGCAATCTACAGGTTATAATGACCAAATATTCAAGCTTTATTCTGCATCGCCTAACTCAGCATCAAGAAACTGATGCAAATCTACAATGTAATAACGTTGTAATGCATTATCTACACTGCTTTGTGCTTTTGCCTGCCATGCTTCTTGAGCGGATTGATAATCTGAGAAAATACCAACCACATCTAACTCATCAGGATTCTTAAATTGATTACTGTTAAGATTTTTTAATTCCCCACCAAATACAAGATGTAAATATTGTTTTTTTTCTTTGGTTTCAGTCATATGTGCCTCCATATCATTTAGATTATCTTAGCGCGCTTTTACGTGATTAAACTAACTTTGTTTGACGAACAACATCTATCATATCTTGACAGCAATTATTTTTACCAGCAATTAAAAGTCCATACTGGTAAGGTTCAATTCCATAAGATAGTAAAGGGGCATCAAGCGATAAAAAACACCCTCCACACTCCTGCAAAATAAGATCAGCAGCGGCAATATCCCATTCATGACAATTTGGACGAACTAATACGATATCAATTTCATCTTGAGCAACAAGAACAATACGATAAGCAAGAGAAGGAAGATAATGGTAAAGACTGACTTGATTGAGAAAATCATCTGGTAATTTTTGTGCGAGCGATTTATCAAGTGAAATTTTATATTTTCGATGAACCTCAAAGGCTAAACGAGGAAGTTTTATCCCATTTAATGTTGCCCCTCCACCTGTTACAGCTGTATAAACATCTCCTTGAGCCGGACATTGTAGAACGCCCACAATAGGACGCCCATTCTCAATAATGGCAACCGAAATACACCAATAAGGATTGCCAGAAAGAAAACCACGCGTTCCATCAATAGGATCAACAACAAAAGAGCGCTCATAATAATCTTGTTTTTCTCGATTATCTTTTGTTTCTTCTGAAATCCATCCATAATTTGGACGAGCTCCAAGAAGCCTCTCTTTCAAGAAATGATCAACAGCAAAATCTGCTTCACTAACCGGGGAATTACCTTCTTTAATCCAGACATCCAACGTGCATCCAAAATACCGCATTGCTAAATCTCCTGCCTCTCGACAAACATCACGCAAAAGATTTAAATCAGAAGAATGATGCGTGTTATTTTCCTGCAAGTGTCATCCCTTCAATTAACAATGTTGGAGCAGCTGTACTATAACGCCGATCAATATCATTGGCAGGTGTTAAATGTGCTAACATATGAAGCAAATCAGAACCTAGCGTTACTTCACTTACCGGATAAGCAATTTCACCATTTTCAATCCAAAAACCGGAAGCCCCACGACTATACTGACCAGTAATAAAATCAATGCCATGACCGAATAATTCGGTCACATAAAATCCATTTCGCAAATCTTTTATCATATCGCAAGGTGATACTAAACCCGGTTCAATAGCAAAATTTGTACTGGTCGGCTGCACTAATGATGCCGAACGCATACCGTGTCCATTTGTTTTAAGTCCCAATTCACGTGCTGTAGATGATGAAAGAAGCCAATTTTTTAAAATACCATTTTCAATAATATTGAGTGTTTGCCCCTCTACCCCTTCTCCATCAAAAGGATGAGAAGCATTTCCACGTAATCGCAAAGGTTGATCGGTTACATTAACATTAGGCTTCATCACTTCCTTGCCTAGGAAATTCTGTAAAAGACTCGTTTTTCGAGCCACAGAGGCTCCATTGACCATAGATGCGATATGCCCTGCAATTCCACGAGCCGTACGCGGATTAAAAATAACATCAACGCTCCCAGTCGCCGCACGAACTGCACCCAAACGTCGAACAGCACCAAGCCCTGCATTCTTTCCCACAGTTTCTGCTGCCTCTAAATCAGAAAAATGTAAGGCTGTTGTATAATCATAATCCCGCTCCATCTGTGTTCCTTCACCTGCAAGAGCACTACAAGAACGTGAAAAACAACTTGAGCGATAGGCTCCACAAAAACCATCGCTGGTCACAAGAATAAACCCACTACGGCCATAAGCTGTTGCAGCGCCACCAGAATTGCTTACACCTTTAACATCAAGAGCTGCTGCCTCCGTTTTTAAAGCATCTTCTGTTAAAAAATGACTGCTGGGTACAAAATCATCAAAAAGATCAAGATCTTTAGGATACTTAACCAAACACTCTTTATCTGCCAAACCTTCAAATAAACTATCGGGAGAAGCTTTAGCCATCGCAACAGCACGTTCCGCAAGTTCTTGCGGATAAGATCCTAAATTAGCAGAAACACTTGCTACTTTTTTTCCAACAAAAACCCTTAGAGTAAAATCATTGCTCTCTGCTGCTTCTGTCGATTCGACTTTCCCAAAACGAACTGATACACTGGTAGAATGAGCATGAACAATAACAGCATCAGCAGCATCTGCTCCAGAACGCTTTGCTGCTTCAACCAGCGAAACAGCTTTCTCAATCTGGTTTTTGTCAGTCATTATAGACTCCCTAAAATATTTTATTATTTACATTGATAAGCATTCTGACAAATTTATACAAATCAGAATATAACTCTTGTGTATTGATTCATAAGATTATGCACATTCATGCATTCTTTTTCTTTTAATGCATTAAATCATTTCCCTTTTAGCTTCTTTATGAAAAAACGTAATATGCCGTAAAATCTCTTTAGTTTCAAGATTTCTCATGGGCCCTTATCATTTTAGGAGCCAAATCTCCACTGACAATCAAATCAACAGAACAATTGGCAATTAACAAAAGTCTTAGCTATAACACTTGAATTTAAGCCAAAATCCTCAAAAATTCGAAAAGTATAAAATGACTTAAGTCACAAGCCTTATGTCCTCTGGATAGTCAAATAACTTCCTTCATTCCTATAGCATTCTTTAATTTCCAAGCAAGAATCAAGAAAATGCCTTATATTTGTGTATACTTCTTTGCTTCTATAAACTCTCTCATAATAAGATGGCAATCTTGTAAACAAAAAAATATAAACGGAATAAAAAATTTTTCTTGCGTTATTGCTTCAACAAAATGAGCAGTCATACGCTTCTTTATTCTCATAGGCGTGATATTACAAATAACTCATTTTTTATATTTATCAGAAATAAGTTATAATCATAATATTCTCTCTCGTTTCTAATGCGTCTAATCAAGAGCATCTCATCTTTTTTTATGCCTCATCCTTAATCGGTTACTTTGTTATTAAACAGATATAACTTAATAGACTTCTTTTTCCTGAAACAAAAATTCCAAAATACTGGATAGATTTTGATTTAAGAACTACACTCCTTCCTCTTTTCCTTCCATTAAAAAATAAAGAAGCGTAATATTGTTATAAAACGATAATCAATAAAACTTTTATATAAAACTCAATGTTGTATCTATTGTTCAATTCAATCTACAATAAGCATATTCTTCCAATTAATTTGGGCAAGTTTATCGCTCATAATTGTTTTAATAGATACAAAAATATTTGCAGAAACTGGGATATCTGTGCGCATTTTAAAAAATCGCTTTTTAAACATTTAAACCAAATACATACAACGATACGAGATTAATTTTTACGAAAATTAAGGGAGGTTTTATTTTATCATCTAGAGCCTTTTAGAACTGCACTCTCTAGAAAAGTAATCAAGAAATTATCTTGTAATCTTTCAATAAAATTAACAGTTTGATTTATACTTATAATTTATTGTTTTGTAATTTGTATAAAAAAGCCTAATATCATAAAATTCTCTCTGTTTCGAACCTATTCATGTTGAGTCAATCACAACTATTTGCGAGCAAATCATAAGTAAGGGGCGTATGAATGAAAACTATTTAAGAAGAAATCAAAATGCCTCTTATGAAGATTTTAAATGCAAAAAATATTGCAACATTAGAAACAGGCAAATATTATGACGATATGGACCTACATCATAAGAGAAGTAATGAACTTCTGAACCTTTCTCATTTTCAATGAAGAAAGCATCTTATAAGCTTTTATATATAAAAAAATTCAATGAATTTCATAAGATCTTTGGTGCAAAATTAATTTTCTCAGATGATTTAACTCGATTTCAACAGCTAACTAAAACCAAATCATAGCTCGCTCATCAATTTGCTATATACTCATAACTGATTTCATTCTAACAAGGCTAAGAGTTCTGTACCTTTTTTAAGGTATTAACTTCTTTATAAATGCATCCTCTTACAAAATGCTTTTGTTTTCAGTAAGAGCACGTCTACTCATTTCAATCATTGCATCCCGAAGATGTAACTTAATTTTTGATCCAATAATCATTCCAAATAAAGGAGCAAGTAAACCAGACATGGTTACAGTATGACGAATTTTGTTATTTGAAGAACCCGATTTTGTTGAACAAATATATTCATGATTAAAACTCATACGTGTAAAAGGAAGTTTAGCATAATCAGAAAAACAAACATTTTTTATAACTTTATCAAGTGTAAAAGTTACTGTAGGTCCCTTTTTAGGTTTCATGCGTCCTATAGCGCCTTCTTTGAAAGGACCAGAAAGTTCTACCCACTCAAGTTCGTGATCCCAAGAAGGCCATGATGCCACATCTTCCCATATAGCCCAAATTTGCTCAGCACTTGCTTCTGTACTAATCTCTTCACTATATATCCAATTAAACACGATAATCTCCCTCTTTTTTACAAATCACTTATCTTTAGTGATAAAGAGTATTATAAAAAAGTACCCTTAAAGCTGCACAACGATAAGATACTTAATACTCTCAGATTTACTTAATATGTAATGATTAAATCAACAAGGGATACTACTAAACTAAACAGACAAATACTCAGGATAAATGAACAATATTTTCAATA
Source organism: Bartonella sp. AP19HLJMH (assembly GCF_042196245.1). Taxonomy (NCBI): domain Bacteria; kingdom Pseudomonadati; phylum Pseudomonadota; class Alphaproteobacteria; order Hyphomicrobiales; family Bartonellaceae; genus Bartonella; species Bartonella sp. AP19HLJMH. The sequence continues at coordinate 5,279 of NZ_JBHIPX010000016.1, forward strand.
CTAAACAAAATATCTTTTTTAAATTTATACAATAACAAAAATAGAAGTTACGCATCATATAAGATATAAATGCAAACTGCACAGCTTAAAGCTTTCAACTGCTGATGAAATGTGATGATTAAGGTATAGCAGAAAAAAATTAAACAAAAAAGATCATAACTATTATCGAGGAATATATATCCTATTGGAGAAAAAACATCCTTCTGTAGTAAAGCTAATAAAAATTCATCAATTCCTTTAACATTAGAATCTTTTATTGATTTTCTACTTGACCTTTTAAAAACCATATAAAATGAAGAAAACTGTGTAAAAGCATTTTTTCATCCTATCGGATAAAAACAAGAACTTTCTCAAGATGTAAGCGATCGTAATTTATAGAGACGTATTGCTGTCTCACCATAAAAACGCTCATCGTCTAGATAAAAGACGTTAGGTAAATAAATCATTGTATCTTTCTTTTCTTCAAGTATGAAGAGTGTATCAGCTTTTGCCCACCCTCCTCGCAAAGCTTCTACAAAAGCACGTTCACCTAAACAACGGCTATAGGGAGGATCAGCGCAGATAACATCAAATGGCAGCATTGTGCCAATATTGCCAAGTTTGGTCGCATCACGACGCAAAATCCGTCCTATCGACTGTAATTCAAAGGCTTCGATATTTTTTTGAATTACCCCACGCCCCTCAACCGAGTTTTCAACAAAAACAGCAGCCTTTGCTCCACGTGAAAGTGCTTCGATGCCTAAAGCACCAGTCCCAGCAAAAAGATCAAGGATGCGTTTATTGGTCCAAAATTGTTCTTCACGGCTAGAAAGAATATTAAAAAGGCTTTCACGTGTACGATCACTCGTTGGGCGAATCGACTGATTAACAGGCGAAAACAAAACACGCCCAGCAAATTTACCGCCTATGATCCGCACGTGGACCTCCAAATCGCTTCGAAGTTTTTGCAGCGTCCCTATGTGGTTTAGATTTTTTCATAGCACCACCAAACGATTTTACCTTTTTCTTTCTCTCAAAAGAATGCTCATCATGACCACCTTTTATCATTTTCTCTTTATCCTTTAAAAAGCCATCTTTCTTACCAAAGGGATGCGTCTCGTCATAAGATATTTTGCCATGTTTTTGAACAAAACTTTCCCTCTTCTCTTTGTATGACGGATTTTCTTTTAGTTTTTCCTTGCCTCGATGAAATGATTTTCTACCATCCAAATCGCTCTTATGACCATGCGATTTCTCCTCACTATAAGAAGGCTTTCTACGTGCACTTTGCGGACGTGCACCAGGAGCCATCCAAACATTAGCACGGCGAGAACGCGGTAGAAAACGCTCTGCTTTTCCTTCTTCACTTTTCTCCTTCTTTACATTCTCATGAGACTTTGTACTTAATCGTGCGCGACTATGTTCAACAGAACCATCTCTTGGTCGGCGTCGTATTGCCCTTTCACTTGAGAAAACCCAACCATCATTTGCAATAGAAAGATCTTTCTGGCTTTGCTTTTCTGCAACAACTGCAGAATTTGAAAATGGCTTAAGAATAGGAGCATCAAAATCTGCATTGGCTTGCATAATCAAACGCTCCCCCAACTGATCTCGTAACATCCGCCCTTTTAACTCTTGCACGGCTCCTTCTTCTAAATCAGAGAGATGAAATGGACCATAAGATACACGTATTAATCGATTAACTGATAATCCCAATGCCCCTAAAACATTCTTTATTTCACGATTTTTTCCTTCTCGCAAAGCGACAGAAAGCCATACATTCGACCCTTGTTCGCGTTCAATTGATGCTTCAATCGAACCATAAAAAATACCATTAATCGCAATACCATTTTTAAGGTTATCCAACGCGCTCTGCTTGACTCTTCCATGAGCACGGACACGATATTTGCGGACCCACCCCGTTACAGGAAGCTCTAATACACGCGCTAAGCCACCATCATTGGTTAAAAGCAAAAGCCCTTCCGTGTTAATGTCAAGCCTTCCAACAGAAAGAACACGCGGCATTCCTTTTGGTAAATTACTAAAAACTGTAGGTCTGCCTTCAGGATCACGGTTCGTGGTGACAAGACCTGCTGGCTTATGGTAAAGCCATAAACGCGTTCGTTCTATAGGAGGTAAAGGTTTGCCATCAACTTTAATAACATCAGAGCGGCTAACATTAAAAGCAGGCGTTGTCACGACTTTACCATTCACAGAAATACGACCTGCAACAATCATCATTTCTGCATCTCGACGCGAAGCAATACCAGCACGCGCTAACCTTTTAGCAATTCGTTCACTCTCATTATTTTCATTCATTTGCGTTTCAAACCAATCTTTGCAAGTATGTTCAGAAAATTATTCACATGCACCATACCGCTTATCCTGAAAAAGGAAGTAGCATAATCATTTATCATTTTCTATCCTTTAACGACAATAATGTATCTGTCGACTTGCAAGTTTGTTTTAAACTCTTAAAAAAATAGAGGTATTCTTTTCATTATAAAAGCGTAATAAATTATTCATTCCATAGCATTCCTTATCGAGATAACCTTTAGATTTTCTATACCTTCAGTAGAAAGAATATTATGACTTTGACGCCCATGGAAATAGCCCTTTTAGAAGCGCAAGAGGCTGCAAAAAAAGATGAAGTTCCCGTAGGTGCTGTCATTACACGTGGAAAAGCTATCATTGCACGCGCTGGTAACTTTATAAAATCTGCATATGACCCTACAGGACACGCAGAAATACGCGCAATCCGTATGGCTTGCGAAACATTGCAAAACGAAAGGCTTCCTGATTGCGATCTTTATGTAACACTTGAACCTTGTGCTATGTGTGCCGCTGCCATTTCATTTGCACGCATACGACGTCTCTATTATGCAACAAATGATCCCAAAGGAGGTGCTATAGAAAATGGCCCACGTTTTTATCAGCAACCAACCTGCCATCACAAACCTGAAATTTATTCTGGTTTCAAGGAAAAAGAAGCAGCTCAATTACTTAAAGACTTTTTTATACAAAAGCGATACTAAAAATAATTCTTCTTCCATAACTTTCACTCTTTAAAAACTATCCTACTTCTCAAAAAAGACTGTTAATTCTTCTGATATATATATATATATATATAGCAAAAGCTATTTCGAAGCATTTTTTCTCTCTTTTAATTCTGCATATTGTTTCTATTAGATGATACATTCATTCAAAAGAATAATTCATTATTTTGTATATAAAATATAAAGTCCAAAATATCGTAGATATGCTCTCATTTCAAATTACATTGAAACAGTAAAAATCACTTTCTTGCACATCATAAGCGGAATTATCGTCTGGATAAAGAACGTTTTAGAAAAGACTAAAAATGTCTCTTATGAAAGCTCTCAAATGCAAGAATTATCGCAACATTGGAGTCTGTAAAATAAAATGATGGTATCCACTTTCTCCTTCCTAAGCATAAAGTATTGGAGCACAATAGATTTTACGTTATACTAGCCACATGAGCAATGTTGTAAAATGAGCTTGAGAAATGTTTCGTGTTAAGGAAACGCATAAGGAATCTCTCGATGCTGTTGTCATATTGCTATTTCATGAGAATACCCCCCTCCTACAGCAGCATTATAACTGCGCGCGAATGAGAGCTTGGTATCATAAGTAATTGGAAAAATACTTTACTTTAAATGTTTTGTCTTTTCCCTATCGACCAATAGGTGCGGTTTTTGCCGGTTGGCGATAACTTAAAGGTGGTTCAGTGAGATAGCGACGGTATTTTGAACTTCCAACTTGTGCTCTCTGACGACGTAAATATTCCTGTCGTTGCTTCGCATTCAACTGTGAAGGATTTTCTGAACCAACGCCATTAACTGACGATCCTTTGTGAGGAAAAGGAGTATTTCCTTGATGCTTCTTCGATGCTGCCATTTCATTGACAGATCTATCTTGTTGTGGTACCGGCAAAAATCTGCGTGAACTAGGGCTTGGTATTACAAGTTTTGGATGAGGTTTCATAACAATCTGGCTGCTGTTATTTGTTGGTGTTAATGAAGTGATATTAGCAACATCTTCAAAAAACTGTATTGAAACTGGTTTATTGGTACCATAGGTAGGAGCGGATAAATTGCATCCCGTTAAAACAAAGCACATCCCTAAAATTCCTATTGGAAATATTTTTATTTCACGTTTTCTCACTGCCTATTCCATTTCCTAGGTGTATGGCTGATTAATATTCCCGTTATTTATGAGAGAACGGTCCATACACAAATTTCCCCCCCTGCAGATAAAACAACGGAATTTTTTTCGTACCACAAAAAACTATATTCATCAATATGAGAAATTTACTTGCATTTCTTTCCTTTGATCTAAAACTTTAAATCTTGCCAAGAATCTGCAATTCCCGCAAAGCAGCTGCATCACGAGCAGATACATCCGGATAAGCTGGATCACTTCCAACATCTTGTGTATAACGCCATGATCGAGCACATTTTTTTCCTAATGCCTTCTCTGGATATACACCAACACCTTCAACATCATTCAAAGTAAAAGCATCAGAAGGTATCGTGTCCTGCGTAATTGTGAGTGCACTGGTAATACAGATCTCCGCCATATCCACATTTTCTAATGCCTCTCGTAAAACCAGATTGGAAATAAAAACAATAGGCGCAGCTTCCAAAGAGGATCCAATACGCTTATTAGCACGTTCAAGCTCTAAAGCACCTGTCACAACTTTACGGACCTGCCGAATTTTTTTCCAACGCTCAGCCAAAGATTGGTTTTGCCATTCTTCTGGTACAGAGCGAAATTGTTCCAAATGCACCGATTGGCTTTCTGGATAACGCTCTAACCAAGCTTCCTCCATAGTAAAAGGCAACATTGGAGCAAGCCATGTGACCATACGCTCAAAAATCTCACGGACAACCTGCAAGGAGGCCTTGCGTTTTTTTGATGAAGGCGCATCACAATAAAGAGAATCCTTGCGGATATCAAAATAAAATGCCGATAACTCAATGATTGAAAAATCCAATAATGCACGCATAATCTTTTTAAAATCAAATTCATCGTAAGCGCGATTAATCAACTGATCAAGTTCAAAAAGCCTATGCAATATAAATTTTTCAAGATCCGGCAGTGCACCATAAGATACTTCTTCTCCATCATCATGTGCTAAAGTTCCTAGCATCCAACGAATTGCATTGCGTAGTTTACGATATGAATCCACATTTGTTTGAAGTATTTTTTTGCCTAAACGCTGATCTTCCCAATAATCGGCTGTCATAACCCAGAGACGAAAAATATCAGCTCCAGATGTTTTAATGATTTCTTGCGGAACAACCGTATTGCCTAAAGATTTAGACATTTTCTTACCATTCTCATCCAAAGTAAAACCGTGTGTGATCACGGACTTATAGGGAGAACAAGCACGCGTACCACAGCTTTCCAAAAGAGAAGATTGGAACCATCCGCGATGTTGATCTGAACCTTCAAAATAAACATCAGCAGGCCATTTCAAATCAGCCCGATCTTCTAACACAAAGCTATGGCTGGCTCCAGAATCAAACCAAACATCCAAAATATCATAAACCTGTACCCAAGGCTCATGTGCACGCTCACCTAAAAAACGTTCACGTGCTCCTTCAGCAAACCATGCATCTGCCCCTTCTGCTTCAAAAGCCCGTAAAATACGCTCGTTCACACCTTCATCTTTTAGAATAACACCATCCTCATTTGCAAAAATACAAATAGGAACACCCCAAGAACGCTGACGAGAAAGAACCCAATCAGGACGATCTTCTATCATAGAAGCTAGGCGGTTTTGTCCAGAAGATGGCACAAAACGCGTTTTTGAAACAGCTTCCAAAGCCCGACTACGTAAAGTTGAACCATCCCCAAAATCTTTATCCATTGAAATAAACCATTGCGGTGTATTGCGAAAAATAACGGGTTTTTTTGAACGCCAACTATGGGGATAGGAATGCTTTAAACGCCCCCGTGCAAACAATCGATCTGCTTTAATTAAAGCATTAATGACCTCTTTATTGGCATCACCCATTTTTCCATTATCATCAATAACACGTGCAGGTCCTCCTTCACGATCTGGTCCTAAACCTGGAACATCTTTCGTATAGAACCCTGCATCATCAACAGGAAACGGTATAGATGAATCAATCCCCGCTTGCTCCAGTAAGGACTTATAATCATTCCAAATTTCAAAGTCCTCACGCCCATGGCTTGGTGCTGTATGGACAAAACCTGTACCAGCACTCTCTGTTACGTGCGAACCATCAAGCAATGGAATTTTATAATTATACCCTCCAGCTAAACCTTTGAGTGGATGAGAAAGAACAAGAGCTTTCAACTCTTCAGAAGAAATAACACGCAAATGCTTCAAAACAAGTTTGGCTTTTTCTCCACAACTCATCGCTAAAGCGTCTGCAAAGAGAAGCTTTTCTCCCACTTGAGGACCAAAATCATTTTCAGCACTTTCAACTTCGTAAATACTATAAGAAATTTGCGAAGAATAACTCACTGCACGATTGCTTGGAATCGTCCACGGTGTTGTTGTCCAAATGACGACATGAGCACCATATAAATCATCAGAATTTGCTTCAAAAACAGGAAACTTAACCCAAAGCACCTCTGATTCATGATCATGATATTCAATCTCAGCCTCTGCCAAAGCCGTACGTTCCACAACAGACCACATCACTGGCTTGGAACCACGATAAATCTGATCTGACATAGCAAATTTTATCAATTCACTGGCAATGCGTGCTTCTGCATGAAAAGCCATTGTAGTATAAGGCGTGTTAAAATCTCCCACAACACCAAGGCGTTTAAATTCTTCACTTTGAATAGTTACCCAATGCTGTGCAAATTCACGGCATTCTTGACGAAACTCGTTAAGAGGTACCTCATCCTTATTTTTTCCTTGTGCTCGATATTTTTCTTCAATTTTCCATTCAATTGGAAGCCCATGGCAATCCCAACCAGGTACATAATTTGCATTAAAACCGCGCATTTGGAATGAACGAACAACCACATCCTTTAGAACTTTGTTTAAAGCATGCCCAATATGAATATGACCATTTGCATAAGGCGGACCATCATGAAGAATATAAAATGGACGATCTTTTGCTTGTTGGCGCAATTGCGCATAAAGCCCCATATCTTCCCAACGCGCCATCAATTCAAGCTCTTTTTGCGGAAGCCCTGCACGCATAGGAAAATTTGTCTGTGGGAGATAAAGAGTTTTTGAATAATCTATTGTTTCATTTTTCACAGTCATTGTGAAATATCCCTGTCCACTTTTACGATTTCATTTTTGCATAACTTCCCTGAACCCTGCAACTCTGGTTTTTATCTATAGGGAAATCCGAGCTTATCATTCGTATTAAGCAGCGATCAAGAAAATATATCATCACAATCTATGGGCTTTATCATGAAATTCACAAGAAAAGAAACCAAAAAGTGATCTTAAAAAAAAATAAAGGCTCCACTGACAGTGGAGCCTTTTAGAAATTTACTCTTTAAAAAATTAGAATTTATAAGCTACACCAACACGGAAATCATTGGTTTTGTAGTTAACTTCAAGTTTTTCCTTTGCAAATTTCTTTTTACCAAAATCAGAGTAACGATATTCAGCACGTACAATCACATTATCTAGAAGCGAGAAATCAACGCCACCACCAAGTGTGTAACCAATCATGGTTTTTGTTTCATCAGCTAAGTTCTTAGAAGAAACGACTCTTCCATCCTCATCCTTAACAGATATTGATACAGTGTCTTGGAATTGCCCATAAGCAATACCACCAGCAAGATAAGGCATAAAGCGATCAGCAGCAAAACCAATACGTACCCGTGTAGCACCACCCCAATTTTGTTTGAAAGTATGACTTAAAGTTTCAACTGCATCCTCTTGATCAAGACCAAGTTCAGAAGCCATCTTTTTTATTTGTTCTATACCATATACACTGGAAGCGTTCTTATCCACCGCTTGTGTACTTTGTGCACCGTGTCCAGACATATTCTGTCCACCATGAGAACGAGAAGCATGTGGATTAGTACCATTCGGATGAGCATTTCCGCTACCATGGGCACCATGATGACCCCCGCTTGTTCCATTGGAAGTCTTTGTATCTGAACCAGAGGATGATCCTGATCTCGCGAGTACAAGTGGTGCGCTCGATACTGTTTTTTCTACTGCTGATGGTTGTACCGATATAGGTGTTTTTGCTGCTGGCTGACTTGCGCCTGATACTGTTGATGAGCTAGAAGATACTGGTGCTTTTTCAACCGCTTTTGCAGACTCTGACTTAGCAGATTCTGTTGCTCCATCTGACCCTACTCTTGATGATTGATCTCCTTGAGATAATCTTGCCAATAAGAGCGTTGACCGCTCTGGTGAGCTTGCTCCTGTAGTAGAGGATATTGATTTAAGTGCAGGTGATTTTAATCCATTTACCCTGCTTACCAATGTCGGTCCTGTACCTGATCTTTCCAATGAGGACGATGGCGATTGCACTGAACTCACCGTCTGTCTAGAGGATGCTGATTGTGTTATTGACGATGCAGATGGCGTTTTTAATGGTGGTGTTGGAACTCCTAGATTTTCCCTTCCCACTACCACTGTTTTTTCTGCTGTTGAACTAACATTACCAGAACTTCTAGTTGTTGCTGCTTGATTTGATTGTGTTGCTCCTACTTGTGGTTGTTGAACTGCATTTACTGATTTAGCTAGTGCTTGACTGGATTGCGTTACAACAGATTGTTCTGACGCGGATCCTGCTATTGGAGTCTCTCCTGTTGTAGTTCCTGTACCTGCAGGTGCTCTTGAGGTGTCTTTTTGCGTTTGTGCTCCTGTTAATGCTGTTCCTTGTGGGACTTGAGATGTTAATGGGTTTGCTGATCTGCGGGATCTTACAACTGCATTTTCTACTGTAGTGTTATCAGCTGCTCCTATGGTAATGGTCTTTGTGTGTTTTTTTCCAGATACCATTAAATCCGTATCGATGCCAAAAATAAAGTTGTCACCGAGATCAATATTAGAACCTGCATAAAAACCACCTGCAAAACCTGAAAGTTTAGGAGAGAACTCTTTATCCAGTGGTAAACTCTTTTCTTGACCAACAAGAGCCATATCAGCTTTGCTCGAAAAACCACCAGCTTGGACACCTAAATAAAGACCTGTCCATGAAAAAGTAGGTGCAACAATGGTAGAAGCAGTCGATGATGCTGGCTGATGAGGAATCATAACATCAGCAGCTAGTGCTGTAGACGCTGAAATTAAAGAAAAAATAGACGCTGTTATTAAACGTTTTGTATTCATAAAATCTCTCCAAATATCCAAAATGAAATTCATATAGAGCATCTTTTCTGAAATATCTGTAGCAAAAATGACACACTCACAAAAAAATAAAGAATTTTTGTGCAATAAACAAATTATATCAAATTTTTTAAACAAAAAGCGCGTTGCAATCACCTGTTTTGAAGCCAATGTATGCATGTGTCATAGAGGACAACTCGCATTAGCTCTCACTCAATTGCCTGATTGGAATTATGAAATTAAGCACATCTAAAAAATAAATTTGCATATTTTAAAAAAATGGGAGTGTCCATATGTCACCTAGCACACCCCTACTCATTCCTAACAACTTTTAAGTAATGCATGATTCACGCTACGGGTGGATTGTGCCAAATCAAGGAAATAAATCATGGGGAAAAAATACGAATTGACTGATGAAACAATAGAGTTTGATGGATACATTACGCTTTACCGTATCCATGAATTGAGAGACTTTAGAGATGAAAAGGCAGGTAATCTTGACAGCTTTATAGAGGATGAAGACAGTTTAAGTCATGAAAACGATTGTTGGATTTATAATGATGCCAAGGCGTATTCCTTTACCAATATTTACGATAGCGCTAAGATTTTTGATAACGCACAAGTTGCTTATAATGCACAGATTTTTGGAAACGCAAAAATTTATGATAATTCAGAAGCTTGTAACAAAACTATGACCGCCCAGAACGGTGTCCCTTCAACAAAAGACGACATTCCTTTCTAACACCAAAAAACTAACCTTTTAACACCAGCGTGATTCACGCCACATGTGAATTACATCTAAAATCAAGGCGAACAAACATGGGACACCGTCCACCTACTATTACGCAACCAGCTATTGCTCGTGCTGTACGAGAAGCTAAAAAACAAGGGTGTGAATTAATAGAAATAAAGCCTACAGGTGAACTGCTTATTTATCTTAAAGCAGACATCCCAATACCAAACCAAGCTAGTCTTCCAAAAAAGTTATTAGATTTGTCAACGAATGAAGATTATGAATCTTCACTCTCTAAGATGTGAAGTTGCTATGCCAAAACCACGCCCCCCTCATCTTGTCAAAGAAATCACACGCCATGGTAAAATTATATGGTATGTGCGTATTGGTCGTGGTCAACGCATTAGAGTACGTGGAACCTATGGAACGCAAGAGTTTGTTGACAACTACCAAAGTGCGCTTGCTGAATTACAAGGGCTTATACTTCCAAAATCCAAAACCGGTAAACTTGTTGAAAGGTTATTTGCATGGCTACTTAAACAGTATTTTAACAGTATCAATTGGCATAGCTTCTCTAAAGTCACAAAAAGAACTCATCCTGATGAAGGTGTGTGATTCTATAGGTTACATTTCATACCAAGCAATCGAAAAGAAACATATTATAGCCGGTGTTGAACATCGTAAATAAACACTTGGAATGGCTAGAGACTTTCTGAAAGGTCTAAACGGACTTTTTAAATGGGCCATTGAACAGGGTCTTTTGGAAAATAATCCAGCTTTAGGAATCAAAAGACCTCCTCTCAAAAACGAAGACGGATTTCCAGTCAAAACAGAAAAAAGTAAATTCCAAACAGATGTTTTTCTGCCAATTTTGTCTGAACTAGCCAAAACCCTTTAAATTGGTCCTATTGGAGAAGAAACATTCATTTGTGGTCAAGTTAATCAAAAACTCTCCAAAGAAAGCTTTGGCGATACATTTAGATAGGCTTGTAATACAGTAGGCATTAAAAAATCAGCGCGCGCATGGTTTAAGAAAATTAGCAGCAACACGCGCTGCTAATTTAGGTGCAACAGTCTCGCAACTCAAAGCAATTTTTGGCTGGACAGACGACACTATGGCATCTCTTTACACAAAGAGCGCAGACCGTAAAAACTTGCTCTTGAAGCCATAAAAAAGCTTCAAAAAGATGAGGAATAGAGGCAAATAAAACTCAATAGAATCAGGAACAACCTATTCTCTCATATTAGACATAAATATTTTATTTTACACATACTTGTGAATGAAACGGCTTTTAAAACCTTGTCTGTTAAAGTTTATGCTCTTTGCCTCTGCATAATTTAGCGTTTTTAAGTTCTATTCTTGAAAAACTATGCAAGACCTTAACAAACTATTTATTGATCTAAGCGTTCAATAATCTTTTCTTCCATTCAAATTACCTTTTTGCTTATCCTAAAGAAAAAAGCATTATAAATATACCTAATTTTCAGTCATATCTGGAAAAGGTTTTAAACTGTCGATGCAAATCTTATACAACGTTTTATTCAAATAGTGTAAATCAGCCCTTTCCTCCAAGATACCCTTTAGACGCATTAAATATCTGAATATTTTTATTTAAAAAATAAAAATCTTTTAAAGAGCTTTCTTATTGAATTGTACTTATTTAAACTCAATAAAAATTTTGCTTGAATATATATGTCATTCTTACAAATTTATCGCTCATAAACTGTCAAAGCAATAACATTTTCTTTTCGCAGATATGACCGATCTAAATAGAATAAATATCTGGAAAGGTAAAATAATTTAAAAATACACGACCGAAATTTAATATAATTTATCAAACATTTTCAACTGAACATTTCTTATTATTACGAAAACGACCATTAGAACTTAAAAAATATTGCTTTGTAAAAAATTTTTAAACAGGAAAAAAATGATAAATATCATAATTACCTTTCATTTTTCAGAAAAAACTATCATGTTTAAAAATGAAACTCTTAGATAACACACTCAAAGAATTAACTTATGAAGAATTATTTTAATTGAAACTTAAATAGTTTTACAAAGAACGCTTTAAAATGCGTATTAAAATGATTGACCTTTTACAAGAAATTTGTCAAAAAGCATATCTAGTTTGGAGGGGTGGCCGAGCGGTTTAAGGCACCGGTCTTGAAAACCGGCGTGCAGGAGACTGTACCGTGGGTTCGAATCCCACCCCCTCCGCCACAGCACTTTTATGGTGCTATAACTTATTGATTTCATGTGTGTTTTTTCAAGGTGCGGGATTCGTAAATAAAGGTTCGGGAATAGGATTCTCGAACATGCTTCTACGAAGCGCATGCTTGTTTGCTAACTTTCTCTAATAATTTTTTAAATTCTGCTAAATCCTGTTGTGAAAGATTATGTAAATTTCTAACAAACATGCCAACAATTTCACGACTCAACGGATTAGAAGGCTTTATAGTGAAGCTTTTACGACAAGCATCCGATTCTCTTCTCAAAATTTCTGCTACCTCTTGATCTAAAGTATAGAGTTCAATTATCTTTTCCTCTAATCCTACAGGAACAGATCTTTTGCCAATTTCTACAGATGATAAAAATGCTACAGATATATCTAATTTTTTAGCCATATCTAAAAGGCGTTCTGAATGATCAATGCGAAGTTTGCGTAAGGTTTTACCAAATGGTGTTGGCATCTAAAAAATCCTATTAAAAAAGAAGCTCTCTCGTGATTCTAGCAGAAATTCTCAGGTTTTGGTTAGCTCCTTTTAAAAATTGACTTCCTACCCTCCTTAATACACAAGGTTGTATAGCATGACGGATAAATCTCTTGACATAGGTTTGAAATGTAGTACATTGTAGTACAATTAAGTAGGAGGTTTAGTAATGGGAAAAATTCAAGCCCGCATACCTGATGAAGTTCAAGAAATTGCAAGTGCAGTTATTAAGTCTACGGGTTTAACTATATCGGATGCAGTGCGCATGTTTATGACCCGCATTGCTAGAGATAGAGCATTACCACTTGATCTATTCCAACCAAATCCGGAAACATTACAAGCTATCGAGGATGCCGAAATGGGACGCGTCGAACGTACATCATTAGACGGCTTAAGGACCATGATACGCTCAGATAGAACCGAAGCACGTAAATCTGAAAAGCAAACCTAAGCTTGCTATGCGGGAAATTGTCTATACGCGTTCATTCCGCCGTGACCTTAAACGTGAAAGCAAAGGTAAATATGCTAATGCACTAGAGGAGGATTTGCTGCTTGTGGTCAAAGCGTTAGCGGAGAATGAACCGCTAAAGGCGCATTGGAGAGATCATGCACTAACAGGTCAGTGGCGCAATTGTCGTGATTGTCACATAAAGCCGGATTTAGTTTTGATCTATCGAAAGCCAGATGCCAAAACACTAGAGCTTTTACGACTTGGTTCCCATTCTGAACTGCGTTTATAATTGGATCTCCAATTCATAGTAATAAAGAATTTTACGAAATTTTTTCTTTTATGACAGTTGTTCAGTTCTTTGAAAACCACTGCTTTAAATGTGCAATGACATTATCTAGCGCGTCCATGAGGCGTGCAAAATCGAGGATAAGCAAAAAAAGAAAAAATGCTATCCACTTCATCAAGCGAGACATCATTTTCACGCTTTGATAGGTGATGATCATTTCTTGAAGCATTTCTTTTTCTGATTCTGTAAGCTCTGTGTGTTTTTTGGATTTTTTTCTAACCATGTTTCCACCCACACAAGCGTTCACCTAGATTATTGTGCTTTAAGATCTCTCTTGCTAAATTGGAACTGATGGCGTTCAGATCTTTCTTGTCTAAATAAATTGGCAACCAGCCAACACAAGAAGAAGCATATTTATTTGTCGCGCAACCAGTGAGAGAGAGCAGCACGCATATCAGCATCACTTTTTTGATTAACTTCACTTTCCACCTCAAGCCGTGTTGTGGCTGCTTTTAAAGCTTTTTCTGTTTGCTTTTGTTGCTCTACTTTTTTCCCAAGAGTAAAAGCTTTTGCTAAGGCAATAAAAAAAGCGGCTAAAGCCGCACCTGTTACCATCAAGTTTCTTTTCATCCATAAGATCATAGGCGGTGCTCCTGAAAGCGTTTAGCAACAAAGAAAATGCCAGTACATGCCGCTAAAACCATAATGGCGGCTAAAGCCCATTGGATTGGTCCATTGCCCGCTAAAAACCCACCAAGACCTGAGAAAGAACCAATAATCGGTGCCAATGCTTCTGCTTTGAGAAACCCTGTTGGTTGTTTCGTTTCTACTGTTTGATAATTAGAAGAAACATAAGCCCCTTTCGCCCATAGCCCTGCCTCTGCTACACGCCGGTGTACGAGACCTTGTAAACGTTTGCCTCCCGCTTTGGTCCATTTCTGCAATTCGGTTGGTACCGCTTCATAATCCCCCCGATTAAGCCTTTTAAGCAATGTAGAGTTTTGGAAAGCTGCAATACCCACATTATAACAAAAGGAAACAAGAGCGCCGAACTGCTCGTCGCTTAAATTCACACAAACTGCTTTTTCTACCGCCCTCTCATATTGCCGCAAATCTGCTAAAAGCATGTTTTCAGCTTTTTTTTCTGTAATCACCATACCCTCAACAACTGTTGGTTGACCGGCTTTTTTCGTATGACCATAACCAATCGTCCATATGCCAGAAGCATCTTGATAAGCCTGCAAGCGCAAACCTTCCCACTTTTTTAAACAGTATAAACAGTCTTTACTTATTTTCCGTGCCATTGTTCAATTCACCTTATAAATATACCTTTATGAGTACTGCTCCATCACCGCCGTCGCCGCCAATTTTGTCGCTTCCGTGTTTCCCATCAAAATATCCACCGCCGCCGCCGCCACATTCTTTACCACCTCTACCACCGTTACCACCTTTGTAACTCTCACCACCCTGCCCCATGATAGAACCCTTACATTTACCGCCGCCGCCGCCGCCGCCGCCAAGAAAAGAACTTCCACCAGTACCAGCTCTCTTGCCGTCTATTCCACTCCCTCCACCATTACCACCAGAAAAAATAAAGCTTTCGCCACTGCTGCCCTCTCTGTTTCCTCCTCCATCGCCGCCTTTCCCTCCAAAGTTAACGAGAGTCATGGAAACGGAATATCCTCCTTCTGCTGTAACAAGCCCTTTGATCATTGTTCTACCACCATTGCACAAAATGTTACTGTCATTACCTTTACCACCACGACCAATGTAAGCTGTTTTTAATTTATCTAAATCAGAACCTTTCATTTTAACATGCACACATTGACCGCCGCCGCCGCCGCCATCCTTAACGCCACCACCTCCACCGCCCCAAGCCCATACTTCGATATCGGTGTCAGCAGTAATACCATCAGGCAATGGAATATCTCCGCTTTCTGTCATCAGAATTTCAACAGGTTTTCTAACCCCGCCATCATTGTTGCCGCTACTACCGCCGCTGCTATTGCTACTATTTGCTTTGATTGAAGCCATCAGTTTGGCTGGTGAGATAAGTGCATCCACTGTTTTTGTGCCATCAATCCAGTCTTGTTTGGCAAGAGGTTGAATGAGATCAACTTTTTTCTGTACACTATGTGCTGTATCTTGCGCTTTATCGGCTGCTGTTTGCGCAATATTTGCCTCAGCTTTTGCACTGTCTCCCGTTTTTTGTGCTGTCTCAGCCGTTTTTTTTGCATCTACTGCATAAGCTTTTGCATCATTTGCTGTTCTTAATGCACTATCTGCAACGTTCTTCGCTTCACTTGCAACGTGAATCCCTTGTTGTGCAACATCTTCAACTTTATCAATTTTTGCAACCTGTGCACGTTCTTGAGGGGTTAAAATAAGATGCGTATTCCCCTCTTTCATATTCTC
Organism: Bartonella sp. AP19HLJMH; assembly: GCF_042196245.1. Taxonomy (NCBI): domain Bacteria; kingdom Pseudomonadati; phylum Pseudomonadota; class Alphaproteobacteria; order Hyphomicrobiales; family Bartonellaceae; genus Bartonella; species Bartonella sp. AP19HLJMH. The sequence continues at coordinate 21,174 of NZ_JBHIPX010000016.1, forward strand.
CATATCAAAGGCATCTTTTTCTATTTTATCTGGATCATAAACTGATTTTGACATACCAACAGACTTTGAGCCTACAAAATAACGAATGGTATTTTTGAGATCTACCGGAGATATGGGATAATAAACACCTTCATCTCCCCTCCGCCATTTTTCCATCGTTGGCTGCGTAGAACTCAACCATCGTAGCTTTGATCTTTCCTCTGTGGTTAAGATCTTTTTGGTAGGACCCTCGTTCATATTTTCCATAGAAAATGCATTTGTCCCCACATTGTCGGGATCATATGTAGCAGCCTTCATATCGCCAATCCCTAAAGGCGATATTTTTACCCAGCCAGCGCCTGATAAAATCGCATTCTCATGCGCTTCACCACTTGCTTCAATATCGTGAATTGTGACCTTATTTTTGTAAGCAAGAGCTCCAATATCTCTCTTTGCAATAGCATCATCAGCCTTTTTTCCTTGAGCAGCGGTTGCAAAATATTCTACCTCATAAGCTGCTGCACTCCCCACTGAAACAGGTGCAAGAGCCTTACTATCTAAAACACCTTCTTTGACTTCTTCTTTTGTTGCTGGTTCAAGCTTAAATATATGTGTGTGATAGGGTAATGGCATCGCGTTTCATTCCTTAATCAGTTCGTTGTCTTGTTGTGTGAGAGAGAGGACTGCAATTCATCAATCAGTTTTTGCATGATCTCTATGCGTTGATCTGTCGCTTCTTTATATTCTGCCAAAGCGCTTAAAAGATCATGCTGTATGTCGCTTTTGACAAGATCAAGTACCTTATTTAAGGGTGCATGAACCATTCGATTGCTTGCATAAAAAAGGACGCGGATTTGCTCCGCGTCCGCAATATCATCAATAGCAGACGGATTATTGATCATTTGAAAAACTCACGATTTTATGGCATAAACAACCGGTACATTAACAGGGCGTGTTTCTGCCTCGCCCGTTGAAGAAATCGTTACCTTATGCGTGTGCACTCCAGCAGGTTGTGTATCTTTTGTATAATATGAATTACCAAAAGCAGGATTTCTGCCACCTATTTGACCAACTCTTGTAACCATAGAATAATCATGCTTATGCGTATGTTGACCTGCCTCTTCAATGGTACAAGCATGTGTATGCGATTTAATGCTGTCTTTTTGCACCTCTGCGAAGTCTCTATTTTGATCTAAACCGCGCCCATTATCAAAGCCGCGCAAAAACATTCCTCTAAAGTCTGGAACTTTAAAGGTTGTATCACTGTTTTTTCCCCATTTATCCCCTATCGCCTTGAATAATTGCGGATAATCTTTGCGTTCATAAGTAGCGCCATCACATAAAAGCCAGCCGTTTGGGACTTCTTGCATAGCAAAGGTCGCAATAAAACCACAAGGAAAGGTTTCGACCTTCGGTGGTGGAATGGGGGTAGGGTTTAAAAGATACCAGCCATCAAGACCTTTTGTTGATACGCCATCATTATAGACTATTTCATAAATACCATTTGTTTGTAACTCACCACCTGTCAATGGTACTATTCCCGTGCTGGTGGCTTTATAGAGTGGCTTTGCTCCTATATTATTCATGTTTATTGTTGTCGTACCAATATTTATACCACACGCCTTAAAGCGGATAATGATATCGTTTTTATATTTTGCTATTGGAGAAACCGTCGTCAACGTAATTGATGTTGTTTGTTCCTTTCCATTCACAATAAACTTTGAGTCAAGAGAACCACCATTATCGGCAAGATATTCACGTATACGCTGCATCATGACCCGCGCACTATCATTAACAGAACTAGGCGGCTGCCCTTCTGCCCAATTAATGATACTATCGGAATTGGCATTTTGATCAGCTGTGAGTGACCAGTCATAAATATCAGACATGATAAGCCCCCGTTCTTCTTAATAGCTCTTCGCGCAATTGCTCTTCTTTTTGCCGCCCATAGGAACCAACAGATTGCCGCCTAGAGGGATCAATGAGAGGTGTTAAATCTGTCGGGCTCCCAGTCGATTGTGAGAAACCCGCCATGACTGGTTGCTGCAACATTTGTTGTTGTACCATCTGTGCCTGCTGTTTTTGTCTTTCTCCATTCTCTCTCATTAAATGAAGCAAACCGGAAAAGCCCTTTTTAAGAGCACCTGCATCAATACCTTGTGCTTGTAATGGTGTGGTTTCCATAACCTGTCCTGTTAAATTGTCTCTGCTTTCAGGTGCCATCATTCTGTTTGGGAATGGCGTGTCATATGCCATCAATTGGTTGCCCCCTTGATCACCTTGCCCCACTTGATTACCTTGAATTGTCTTTTGAAGCCTCTCAAACCCACGCAAAGGCCCCACCTCGTTTGGTGCTGCTTGTCCATTGCTTTGGTTTTGCTGTATCGTTTTCTTCAAAGCATCTCCCGTTTTATTATAAAGTCCATAAATATGATTCATAAAATCCCTTGCTGTAGCTTCCATGTTGCCACCGTTGAGTGTGACTGCCTGTCGACCTAAAAGCTGGCTTGCTGGAATATGTGGATTTTTGATAAGTTTTACTGCCCCTGCTGGTCCTTGTTGGTGTGCGAGGTAAAGCTCTGCCTCTGATGGCTCTCTGCCTAATGCTGTGGCTAAATAACGCGTATTATCCTTCGTTAACCGTGCCATAGCATCAGTTGCTTGAAAGGGATCAAACTTGTCATTCAGTTGATAGTGTTTTGCTGTTGAATCGAGAAATTGATACAGCCCCCCTGCACTGCTGTTCTTATTTCTTGCATTTGGATTACCATTACTTTCTATCATAGCAACACGTTCAAGAAAGCTTTCTGGTAAACCATATTTTTGTGCTGCCTGTGAGATAGCACGCTTCACATTGGGATGAAAATTGATCATTAGTTTATAACCGTTCTATCAGCACTGCTATTCAAAAGAATGCCAAGAAAATTGAAGAATTTTGTGTGGTCTTCTTTGGTTATTAAGCGTTTCTTTTCTGCTTCATGAAACTTCTTAATTAATTCAACAGCTTTTTCCCTTGCTAACCCAAAATTTCCTTTTTCCCGCGCTGTTATAAGCGCTGCAATATCTCTCTCAGTATCTTTATGGACGCTTGAGAATTTGCGTCCAAATTCTCTTGCGAAATTTTTTACAACTGCCTTGATGAAAGCAATCTTTCCTATACCCATAGTCTGTTGTGCCCCCCTCTCTTCCACTTCACCTATATGGTTTGGCAATCGTGCAAAAAGCTTTGTTCTTTCCACTTCTGGTCGCAACATTTTCATAAGCTGTTTTGCTTTATCCTCACCATAACTCCGCTGCAATTTTTCTTGACCATTTTTTGTGTCAAACAAACTCAAAAGACTGTGTTCAAAATTCTGTGCATTGCCTGCCGCAGTTTCTATTTGTGACCGCATCCCTTTTTGAAAAGCCTCTTTTTCCATCAACCCCAAATCTGAAAGTTGACTGTTGATTGTATCAAGATCAACACTCTTATTCAGTGCTTTTTTTCCTTGCTCCAAAGCATTACCGATAGTACGCTCGTCATAATAAATTTTCCGTGCTTTAGCATAATCTGGAGATGATGTATCCAAAACGTCCAGAATGCGTTGTTTGAAATCAGTCAAATCTCGAGCATATCCCCATTTTCCTTTGATGCGCGCAGAATTAATTTGATCATCCAAAACCTCTTTCATCTTATGTAAAATTCGCATATTCAGCTTTGGATATCCATTGCTCCCTATAACTGTTGCATCCGCTTCATTTGGCATTCGCGCAATTGCTTTTTTATAGGCTTTTTGGAAGGCAGGAGTTTCTTGCAACCGCGATAAATCTTTACTGACAGCATTAGAAATAGGAGAAGCTTTCGCCCTCTCATAAAATGGTTCAGCCTTGTTCTGTGCTTGTTTGATAATCTCTTGCTTTAAATTAAGCGTATCTACTTTTGGACCCATCACATCTGTCAACGCATCCTTTACCCGCAGTGCACTCGCATCTTGCCTTTCATTCAAACGATTACTTATGAGCGAATATGTATCATGGTCTTTTTTTGCTGCCTTAAAAGCTCTTGTAGCAAGCCCATCATGAAGATCAATAATCATTGAATCAGGACCTCGCTGTTTTAATGCCCTTTCAAGCTTATCAACACCTTCATCCCCTAAAGTTTGGCTTACATCCCTAAGCGCTCTATCGCTTACCTGAAATGCTTCTTTTTCTGGCATTAGCGCTGCTTTTGCTGCCATTTCAGCTGGGCTTATAGGTCCTCTCAATGCTGCTTTAAGTGATTTTGTCACAAAAGGTGTCACTTTTGATACGCCACTGGCAACAAATGGTGTTGCAACGCCTAACCCTGCACCAAACCCAGCAGACACTAGAGTATCTGCAAGCCCTTCCCCTTCACCACTGCCTGCTATTCCACCATAAATGGCTCCAGTTTTTGCTGCACGCCCCAAGCTAAATTTTGCCGCCTCTTTACTTGCTACTGCTTTCATTGCTGCTTCACCTGCAGCTTTTGCCGCTGCCCGTTCCGCACCCTCAGCTAAAGCAGATTGCACCGCCCTTTCTCCTGCTGCTAAAGCTTTACTGGTTATTTGTGCTCCTGCAACACCAGCTCTTCCTCCCAGCACAACATCAGCCCCAATTGCCGCACGAGCAGCAGCAGTAGCCCCTGCCGCGGGTGGAAAGAGGGCAGAAGCAATTACGGGTGCCGCAGCACCCGTTAAATTCCCCGCAAGAGATGCATAAAAATGATCTCGGTTCGCCGCTCTTTGATAATCACGCCATCGCTTTGTCACTTCATTATACTTTTTGACTGCCTCTTTATCTCCCATCCAATAAGCAATAGGACCCGCTTCTGATATTCCGGCTATTTCATCATCATAGCCCATAGTTAACCCATGAAGAGCTCCCCATCCAAAAGCACCCGCAACACTTGGATGTGGACCATCTTCTTCTGTTTCCTCTGTTGCACCATTATTTCCTGTAACAGAACCACTTAGCCTTTCCTTATTCTTCGCGAAAAGCTCTTGAAGCTGTTCTGGTGTATAGTCACTTATGTGCCCAATGACTCTTGTGTTTTTACGATTAATAAGAGGGGGGATTACTTCAGCCATTGGTTTGTTTCTCCTTAATGCGTCCATCTCTATCAACGAACAACATGCCTTCCGGCAATGCTTCTATCTGTTTTTCTAGTGGATCATTTGACTGTGCATGATTTCCCTTATAAGCATCTTGCCCATAGGCGGCTCGAACGAGCTCGTTTGTTGCTTCTGCACCACCAAAAAGAATTGCGCGCGTTGCTGCATTGGATTTATTGAAAGTGTCAATAACTGTTTTTAAAGATTTCTTCATTTGCTCTGCAGAAAGATCTTGATACAACGCCGCTACAGAGTTTTGCAATGCTTGCAATTCCATATTAGACAAATTCCCAAAGCCAGATGCGCCATTTGGTGAAAATGCTTTTGCTTTTCTCAAGGCATCAAGCCCGATACTTGCCTTCAATGAATCGAGCATATGCCCAAAATCTTTTGCCTTAGAATTAGGAAGGAACGACATTATAGGACCAGTGAAACCAACAACATGCGGGTGTTCCTCAATAGTTTTTAGCAATTCTTTAGATGCTGAGAGTATACGATTTGACCTGTCTGCTGTTTCCAGAATTCGCATTTGCATTTGTTGGTTTTTACGCTCCTCCTCCTTCTGTTCTTGAATTAATTTATGTTCTGAACCACTGCCTGCAATTGGCACCGCACGTATGCCACCAAGTGCATTTTCATCCTTAACATACATATAACCTGATTCAGGCTTTGACAGCATGCCATCGGTATTCCCCCCTAATCCAGAAGTAGTGGAACGCTGTCCTCCTTGGACAGGTATAATTTTCCCTGTGCTTGTTGAGACTTGAAAAGTCATATCCTCAGGCAATCCCTGCTCTGCCTTTTCTTCTGATGTCAATGTTCTATAGCCTTCTTGAGGGCTTAACGTGTTGCCTATAACTTTCATGGCAAGATCTGGATATTGCATGATTGCTTGTGCGTCTTTATCATCGTATCCTTTAGAGCGTAAAAACTCAAAAATTGGTCTATTTTGAGCACGTACATTATTGCCCTGCCGCATAACAAGCGCCGCATTTGAAAAGCTTTCTTGCGGTGTTTTTCCTGATGCTAACCCCGCAAAAAAATCCATGAGATGCTCGGAAAATTCTGATTTTCTAAAACGCTCCCATAAGCTGCTTGGATTTGCATCTTTATGAATAAAGTTCCCAACGGCGTTTACATAATCGGTTGCCTGTTCTGGCATATCATTTGCTTTTAAATGCTCCTCTTCTGGTAAGTGTGCATTCAAATGTTTTTCTTCTCCTATAGGTGCATCAAAAAGCTTTTCCTCATCATTTCCAGAATCGTTTTTCAAAGAGTTTGCCGCTATAGATTTCTCATTAAGTTGAGCAATATAATCCATCACATCTTTTTGCTGTCGCCCAGCTTCATCCCCACTATACTGATCAATGTTCCCAACAAGTGGAGATTGAGGAATCATTGATGCAACACCTCCCTGCTCTGAGAAGTCATGCTTTTGTTGCTCTGGCGCCTCTTGTATCTTAACAGTATCCTTTGAAGCATCCGGTAATGGAGGCATTTGGCGCTTTAAATCATCTGTAGACATAATCAATTCTGCGGGCGTTTTTTTCCCAGCTTGTTCTGTCCCTGTTTGAGAACCACGAATAAGCTCTGTAGGACTCAATTTTTGTGGAGTATCAGCCCCATTGCTCGCATCAAAAGGGTCTGTGCTAAAAGCAGCAAGTTCCAACGCTTTACGCTTTCTATAAGCTTTTTCACGCTCTAATGCATTTAATTCTTCTCGCCAAAACATCACTGCACCCTTTCCATCTCAAAGCCAAGCTTGCTATAATCCACATGCAAAAAACCTGTCGCCTTATGCAAGAAAACAGCTTCTGGCTTTGACTTCAAAACATCCTGTGCCATCACCCCGCGATAGCGCTCTGGGTGCCCCTTGTAGTTGTATTCATAGAGTTTATAGCCATTTCTCTGCCCAGCTTCTCTGATGTTTTCTTTTGCTCTGATATCACTAAGCCCAGCAAAAGTACCAAGGATAGTTCCAACATTTCCAACAATCTCCCACGGATTAGGTTTTGGCTGTGGAGTCAATGTCGTCATTTGTCCTGTTCGCGTTCCATAATTTCCAGCAACAGCCCCACCAGCTGTAAGCAACTTACTTAACTGGTCCCAATCAAGATTGTTCTGCTGCTCCCATTTTTGCCGCTCTTCATCTAATTGCCGTTGATGATTGGCATCAAGTACACTCCCTCCCGTCAACGCATTAAGATTTACCTGACCTTGACCTTGAAAGAAGTTATTGGCGCCCGCCAACTGATTTTGGTTTGCTTGGTCAATCATTCCATTAGCTTGCATCATGTTGTTGACATCTTGGTTATATTGCTGTGATAAAGCTTGTGTTGCTATGCCCCCCAATTCATCAGCCAAAACGCCGGTATGCGCACCCGAACCATAACGCCCAGCACCTGCCAATGAACTATTAATAGAGCTTGTTGCTTTATTTAATGCGTTTTGAAGTGCTTCATTAAAGTAAGGGTTATTGCCTATTTGTTGCCCTGAAGCCATGTTCTTTAAGTTTTGGCTTGTTGAATTTTGCCCTGTGGCTAATCCATTTAAATAATTGTTATCATAGTTATGCGTATTATTGCTAAGCCCATTAATCGCATTCTTTGTTTGATCACTTAAACCCGCAACACGCTGCCCGTCATAAACGGCTTTTCCGCTGCCTTGGTTATAAAAAGTCATGGCATCTTGAGCTGCGTGTTCAAAAATACCTTTTGCCCATGCAGGGGGTTCATTTGTTTGCGTCGTGTTTTGGGTATTCTGGATTGGTTTAGAACTTTTTCCCATATTAAAGCTGCTTTCTATATTCTAAAAGATTAACGAGATATCCATGCGATTTAAGAGATTTTTCCCACCCTCGCCTGCCTATGATGACAAGCTCTTTTGCCCCTTTTTCCTTGTAATAAGCTTCAATCTGAGTGATAAGCTTTGTTAAGGGTGCTCCTCCCTTTCCACCAAGCGTGACAACAACCGCCCTTAATGCTCCAGTGACGAGTTCTTGTAACTGTGTTGTGACATGCGCCATAAAGTTTTCATGCGCATCAACGATAATCCAAAGAACTTTTTCTCCCTTCAAAATATCGTTTAAAATGGTCTCTGTATTATAATCATCAGGGAATTTTTGATTAAAATAAGCTATCGATTTTATGACATTGTCAAAATAGGGCGCCATTTGTTCAGCGCTCCATTTTTCTGTATTATAGATCTTAAAACTCATCTTACGCCCGCGGGTTTCAGCGTTACATCAAAGCCTGTTATATGTGTCCATGGCGTGCCTTCTGGTATTCTCAGACGCAAAGCGTGATAACGCGCCCGTGAGCGGATATTATACATCCCAATATTATAGCCGGCATAACGCTCTTTAGCCCAATTTAATTGGTTCTTGTTATCAATGATAAATGCCGCCCCAACACTTAAAAAACCTTTTGTTGTATCCGCTTGAACAAAAGCCTCACTCATCAGGTTGATTTGCCTGCCCGTATCCCCCACAATTTGTGAAGCAATAACTGCTTCCATCGGAGGACCCGCAAAAAAACCAAATGTGTTGTCTGGCGTAAAAGCTCCCAAAACAGGCGCACCATTTTGCCACATTTTACTATCAAGAGAAGCTGGTAAATCTTTCAAGCTCTCTTGTACTTCGTCTAAGCCTTCTAATGTATAACCGGCTGCAAAAAGGGGAAATAAGAGAAGGTTTTGCCCCTTAATGACACTCCATATTTGCAAAAGCCAATCATAAACATAAATATGCATCCCTTCAGTGTTATCATTGATAGAAAAATAAACACGAGAATAGACCGGATCAATACATGCTCTCATCTCATCAATGGCAAAATTATTGTAAAGTGTGAAGATGGTTTTATCGACTTTACCAAAGCCTATAGGGAGCATTTCACCAGCACTGTTGATTTGATAAAAACCATCATCAGAGACAAAGAAAGTACAGTCTCCACGGCTTGCAATTGCTGTGCTGCTTTTCGCCCCTATTTTGTCTTTTATTTTTGCAAAACTGAATATAATTTTAGAGCCTGGTACAAAGGTTGCGTGATAAATGGCGGAGCGCATAAAAATAAGTGGATTTGTTGATTCCGTAGACCCTTGAACATATTCTCCATCGGGAAAATCTTGATAATCGCAACTTTTCTCCCCAACCGTCCAATGTGTCGCATCATTCAAACCGGACCACTGAACACGGTTTGGCTTATCTGTTAATTGCATCAGGCAAACAAAATCACCCCACACACGCACAAGTCCAGCACGCGGGGGATTACCGCTCAAATCACAAAACCTTTCATCCGTTTTTAACGAAAGCATTTGTGGTGGGTCATTGCTATTAACAGCAATGATATGATCACCAAAGGAGGCAAAAGACCAAAGTGCAGTCTCATTGGCGTGATATTGTGTGTGAGGTTTGCTAATGTCTTTCCAGCCGCGCGTGCTGTTGTCATATTCATAAAGTTTTGTTGGTGCCCCCACAATGATGCGCACACCACCCAATGAGCGCACCGCATAGACCCCCAAAATCACATCCGGAAAAGGATCTGAGACCGGCGCCACAATGGGAAACGGAATATACGAATTTGGTGCAGGTAAAACGTTCACGATCTCACTAGAATAACCACTATTAATAAATGCAACATCTGGTCTATACTCAGCAATAGGAATAAAGGTCATCAGAAATCCGTGTGTTGAATTTTTAACAAATTCTTGCGCCGTGATGTTTCAATTTGAAGCGCATCGAGTTGTTCTTGAAACATGGCAAAAGCTGCCGCTGCCATCTGTGGTTCTTTAATAATATTGGTATAAATTTCATATTTTGCACGCGTTTTGATCAGTTCATAGGCTTCTAAAAACCATATGGACGCTTCTTGTGCACTCTCAATATCTTTTATTCTTACAGGGTCAAGAATAAGCCTGATAGAATAAACGCGCTCTGGTGTTGGATACAAGACAAGCTTTTGTTCAAAATAAGCATAGCGTGTAGGCATGCCATGGCTACAATCATCCTCAAGGCTCTCAATAACAAGCGGATCTACCTGCAAAAGCTTTGCTTTGCTGTGATTATCTTCATAAATATAAGCATCAACAATGCGAACAGCCCCTGTTATAGAGGGATGTGCCTCGGCGCCATAACGGCTTTTGCCCTTTAGAGTGGTAAAAACAACTTCGCGGCTTTCATTGAAATAAAAAGGCAATCGTTCACAAAAGCGAATAGCCGAAAATATCGCCCTTTGCACTTGATCAACATACTCATCTGTTTGATCATCTATTTCATCCTGAATATCATTTAACATCTGGATAAAATTTTTATCCCAAGGAGCAATGGTCTGTTTGTCTCCAATCGGACCACCTGTCTGTACTATTATTGTCATATCAGCCTCTTCCAAATGTCTTGGGGCATCTTGTATAGGAGGGGGACGCAAGCAATAAACGCCCCCTTGCCTTTAACGATTAGTGTAAAACTCAACAATCACCTCAGCATCACCTTTGGTGCTTTTCTTGTCTCGTGTCATGTAAATCGTACTTTCAGCTTCTAATGGAACATCTCGTTCCTCCATAGGGAGGTACAGATTGCCATCGGTAGATTGCCGAAGCCCTACATCTCCATAATCATTACCATGAGGCTCTTTTCCAAATGTAGCTGTTACATCTTCAAAATCCTCCATGGTATAAGCTGTAATACTTTTTATAAAAGCCCCTCGGGGTAGAACGCCAATTTTTGTTATCAACCCTTGATCTGTACATTTAACACGCGCCCGTAAAAAACTAACCTGCTGCGTAGAGTTGTTGCGTCCTTGCAAAACAGGTGGCAATCCCTCATCTATTATGCCAACGGTTTCAACAGTCTCAACGGTCTCAACAGGTTCCTGTGTAATTAGCGATTTTTCTGCCATAATTGTCATCCTTTAATAATTAGCTTGCTTCGGCAAAAGAAGGGATAACAATCGTACCAAAATCCTGCCCCCCTTGATCAGAATGCGGCAAGGTATAGCGTGATTTTTTCATGCCGATAATGGTTTTAGCTGCAACCCCAAATTCACGTTGATAATCAAACAGTTCTTCAACAAGTTTATAGCGTGTTCCCCCTTTCCCATCGCCTCCTGTTGCTCCATTGCCAACGCGCCCATAAGCCATGATAACACTTTGCGCACCAAGCAACACAGCACGGCGAACAGATGTTACAGGCTCTTGTGTCTTTGAATTGATACCATTGGGGACATGTTCAGCTTCACGCAAAATGACACCGTTATACATCCCCAAAGAACCATTAAAAATTGGGTTCTTAGCTCCAGAGCCATCATAAGCTGCCTTGGTAATGTCTAACCATTGCCCGCTCTTTGTATTGGTACGCAATTGGGTCACCTGTGTTGGGTGGAGATACATCACATATGCCGATTTTCCATCAACACGAACAGGGCGCAAACGTGGATTAGCAAGTTTTGCGCGTTCAACAGCCTGATCTATAAGATCTAATGTAAAAACATCGTCTTTTGTAAGTTCTTCATCAGTCTTTTTCTTATTGGCACGAATAATACGCAATTTGCTTGGCTCTAATGGAGCATTAAAACCATAGTGTACGGGTTTAAGGGTTATGGTGCGTCCCTCGAAGTGAATCCATGGTGCTGTATAACCTGCTGCCTGAATGAAGAACATCAAACTTAAGCGATCTGCATACCAATCAACAAGCCCATCTTTTGCTTCTGTTCGTAAATTAAATAAAACACGTTGTTGATCAATGGTGCCTTCATATTTTACGCGTACAGCATGAGAAAGCTCGTTAATACGCACCGTTTCATTCATAAATTGGAGTGCTTCTTCATTGCCTTCTAGCGTTTGTCCCTCGCTAACGCCATCCCCCATAAGTTGGACTCTTAATCCGCTCGTCACAGAGTCACCAGCGGATTTTCCTAGCATATCCAATACTTGAATAATGCTGTTTTTTCCTTTTCCCATCAGCGGTGCAATGGGCAACGCTTTTGAAGTTTCTGTGTTTAGCATCTTAGCCCAAACGCCAACGGCTAATGGGTCATTAAGATTTACCTGTGTTACTGCCATTTCAATCAATGCCTTTCTTGGTTTTTAAAACTCGCCTTGCGGCATAACCAAACGATAAAAATCACTTGGTTCTCTCTGTTGCGTCACCACGCACATCTCACGCTCTGCTCATAATTTGTTCAAATTTTTCGGGATTTTTCTCAACCCATACAGCAAATTCGGCTTCTGGCATGGAAAAGAGCGTTCTCACATCCATACCGCCTGTTGGAACTTGTCCGCCGCGCGCTGTAAGCGTCCGCGCTGCTTGAGAACGCTCTTGAAGAGCTCCTACTTCGTCCTTAACGGGCGCGCCACTATACCCAAAAGCTTTTGCTTTTTGCACCAGCACCTCAATTGGGTTTATACCAGCTTTCTGACACTGCTGGCATATTTGGCGCAATTCAGCACCAATTTGTTGTTGCCGTGCCTCTGGGTCTTTCCATTGCGGATAAAGGCTTGCTTGCGCTTGTAAAACACTGTCTGCTCTTTCATAGAGATAGTCCGTGATACTGTCTAAATCTGGATATTTATCTTGTACTTGCGCTTTGGCTTCCTCGAAATAATCCCCCAACTTTTGGCGTTCATATTCCTCTTGACTCATGCGCTCTTGGCTCTCTCTCATATGAGAAAACTCATCAAGCAATTTCTGTTGTTCTTGTACCTTATGACTAAGCCATGCAAAATGTGCTTTTGGGTCGTCTTCTAGGGAGGGAATATTTTCCTCACGGCGGCGCGTGATTTCTTCCTGCATTGCGGCATATTTTTGCGCAAGTTCAATAGCCAATTCACGCGCTTCAATGGCGCTTTGTTCTGCCTTTTGTCGTGCTTGCCGCTCTTGCTCTAGTTTATCAGATTCTATTACATCAGAATTTGGCTGCTCTTGAAGTGGTTCTACAGCTGGCTGTTCAGAACTTTCCTCTGCATCAAAAACTTCCTCAACTTGTTCTGGCTCGACCAACTCAACAACATTATCACTGGCAAAATGTTCATCATAGATTGCTTGTTCTTCTGGCGTAAACTCTTCTTCCATATTCTGTCCCTTCAATGTGCTATTATATTTTTTGTCAAAACTCGATAGTGTTCCAACTGTGTCTGTAAAGCTTTGCGTTCTAAATCACGCTGCGCTATCTCATTTTTTGCCTGTTGAAGTTCGAGCTGCATGCGCGCTTGTTCTTGTTTCAAGAAAAGTTCGATATTTTTCTGCTGCAATGCCGCTTGTTTCTGCTGCGCATCAAGTTGATAGAGTGTGCTCTTTGCTTGCGCTTCTTGCTGTAAAACAGCAATCTTTGCTTGTTGCTCTGGAGTTAATTGCGCCCCTTGGCTTTGTTGCATCATCTGCTGTTGCTGTTGTTCTTGTTGTGCCTGCTGTGCTTTTGCCGTTAAATTTGCTACCAATGTTGCCGGTAGTGGGGAAAGCTTTAAAAGATCTGGAATCATCTCCGGTGTTAAGAACCCACCAAGCAATGGCAACATCTGCGTAATTGTCGCAAAAGTTTTCTCTTTTTCATTGGGGCTTGTCGGTGAATCATCAACAATAATGTCGTATTCAAGCGTTGTGACAGCTTCACGTGTTAATGGAACATACTGCGCATTTTCTTGTCCAGAAATACGTACCAGACGCCCATCAGAGAGATAATTCTGAATGAGATAAAGGATAATCTTTCCCTGCCTACACCGATAAAGCTTGAGATTATCAAACAGCCCCGCAAGCAAATTAAGCGTTGATTGCCGGCGTGTATTTTCCAGCACATTGGCTTGGTTGACCTCCCGTGTTCCGATAAACTCAGCCGATAACCCTGTTACATGCGTTATCGCTTCACGCGATTCATTAAACAGCTGGAAAAATCCATTGGGAAATTGTGCACTTGGCTTTGGTTGAATTTTCCCTCCTGTAAGCGCGCCATTTTTAACCCAAGTAATCGTATCCGTTCGCGCCCAGCTTTCCATGGCTTGGCGATCATCATCGAAAGCGCCTCGTTCTGCCATCAAGCCGCCCTTAGACTGGCTATTAAGGATATACATCACTTGGCTAAAATATTTATTCGACCATTTTTGTGGATCTTTTGCGGGGCGAACAATCCCGTAAAACTGGTTTTTAAGCTTATCCAGCGTGCCCGTGATACACTCCCACCCAAGTTGCCCATCAGGTGCTAATGGCTTATCGGGCTTTGCTAAAAGACGTCGTCCCAGAAAAGCGCGTCTCACCACTTTTTTATTAAAACACACCCCTTGTAATTGTGGCATTACCCTTTGAAGCTGTTCAAACTCCTGTTTGCTATAGTTGCGCATCTGTCCGGTTTGAAGATCAGGCGCCTTGTAAGTGGTCTCATATTCAAACCAACGGCATTCAACCAGCGTAACATAGCGTTTCCCAGAATACGGATCTGAGAGAGAAGTCGCATTGGAGTCATCTTGATACGCATCAAGCGACACATGAGAATCCTCAGAAGCGGTTGTACTATCGATAGCCCAATCGGCGTTAAGATCTTCAACAGCAACATCAGGAAAAAGACTTTTAGCATCCTCAACGGATTTGCGATCAACATACCACATACGCTGTGCGTCAATGAGATTTGGTCTTACAGCATTGGCATCCCAAACCATTTTTAAGGGATCTAAACGTTGAACAGCAGGTATCCCTTCGGGATCTGTATCATAATCAAGCCGCGTATCTGTCCAGCCCATACCGCAAATAACCATATCCTGAAAAGCATCGGTATCGGCATATTCCGCCTCCGCCTCATCACGAAACCATTCTGCTGCTCCAGTAAGCAATTCATTGGGTATTGCCGCTCCCATTTGCCGTGGTTGAAACTGTACTTCGCGCTTATTATTACGCTCCGCCCCAACAATAGCATTCACAAGGGGTGCAATGCGGTTAAAAGTCATGACAGGACGGCGTTGCTCTTTTAAAACCGCAAGATCTTCCTCTGCCCATTGACGACCATTATAAAAATCAAAATCTTCACGCGCCTGTTCACGCCATTCATTAACATGTTCAACATCTTCTGCGTACCAAGACTTTAAACGCTTATAGAGTTCATATTCATCAAGGATTGTCGTTTTTTGAAAGTCTTGATCTAGAATGCCATCCATGATGCCGCTTCTCTTTCCATAGTGCAATAACGCTCTTGCTTGGGTTTGACACTGGGTGCTTCATAGACAATGCACATTAAACCAAAGGCATCCGCCCCATGGCTCGACCAATCATGCTCTGCACCCAAACCAATGCCGCGCTTCTCATCCCATTTCTCATGATACCAATTCAGTGCTTTGCGCCCTGCTACCGTCATCTCTTCATTAAACCAAACAGACGGCAAAATACGCCGCACCGCCTCTATACGCATCTTAACCGCCCCTGCCCCTTGATTAGGAACAACCTGTGTTTCAAAGCCCGCATCATTTAAAGCACTCTCAAAACTCACATTGTGCACACGGTCTCTGGTCGCACCGTCATGGGGGAGAACCATCAACGCCTTCTCATAACCATTTTGACGCAACCAACCGATATGCTCCGATAAAGGCTGCCCCTGTGCTTCGTAATAATTAAGCACTCTGATCTCTCTACCAACAAATTGCGCTATCCATATCGCTGTTGCATCTGCCTTGGCGCCCGTACCCCCAATGTCCCAAAAAGCACGTATTTGCATCAAGGGGTCACGAGCAACACGCCCTATCCGCCCCTCCTGCTCGGCTGCCAACATTTCCCTCTGATAGTAAGCACCTTGAACTGCTGTAAGATAAGCCCCCTCCCATATATGCTTATAGGTCTCGGGACGGTTTCTCAGATCATCAAGCCGCGCTTCATTCAAGATCTTAGGAAACTTCGGATTGTCTGACCAATTGATCTCTACACGCTTAATGGCTTCATTGTCTGAAAAGCGAAACCGCTTCTCAACGGGTGCATTCTCTCGCAACGGGTTCCATGTCACCCATAACTCTGCTCGCCACCCCTCGCCTTCTTCTCGCAACGTTGGAATAAGCGTTTGCCAAGCCGTCTCTGTAACGGGCTCTGCCTCATCAACCCAACAAAGCAAAATACGCCCCATAGATTTGATACTTGCAATATTCCGGTCAAGACCAGAAAACTGAAAGGCTATACGACCATCAATTGACTTAATCGACGACTCCCCAACCTTGTAATAGTCCTTTAAAAAGTCATGCGCTTCAATGGCGCGTTTAATCTCCTCTAATGAACTTTCTGCTAGCGAGTTTTGAAACTGCCGTGCACAAAGTATAGTGCCTGATATCCCTTCCCTACCAAATTGATAGCCTTTTAAAGCAGCCATCAAGGCAAATGATCTTGTCTTTCCAGACCCTCTTCCACCCCAAGCCGCACGTACCAAAGCCTTATCTGTAAAAATCGGTATAAGCTTTGGAACAATATTAATCTGTCGTGTTGTCATGAACTAAAGGCGCGATTTCCACACGCGTTATCATCTTAATCGCCCCGCCATCTTCCCCTGTCACTTGAAGAGGCAAAATCTTCCCCAACAATGCCAAATAAGCAGCGGGGCATTTGATTGCCTGTTTTTCTAGATAAGAGACCAAACCATCATCACCATATTTCTTACCAGCGCGCTCTGCTGCCTTAAGCACTGCTTCTTTCAAAATACGTGTCGTTTTATTTGGCACACCTTTTACCCGCCCTTGACCTGCCTTTGGGGGCGTTCTTTTTGCAAGTTTTTCAGTGGTTTTCATGTGTGTTTCTTTTTGTAAACAAGACAATAAAAAAACCCCGCAAAAGCAGGGCTCTGAACAATCATATAAACTTATAAGAAAGGTTATACCTTTACCGTAATTCTAGACGCAATTCGACTAGTACAGCAACGCCATAAAACACTATTTTTCATATCCTGTCAACAAAAAAATCACTATATTGTGTATTTTTTATTTTTTTCACCTAAATCTAGTGTCTTTAACAACCAACCACTCACAATTGTATCTTCTAAACGAATCAATTATACGGAAGCACAAAGTTATTGATTAGCAAAAAGTGGGGGGAATTAATGTTATTTTTCAAAAAAGCTGCTTTATGCAGAATTAAAAAGACATTTACACTAATTTTGTTTTTACCGTTCTTTGCTATAATTAGTCTTATGATACTTGCTTTTAATCCCTTCGGATTAGACAATCAACAACAAGATAAATTAATTGTACCAATATTTGTAGCATTTGTATCGTATCTTTTGATACTAAGTGCATGTGCAAGAGAAGAAAAGCTAAGTTTAAAAGATGAAAATATTGACAGCACATTTTATGAGCTCTTGTCCCTCCAATTCCAAACAGGATGCTATACAGCTATGGCAGCAGCTTTTGTATTTTATCCTGTAATAGGAATAGCATTTTTAGGAGTGTTAATTTTTATTGGTATTTTTATTACTATAATAGAAAATTTAGATGAAATTGTAGGAATCGTAGCGATTATAGCATTGATATTAATTTGTCTTATAGCGCTGGTAGCGTTGATCAAATTTATTTGGAAAATTGTCTAACGATCAAAATATTTATTAAGCGTTTTCCCTAATCTTTAATATATACTTAAACTCCAACCATAAAAGAAATAATGAATTATTTATCAGCAAAAAAATAAGTTACTTATTAGTCGTAATGATCAGTGTGCTTTTTCTTTCTGATTATGCCAAAAGTGAACAGATTTTTACTCATTATCAGTCTTCTAATACTGATGAAAATTTACATGAAAAAATTTAAAGTTGTGCAAAAGGAATACATAGTAGCACAGCACCCAAAAAAGATTTTATCAGATAGTGGAATTAATCAATATAACATTTCGTTTTCCACTGTTTCTGATTATGAAAAACCTCAGAGGCGCATAACATTTGATGATTTCATCATTATAACAGGAATATTCATATTTATTAGTATAATGTCCATCATCATTAACTTACTTTGGCGCTTTAAATTGAAAATTCCTGCTTATTTCTTTTTATTAACAACTGCTCTAATTAGTTCGCGGTATTACTCCTTTTAATCCTTGATTAAGAATCAAAATATTTTATAAAAGATTTTCCTTAGCCTTTACATATATTTTTTCTATGTCCAACAGCCAAAACTAACACGACAAGCTCCTTATCATAGGGTTCACTAGGCAATCGAATAGATATCGTCATAACGCAATTCTCTTTCCCGCTCTTCATTACAAGAGCTCTCTGTCAACAGGCTTGGCATCAAACCACTCCATATCATCATCCGCAAAATCATCTGAAGGGTTACATTGTGCTAACAATTCTTCAAGAGTGTCATTTGGCGATACCTGTGGCTTTACAATTAAGCGTCCATTGTCAACAACCAAACCCACTTGCGTGTTTTCAGAAAGATGAAGAACATCAAGCAATGCCGGCGGTATAGAGAGAATAACTGACCCTCTAACTTTACGTAATTTTGTTATATACATAAAATGCTCTCTCTAGAACTTATCCTTCAATAACTTTCCATATTGTATGGAAAAAGAACAATAAAACATTTACCATTTAGTTTTTCTGTCAAAATATTTATGAAGCGCGTTAAGAGCGACCCGCAATGAATTCACAAGATGTGGTAATGTTTGGTCTTCGACAATAATATATTGTATTGCTGCATAAAGATTATACTGTCTATAGAGATGTTGTGTTTCTTTTATCGCCTCTTGCATATTAGAAAACTGTACTGTTGCAAATTCAACCCATTTCTCTCTTGCTTTGTCATCAGAAGATGATGGTATTTCGTCATAAACAGCGCTTGGTAAACCTTTTGCACACAAATAGTCATTTTTCACTTCAATATATTTTTGCGCAGCATCATACTGGTCTTGAGTAAGCACACCTTGCAAACAAAGCCGCCCAACATAAGTACCAGCAAGCGGATTTTTAGCCTCTTCAATCGTCAAACCAAAGCGTTTAGCACGCATTTCAATTGCCAATTGATTAACAGGATCTTGACGTACTTTCACTTGTGAAATGTAAGCATCTTTCTTTTTATTTTTTTTCACTTATGCCCCCAAATGTCTATCTAATATCTTTCCCAGTTTTATCTGATGCTATGTTTCTTTATCCAAAATAAATAACCACGTGGATAAAGAGAGACCTATAATTATAGTTAGTATACTTATCTTTATTTTATCATTAGCCAGCCCCCAAACGAATACAACCAATGTCAACATAACTACAATGATCGCTATTTCAAAACCAGTAGCAGGTACATCATTACCCTTATTCCCTAACAACGCTTGTTGCATAAGCATATTATTCTGTATAATTATTTGCAAAGAATTGGATTGACTCATTAACATCAAAAAGGAACCTCATCATTTATAACAGTATAAGGCGTATCAAGAGGTTGCTGGAAACTTCTGTCATAAGAAGATAATGGCTCTTGATTATCGTTATTTTTTCCGTCTAAGAGCTTTAACTCGCCTTTGAATTGCGGTAAAATAATCTCTGTTGTGTAACGGTCATGCCCATTTTTATCTTGCCATTTGCGTGTCTGTAATTTTCCTTCTACGTAAACTTTTGAACCTTTGTTGAGATATTGAAGTGCAATTTTTGCCAAATGTGGATTAAAAATCACAACTGAATGCCATTCAGTTTTCTCTACTTTTTGATTGGTTTTTTTATCTGTATAGCTCTCAGAAGTCGCTATACTAAAATTGACTATTTCTGCTCCAGAATTCATTGTTTTGCTTTCGGGATCAGCACCTAAACGCCCGATTAATGTCACTTTATTTAGCATGTTTTTTCTTACCTTAAACTTGTACTTTAATACATAGAAAATCTTAGCATGATTTGCTTATTTTTTCAATTATTTCAAAATGATATTATTGTTTTTTAACATATAAAATTATATTTAATATGCAAAAAAACATAAATAGTTCAGTGTTCATTTAAAACTCTTGATATACATACATAAATGTATTAACATAAGGCATGAAAATAAGATTTGAATGAGATGAAGCTAAAGCGAAAAGTAATCTTAGAAAGCACCGTGTCAGTTTTGAAATTGCTGCTCGTGTTTTTGCAGACCCGTTCGCCATGGTTAAACAAGACCGTATTGAAAACGGAGAATATCGTTGGCAAACTTTGGGTCTTGTGGATGGTTTTTTACTGCTGCTCGTGGCGCATACTGTCCATGATGATAAAGATGGTATAGAAGTAATCCGTATTATTTCAGCGCGGCGAGCCAACTCAAAAGAAAGGAAACGTTATGAAGAAGAAAGTTCGTTATGAAATTGATGTAGGTAACTTATCACCTTTGACAGATAAACAGAGAGTTGAAGTTGATAAGCTGGCTGCAATGCCGGACAGTGCAATTGATCATAGTGATATTCCGTCACTCAATGATGCATTCTGGAAAAACGCCGTTCGCAATCCATTCTATAAACCAACCAAAACTGTCACAACAGTACGTGTGGATTCAGACGTTCTAGCGTGGCTTAAAAGTCAAGGGAAAGGATATCAAACACGGATTAACGCAATTTTACGTGACGCCATGCTTCGTTCAATGCGTTGATCTCTTTCCTGCTACAAAGAGTATCAAACTGCTTTCGATAGTTTTTTATCTCCTTGTTGATCTCATCTATGAACGTTGAGAAGAAACAACGTAATCTGAACAGTTTTATAAAATCGGAAATTTTACTATAGCTTTTTAACAGAGCACTGTAGTGTGTAAATAGATATATTTATTAAACTGCGTGTATGTAACATAAGAAACAATACACAAACTAAAAA
>NZ_JBHIPX010000017.1:0-38247 GCF_042196245.1 Bartonella sp. AP19HLJMH
TATTTTTTTTTAAATAAAATAACCCAAACTTTACCAATAAAATATTGAACAAAAAATCCTATTTCAAGACATTATTGGCAAAATAAGAAGCGTATAAAACTTTCATGCCTGATAGCGGCGGCTTTCAGATTATAATACCCTCCCCTCACAACGATTGTAACTTTTCTTACATATCGCAAGGATGTCATGTAAAAGGCTAAAGATAGAGTACATATTATATAATCACCATTGCATAAATATCTTACACGCTTTATGCTTTTCCATGGGAGCAAAAGGAAGATGTCAATGTCATCTAAACTGACGCGTAACCAAACATTGGTTTTAAATACTTTAAAAAATGCAAAAGGGCCTTTAAGTGCTTATGCGATTCTCAATCACTTACGCGAAGAAGGTTTTCGCGCACCTCTCCAAGTTTATCGTGCGTTAGAAAAACTCGTACAGTTAAAGTGTATTCATCGTCTTGAAAGTGTAAATGCCTTTATGGTCTGTTTACACCCTGAAAACTGTCAACATGAACTTACAACGTTTATAATTTGCGAAAACTGTGGCACAGTCAACGAAATACAAGATCAAACGATTGTATCAAGTTTAAAACAGATGGTTCAAGCGGTTGACTTCCAAGCACACAAAAGCACCCTAGAAGTACGAGGTCTTTGTAAAAAATGCGCAATAAAATAAGACATCTAACTTGACAATAAGATCTCTAACTTGCAAGTTTATATATTTAGCATTATGTAGCAGGGATCGCCTTATTGTTGGAAAAGCTTTTATGGTCCGTGCATATATCACCCTACCCTAGAGTGAGAGGCTTATTGTACTCGTTAGAACATAAATATTGAAAGTATAAAATCATGTCCGTATCTGAGACCATTTTTTCAACAAAAAATCTCGATAAAACGAAACGAAAAAAAGTAATCAAGGCTCTTCTTATCGTCTTTGCGCTTTTTGTACTTTGGTTTAGCTATAAGTGGACGACGCAATGGTGTTATATGCTGTCCACTGAAGATGCCTAAACTGTGGCACAGTCCACGAAATACAAAATCAAATGATTGTATCAAGTTTAAAACAGATGGTTCAAGCGGTTGACTTCCAAGCACACAAAAGCGCCCTAGAAGCACGAGGTCTTTGTAAAAAATGCGCAATAAAATAAGACATCTAACTTGACAATAAGATCTCTAACTTGCAAGTTTATATATTTAGCATTATGTAGCAGGGATCGCCTTATTGTTGGAAAAGCTTTTATGGTCCGTGCATATATCACCCTACCCTAGAGTGAGAGGCTTATTGTACTCGTTAGAACATAAATATTGAAAGTATAAAATCATGTCCGTATCTGAGACCATTTTTTCAACAAAAAATCTCGATAAAACGAAACGAAAAAAAGTAATCAAGGCTCTTCTTATCGTCTTTGCGCTTTTTGTACTTTGGTTTAGCTATAAGTGGACGACGCAATGGCGTTATATGCTGTCCACTGAAGATGCCTATGTACAAGGAGATATAGCCGCTATTGCGACTAAATTAAATGGATATATTGAAAAAATTGCCATTAAAGCCAACCAAGTTGTAAAAAAGGACGATGTTTTATTTTACTTAGACAATGGTGATTATCAAATAGCCTTGGATCAAACAGAAGCGCATCTTGACACACAGAAAAAAACACTTCTACGCATTGATGCGCAAATCACAGCCGCTCGTAGTTCTTTAGATGATGCAAAAGCACAAAAAGCAGCCGCTTCAGCCATAGCAACCAATGCACAACTCACCTTAAAACGTGTAACAGAACTGAAAGCCAATCGTTATGCTCCTCAATCCAATGTTGATGATGCCAAATCCGCTTATGAACAAGCCATTGCGAATGTTAACAGAGCGGATGCAAAAATGGCTTCAGCACGTGCAAATATCCGAGTGCTAGAAGCGCAACGAAGTGAAACAGAAAGCGAAACAAAGAGTTTAGAGCTCTCGCGTAAAAAAGCACAACGTGATCTTGATTCGACCATTATACGAGCGCCATTTGATGGAGTTATAGGAAATTTAACAGCAAAAACGGGAGATTTTGTTGTAAATGGCCAACGTCTTGCGGCGTTAGTCCCCATACATGCACTTTATATTGAAGCAAACTATAAAGAAACACAGCTACAAGACATTCATACCGGACAAAAAGCTTATATTTCTGTTGATGCCTTCGAAAATGATGTTTTTACAGGAACAGTGCTTTCTATTTCGCCCGCAACAGGCGCTGTTTTTTCTCTTCTGCCTCCACAAAATGCTACCGGTAACTTTACAAAGATTGTCCAGCGCATTCCCGTACGTATTTCTATTCCAGAAGAAGTCTTAAAAACCGGACATATCCGAGCAGGAATGAGTGTTTCAGTGAAAATTGATACACGTACAAAGCCACAAGATAAAAGTCTCTTATAAAAAAGTAGAAGATCTTACTATGACATCTTCCATACCAGAGCTCATACAGTCTCAAGAACGCATAGGAATGCGCAAAATTGTAGTTTTTATAGCTATGTCTTTTGGCATGTTTATGGCAATCTTAGATATCCAAATCGTTTCCTCTTCTTTAGCTGAAATTCAAGCGGGTCTTACAGCAAGCTCTGAAGAAATTTCATGGGTTCAAACTTCCTATCTCATCGCTGAAGTCATCATGTTGCCGCTTTCTGGATTTTTAGGAAGATTGCTTTCAACACGTGTTTTCTTCACCATATCAGCGATCGGGTTTACGATTACTTCTGTTCTTTGTGCAACAGCAACATCTATTGGAGAGATGATTTTGTATCGCGCACTACAAGGTTTTATTGGTGGAGGAATTATCCCAAGCGTTTTTGTCGCCTCTTATGTTCTTTTTCCTCCTTCCAAGCGCCCAATTGTTACCCCTATTGTTGGACTAGTAGCAACATTGGCCCCCACCATTGGTCCAACCGTGGGAGGCTATATTTGTCATCTCTCATCATGGCATTGGCTCTTTCTCATCAATGTACCCTGCGGGATTATCATCTCAATTCTCGCTTGGAAATTAATTGATTTTGATAAAGCTGATCCCTCTTTAATGAAGAAGTTTGATTGGTTAGGATTCATTTCTATGGCTACTTTCTTGGGAACTTTAGAGTATATTCTAGAAGAAGGAGCACGTCATGATTGGCTGAGTGATACGCTGATTCGGGATTTGTTCATTACCATGATTCTTGCTGCAGCCTTATTCTTCTGGCGTGCTTTTACAGTAAAAGAACCCATTGTAGATCTCTCTACTTTTTCTAATTTTAATTTTTCAGCTGCATCCATTTTTTCCTTTTCATTGGGAATAGGCCTTTATGGACTCACGTACCTTTATCCTGTCTATTTAAGCCAAATCCGCCACTTTGATGCTCTCATGATTGGAGAAACATTGTTTCTTTCAGGATTCGTCATGTTATTAACTGCCCCGCTTGCTGGATTTCTTTCAGCACGAATGGATGCACGTTTAATGATGGCAATAGGACTTTTTGGTTTTGCAATAGGTATTTGGATGGCGAGCTCTATCACAGATAACTGGGATTTTTGGCAGCTTTTTTGGCCGCAAGTTTTCCGTGGTGCTTCTGTAATGTTATGTATGGTTCCTATTAATAATATTGCCTTGGGAACACTCCCACCAGAACGGATGCAAAATGCTTCTGGACTCTTTAATCTCACCCGGAATCTAGGTGGAGCTGTAGGGCTTGCCATTATCAACACTCTCATAACAAAACGCACAGACTTCCATCATGAACGAATAGCCGAAACTCTTAACTACGCAAACAGACAAGCAACTGAAATGCTTTCAAATCTTACTGTATTATTCAAAACAGAAACCTTTGATTCCTATACTCTGGCTCTTTCTCAATTGTTTGGTATGGTACGCATACAAGCAACCATTATGGCTATTAGTGATATTTTCTTTATCATAACCATCATCTTTGGTGTTTTGACATTTATGACCATATTTCTCAAAAAAATACCACCTCTCATGGATTCACCACCAAATCACTAAGCTTAATTAAAATTGAGAAATATTTTTTATCCTTATCACTTTCCTCGTTTCCTATGCACTTTATCTTGTCTCAAGAGACAGTATAAATAAGCATATGATTCTAAATGATTCTTCTGATAAAAATTCTTTTAATGCGGGCTCTTTCCGCACTTAAAAACAACTTCTCGCATACAAAAATTGTTCTAGATGATCGGTAAACAAAGAGCTTATCTAAAGTGCTCCACACCATAAAGATAAAGCAGCCATTTCTATAAGATTTCTGATTTATCACCATAGGGCACAAAAGATTAAAAGATTCTTTGCCCTTTACTCTTTTGATTCTTACAAGAATATTCATAAAAGATTTATGATTCTTGTGATTTTTATTCACGCACATATTTCTCTTATAATGTGTAGGACAACGTTTTTTGATTCTGAATGCAAAATTTTACATGAAAAAATCATTTTGTATTTGATCCTCTCATGCCAATTGCAAAACGATTTACCTTTATAGCAAAAAAGTAATGATATACTTTTTTTCAAAAAAGCTGCTTTTGAACATGTAATTTTATTTTTTTACACTCTTTTAAAAAAGCTGATACCTATAATTTTGATTCTACTGCTGCATATTTTTCTTTCTTAAGCCCCTTCTCTTTCAACAAGCGCTAAAATTGTATAAAATTTCTCAAAATATCTCTCTATTGAATCAATCAAAACCATTCCCTTGCACATAAAAATCAAAGAAAAAAACTGTTTAAGAAAAAAGTAAAATATCCAACCATTTCGATGCAAGATTTATCAACGATATTGAAAACTGGAAAACTGTATGATGATAGCGACTTTAAAAGAACACAAGACAACTCAAAAATCCGGTTCCTTCAGTATTATAAAATAAGACGCTATTTCAAAAAATGAGCTTAAAATATATTCTTACTCACTTAACTGAAATTATCAAAAATAAGAAACCAGCCCCATAAAGAAAAAGCCATATAATAAAATCGCAATACAACTCCCCAAAAACTTTGTACCGCTAAATACTTTGGCTCTAGCCAAAACAGTATGCTCTCCTCAATACCAGCTGTTGAAAAACAAAATAAACATATCTTCAAGCCACTTTATGATGCTGGAAACGATTTGAAACTTCTCGTTCTCCACTAGGAACCAAAGTGCCATAACACCCAGAAAGATAATGTGGTATCAGTTCCAACGCTTGAAAGCGATGCTTTTCGTAAGGACCAGGCATTGCCAAATTTTCTGTTAAACTATTTGAAAAGCCAAAACGTTGATAAAATTCAAAATCCCCTACCAGCAAAATGGCGCCATATCCCAATTTTTTTGCTGTTTCAATTGCATGGCGGACTAAAATTGATCCTATTCCCATACCAGCACATTCAGATGCAACAGCCAAGGGGCCTAAAAGTAAAGCATGTTGTGTTTTATTTTTTCTTTTAGAAAAAGAAACATGCCAAAGACGGACACTTCCCACAAGCTCTCCAAGCGCATTTTTAACCACAAAAGAAAGTCCTTGAGCAGCTAACCGTCCACGACGTAAAGCCTCTGATGATTTACGTTTACGTCCATACCCCATCGTTGAATCAAGCAAAATTTCTCGATAAGGCTTATCGGCTTCTTGCTCCAATAAAAGTGTAAAACATGCCCCATCTTTTGTTTGAAAGTTCATCATGTTCATCTCTATAACCGCCCTCTTATAGCGCCATGACGAGCATAGCAAAAAGTCTAAAAAAACTATAGTTAAAAGGAAACCTCAGATCACATATGATCGTAAAGGCTCAAAACCATTAAAAGCAACCGATGCGTAAGTTGTTGTGTAAGCACCCGTTCCATGAATCAATATTTCATCTCCTATCGTTAGGGATAGAGGAAGCGGATAAGGTGTTTTTTCATAGAGAACATCTGCCGAATCGCATGTTGGTCCCGCCAAAATACAAGGCTCCATTACCTTATCATCATGAGGTGTCTCAATAGGATAACGAATGGCTTCATCCATAGTCTCAGCAAGACCATTAAATTTTCCAATATCAAGATAAACCCATCGTACATTATCATTATCAGCTTTTTTAGATATTAGAACAACTTCTGTACGAATAACACCAGCATTGCCAACCATCGCACGTCCTGGCTCAATAATCGTCTCAGGGATACGATTACCAAAATGCTTTTTCAATGAATCAAAAACTGCTGTACCATAAGCTTGTTCTGTAGGGACATCTTTCAAATAACGCGTTGGAAAACCGCCGCCCATATTCACCAACCTTAGTGAAATGCCTTCTTGTTCCAAGCGCTTAAAAACTGTAGAAGCATCCGATAAAGCACGATCCCACGCACTCAAATCAACCTGCTGAGATCCAACATGAAAAGAAACACCGTAGGCTTGCAAACCCAATTGGTGTGCCCGTCTTAGAACATCAACCGCCATAGCTGGAACACAACCGAATTTGCGTGACAATGGCCACTCTGCACCTTTGCCATCGGTAAGAACACGGCAAAAAACACGTACTCCTGGAGCAACACGCGCAATTTTTTCCACTTCTTCAACACAATCAACGGCATAAAGTGAAACTCCCAATGCATATGCTCGTGCAATATCACGCTCTTTTTTAATCGTATTTCCAAAAGAAATACGCTCTGGCGTTGCTCCTGCTTTTAAAGCCATTTCAATTTCTGCAACAGAAGCCGCATCAAAAGAAGATCCTAAAGAACTTAGCAAACACAAGATTTCAGGAGCTGGATTTGCCTTTATTGCGTAAAAAATACGAGACTGCGGCAGAGCTTTTTCAAAATTTAAATAGTTATCACGAACAACATCAAGGTCAACAATTAAGCATGGACCTTCAGAACGATGTGTTGCAAGAAAATCGCGAATACGTTGCGTTGCCATCTGCAATTCTCCTTGAGGGAAAGCTCCCCCACTCTATGCTTGGACAGCCAAAGCTGCCAAAAGCTAAAGGACAAAAAACACACAACAACTATCCCCATTCTGATTACAAAAAATCAGAAATTAGCATTGCATGCTGCGAAAGAACAGCGCGAAACCGCGTTATTCTATTTTATATGCCTTTTTGATTGGAGTTGAGAAAACCACTTCCGCACTGAAGGCAATGAGGTGTGCCTCTATAGTTATCCCAGCATTTAAAAACTGGAAGACACCAGAAAGGCCCGCACCGTCGTTGCTTCAAGATGTCCTCATTCTTGCAATTGGCTGTAAGAATGACTGGAGCGGTTAGTTCCAGGTACCGTACCGGTTAATCTCACCATTTGAGAACCAGCGGACACCCACAGGCACGTGCGACTTTGGGCAAGGCATCCTATAAAACGAATTCTTTCTCATTTCAATCATTTTTTTAATTTTAAACATTTTTTAATTCTTAAAGATAAAATGATGCGAAAAAACAACACTCTCCCCAGACAAAGCCATCCATCCGCTTTCATGAGATCACACCCTTACATTATCTGTGCAACATAAATCACTGTCTTGCGTTTAAAGCCCCTCGTTTCTTTACCCTATTCTATCTCCTAATATCCGCAGCAGAAAATAACGCAAAATAAATTACTCAAGACATTAATTTATAATGATAATTTATTATTGTACCCTTAAACAAAAATCCCATTATAAAATCCTCTTATTTCAACCCTCTTACAATGAATCAATTAAAATCATTCTTTTGCGCATCACAAATAAAAAACAATTGAAAAAAGGAGTACCTCTTATATATCCTCTCAAATGCAAAGATGACCAACATTGAAGACTGAGGATAGTAACGACTGAAGCACCATAGTCTTTAAAGATAACGTGTCCTTCCCCCAACAAAACACCATTATCTTTCTCATTTACATCCTAAAAAACATCCCTACTTCCACATTCATTTCACAGCATCGCTTAAGCAAAATATCATGAAGAATTCCCCGTATAATATAGCTTGTATGATATAGATCAACTACATCTCACCCTCTTTATACTTATGAAATTAAAAACAAACGCTCCCATTCTATCTGCCAACTCCCAATATTGCAGAAACTCCTACATTGAAATGTTTCATAACACCTTATCTAAAATGATTCTTGTCCACACGTTGCTCCCATTTGCAACGTACAAGTGAATGAATTTTACGCGATTCGTTCTCATCTAATCTGAAAGCAACAAAGTTCACAATATTGAACTCTTTTATTCAAATGAAAATAAATTATCATTATAAATTAATGTATTATATTAAATTCTGAAATCATAAACTCCTATTATCATTTTATTTTTTCCACCTAGCATCTGCTTTTTCATCTCCTCTTACTAATCACATCTTATTCATACGCTTTTCTCTTAAACTATAATCTCCCTCCTCTGCGCTGTTGGTGAACGGCTTTTCTATTTTAAAATGAAAAGTATCTGAAAACTCAATCCTATAAAGTCAAAGAGAGCGAACAATCTATAATGACTATTTATAAGTCAAATAATTTAACATAAACAAAAAGACCGAATAATATCCGGTCTTATAAAATATTTTTCTACCAATATTAAAAAACTCTTCTCTCTTAAATTTAAGAGAAAAACGCTACAACTTAAAACTCTACACTGCGATATCCTTATGTCCCTTGATGAGAATCAATTGCACGCAACTTCAACAATTGAAATTGCCTATGGCGCTCACGAAAGCGCTCTCTATCGGCTTCACTACGCGTGTTATAACAAGCATCACAGGAAACACCTTCCTCATAATGAGGCGATAGTTTGCTTTCAGCATTAAGAGGAGAACGACACGCGCGACATAATTCGCGTCCACATTCTTCAAGACCATGTTGAACAGAAACACGCTCATCAAAAACAAAACACTCACCCCACCATAAACTTTTCTCTTTTGGAATTTTTTCTAAATATTTTAGAATACCTCCTTTTAGATGGTAGACTTGCTCATAACCAAGATCACGAACATAAGCTGTTGATTTTTCACACCGAATACCACCTGTACAAAACATGGCAATTTTCTTTTTTTTCTTTAACTCAGCCTCATGTTTACGCACCCATTCAGGAAATTCGCGAAATGTTTTAATCTGCGGATCAATCGCTCCTTGAAAACTCCCTATCGCATATTCATAATCATTACGCGTATCGATCAAAATTGTCTCTTCATCTTGAATAAGAGCATTCCAATCTTCAGGGTCCACATAAGTACCAACAACTTTTAGCGGATCAACCCCTTCAACCCCCATTGTCACAATCTCTTTTTTCAACCGCACTTTCATGCGATGAAAAGGCATTTTTGATGCCCATGAATATTTAATCTCCGGCGTTTGAAACGCTGGCTCAGCCATAATAAAGCCCACCAATGCCTCAATTGCCGCACAAGAACCAGCAACTGTTCCATTAATGCCCTCTTGTGCTAAAAGCAGAGTGCCTTTGATATCCTTTGCTTGACATAAATCCTGCAAAGGTTTTTGTAATTGATGATAATGCTTCAAATCTGCAAAGCAATAAAGTGCAGCAACTTTAAAATTCTTTTCCATGTGTTTTGCCATAACGCGCGTTTCATTCAATTTCAAGATTTATTCATGTACTCTTTAACATATTGTGCTTAATCAAACGATACAAATAATATCATCTCCAAGAAGAAAAAATATCATGTGCCAAAAAAGAGAAAAGCTTTTATTATATCTCCAAGGACAAACTGTTATACCTGTTTTACTCATTGACAATCTACAAAGTGCTGTACCCTTAACACGCGCTCTTGTCAAAGGTGGGTTAAAAACAATTGAGATCACCTTGCGAACACCAAATGCCCTCAAAGCAATTCAGAAAATTACACAAGAAGTCCCTGAAGCAATTGTTGGAGCCGGCACAATTCTCAACACAACACATTACGAAAAAGCCGAACAAGCTGGAGCCAAGTTTATTGTAAGCCCCGGATTATCCAATGAACTAATCAATTGTGCAAAAAATAGTGAAATTCCCCTTCTTCCCGGTGCAATGACCCCAAGTGAACTCATGCAAGCATTAAACAAAGGCTATTCATATCTTAAATTTTTCCCTGCTGAAGCTGCTGGGGGTATTTCCTTCATCGAAGCTTTAGCATCTCCCTTCTCTGATATCCGGTTTTGCCCAACAGGCGGTATTACACAAAAAAGTGCAACACAATGGCTCCAACTGCCCAATGTCTTCTGCGTTGGAGGTTCTTGGATAGCGCCCCAAAAACTCATTGCAATAAGTGATTGGGATTCGATTACTGCATTAGCATATACCGCATCACAACTTCCCTCTCCCTCGAAAAAAGCTCTTTCTACAATATAATGTAATGTGCAAGAATATCAGTCCCTTCAACAAGACCAAAGCTTTCACACATCCTTGCGCAATCTTTTAACATCGTCATAAAACCATAAATCATCACCCGATCTTCATTAGGATGAATTTTGCGAGTTCTATTGTTTCAAAGCCGCTTGTTTCAAAAAAGCACCCACTCTCCATAACAGTCGTAATACACCCTATATGCTCAGAAAGCTCACAAGTAGTCATAGGATAAAATTTCAGCTGTTGTGCATATGCCCCACAATGAGTGGATCTTGTTGCAAAGAGGAAACGAGATCTTTTACATAAATTAACTCATTCTTTTCGCGCGTTATTTTAATAAGAACAACTTCTGAAAATTTTTCATAAATGTCAGGCTCACAAATAAAGCTTACAAAAAGAAAAAACCCCGTACTGGTTTGAAAGAAGATAAAGCATCAACTTTCCCACTCATTACTCCACAAAAGCGCGCTCTACAACATAAGTAGCAGGAGCATTATTGGCCCCTTCAACAAGACCAAAGCTTTCACACATCCTTGCGCAATCTTTTAACATAGCCATGGAACCACAAATCATCACCCGATCTTCATCAGGATGAATTTTAGGAAGGCCTGTTGTTTCAAAAAAGTCCCCACTTTCCATCACAGTTGTAATACGACCCATATGCTCAGAAGCTTCACGAGTAGTCATAGGATAAAATCTCAACTGTTGTGCATACTCTCCAATGAGTGGATCTTGTTGCAAAGAGGAAACAAGATCTTTTGCATAAATTAACTCATTTTTTTCGCGCGTTGTTTGAATAAGGACAACTTCTGCAAATTTTTCATAAGTTTCAGGATCACGAATAAGGCTTGCAAAAGGAGCAATCCCCGTCCCAGTTGAAAGAAGATAAAGACGTTTTCCAGGAATAAGAGCATCAAGCACCAGCGTTCCTGTAGATTTTTTACGCATGAGAACTGTATCACCAATTTTAATTTTTTGGAGATGCTCGGTTAAAGGTCCCCCTGGAACTTTTATCGAAAAAAACTCAAGCTGTTCATCCCAAAAGGGACTTGCAATCGAATAAGCGCGATAAATCGGCTTTTCTGCATTTGGCAAACCGATCATAACAAACTCACCCGAACGAAAACGAAAACTTTCCGGACGATTCAGACGGAATTTAAATAACCGATCTGTATAGTGACAAACCTCTTGGACAGTAAGGGCGAACACATTCTCAGGAATCGGAAAATTTGCAACGCTGCTGATGCTTGACGGAACATTGGTAGCAGACGTATTCATACTCTTCCCCATATCTTTATTGAACGTTAAATTTCGAATCCTTGACGTGATATAGTACTTGCACAACCATCTGCCAACAATTTTCTCAACACAAAAGCCTCAAGGTTAACACTTTTATGTCAAAATTAAATAAATGAGTCTAGTGCACTCTATAAACGATAAAATTGATTTCACTAAAAACCAATCAAAGACTAGAAAGTAAATACTGGATACCCAATCCATCTTGAAAACAAATAATATCCAAATCAACGAGTTTTCTAAATCAACAGTTTTAATGTATCAAAAAGTGTTTACACACTGTTTTCCATTCAATAAAAATAATTTTAAGTGCATGAGACGACATCCAAAATTGCACAGATGAGTGATCTTCCCCCTCATGGTAGAAAACTTGTAATACATTGACTTAACGTGGTTAATTTAATCATTTTACCTTCTCTAAATAAGAAGCCAATGCAATATTTAATCACAACAATCACACCAGCAATAACAGTCTAACATTGCACTCTTCAAAATGATACAATACAATAAACTATGTTTATTTTTTATATGCCTAAACGAGGGAAAATAAGTAAAAAAGTCTATGTTTTACAAATCATTAGAAGATACCATGTTGATAACAACACAAATAAAACTAAACTATCTCTTATATCCAGAGTACCATTTTACATAAAAAACGACTTTAATGGCAGCATAAGCTTCTTATGATTTTGACCATAGCAAATAGTGTCTTTCCCCTATATCGTAAAGAACCTCAATGAAACAACCAAAAAACTCCGTATTTCACGAACACAGATAAGCTTTTAAAATGAACAATTCCGTTAATGATGAAATAAATACATCACTCTATACAGCTGTCGCAACCATTGATGTCAGTGCCATTGTTGCCAATTATATCACTTTAGCCAAACGTGTAGCTCCAACACAATGTTCAGCAGTTGTAAAAGCAAATGCCTATGGATTAGGAGCTCACAAAATTGCTCCTGCCCTTTATCAAGCTGGTTGTCGCACTTTTTTTGTCGCCCAAATCAGAGAAGCACTCCAATTAAAAAGCATTTTACCATCAAATGTCACAATTGCCATTCTGAATGGACTTCCACACTTAGCAGAAGAGTTTGTCGCACAATCTGGTATTGTTCCTGTTCTAAACTCTTGGAATGCCATTGAAAATTGGCAAAAAATTTGTCAAAAAAAAGATAAAAAATTTCCAGCAATTGTTCAAATCGATACCCATATGAACCGATTAGGACTGGATCAAAAAGAATTACAAAAACTCATCAAACACCCTACAATTTTCGAAAAAGCAGAAATAAAATACATTCTTAGTCATCTTTCTAACGGAGAAAATGATACCCACCCATCAAATTATGCCCAATTGACTTCTTTCAAAACGATCCTTGCGCAATTGCCTGCTTGCAAAGTTTCCTTTGCCAATTCTGGAGGTATCTTTCTAGGATCAGATTTTTATTTTGATCTTGTTCGTCCAGGCATTGCACTTTACGGAGTTGATCCGCGGGGAAAACACCCATCACCTTTGAAACCTGTTTTAAAACTTGAAGCCCAAGTCATTCAAAGCCGCGTTGTTGATATAGGAGCACCTGTTGGTTATGCAGAAAGCTTTATAACCAACAGACCAAGCACTCTTGCAACCATTTCTATAGGCTACGCAGACGGCTGGCTCCGTACTCTTTCGAATAAAGGAACTGTTTATTTCAACGGGCACAAACTTCCCATGGTTGGGCGGGTTTCTATGGATTCCATTATTGTAGATACGACCGATCTTGAACAAAAACCTCAAACTGGTGACTGGGTAGAACTCATTGGTCCCCATCAAACACTTGAAAAAGTATCTATAGATGCCGATACCCTTCCCAATGAAATTCTAACATCTCTTGGCTCCCGCTATAAATACATTTACACATAAAAACTCTTTAAAAAAATAAATTGATAAAAATCATCATTTTAGAAAATTGAGGGGCTTTTACAAAAGATTTTACAACAATCAACCACACAGAATGGTCATAGACACCGTACATTCACAGAAATCTCAAAACAGACAAGTTGATGGACTGTTTTATGGAAGTAGCTTTCATCTAAAATACAAAAACTTAGCCTTTCCCCATAAATTGACAAAAAAGAATCTACTACAAAGTTTTTAAAATTAATTTCCCAATTAAAATCATTCGTTTGCATACCACAAGCTGGACTATGTGTAGATAAAAATGATTTAAGAAAAGAATAATTCCTCTTATGAACCATAGTGCCAAGAGCTATAACATTAGGCGCTGGCAAAGTGTATGATAGTGCCGGCTTACTCCGTTATGAAGCGTAAAGATTGGGGGATCAATGGATTTACCCTTACACCATTCACAAGCGCCGTCGCGAAATGGGATTAGGAGCGAAATATCTCTTTAAAACAAACATGTGAATTAACAACCCAAGTATATTCTTTTTGGAGCGTTCTGTTTTACATGAGGATCATTCCCCCACTAAAGAACACAATAAATAAAAGTATGGAGCAATATGTAATCCCCATTATTAAAAAAATATTGCTTTAAATGCTTTTGAAAGCCGCAAAGCTGAATGAAGAGGAGATGACAAACTGAGGATTGATTTTCACCTTTACAGCTTTACATTTTCCAAAATGAGATTGTCTTCCAGTTTCAAAGGTTACGTCAACAGAAATACGCAATCCCCCGCCCTCATCAGACAGACAGCAGGAACTACTCATAAAGCTCTTTTTTTCTCAATCTCTGACTCAAAACATGTCGCTGCGTTAAGTTTGGATGTTGATTTACAGGTAACAGCGAAAGAACACGGGCTCTTAGGAAAACAGCGCCGTAAAGTCACAAACTGACTTGCAATGAAGTGGAAAGATGTGCCGGCTTTTTATAAGATACCTTGTAAAAAACAACCATAATACATTTGGCTTTGCGTTTGCTCATTCTGACAGGTGTTCTTACATATTTTTGCGTCATATTTATAAAAAGCAGATTAAAGAGAAATATTTAGACAATTCTTGACTCGAAAAGATGCAACAACAGAGTTTCGCGTGTCTTTATCATCAAAAACACTAAAATTGATTTTATTC
Organism: Bartonella sp. AP19HLJMH; assembly: GCF_042196245.1. NCBI lineage: Bacteria > Pseudomonadati > Pseudomonadota > Alphaproteobacteria > Hyphomicrobiales > Bartonellaceae > Bartonella > Bartonella sp. AP19HLJMH. The sequence continues at coordinate 14,647 of NZ_JBHIPX010000017.1, forward strand.
TTCTACAACCAGTCGTCGTCACCTTAGTGAGAAGGAGTATATCACAACACATGCAACAGACGGGACCCTATCCTCATAGGTTTTCACTCTCGTTTACATGAATTAGCTGGCTAAACCGATGCCGACTAGTCAAAAACCATGTCATACGGTAGAATGTAAAGGAGAGCATGCCTATTGCCGACAAAACACAGCTTTTTGTCGACTTTTTCGATTTTGCTCATGTTATAAAAAACAATGCAAAATTCTAGAAAATAGACAAATAATTCCATAGTAACATGATCAACAAGTACAAACCCACACAAAATGTGTGGGCTTTTTTTGTTTATGCAAATAAACAAATTAAATACATATTTGTTATTTAATAGGTATTTCCCAATGGCGGACACGAACAAATGAGCATTCTGTCTCCCGCAACATTATCAATACGCGATACAGGAGGCCAATATTTATTGGCTGGATCAAGAGAACTGTTGGGAAAAGCAGCTTCTTGTCGCGAATAGGGTCGTGCCCAAGCATCATCTAAAGTATCTGCCACTGTATGAGGGGCATTCACCAATGGATTATTGTCTTTTGGCCAAACCCCGCTACCAACTTTTTTCGCTTCTTCAGCAATAGAGAGTAAAGCATCACAAAAACGATCAATCTCTGCTTTTGGTTCAGATTCCGTTGGCTCAATCATTAAAGTTCCCGGAACAGGGAACGACATCGTGGGCGCATGGAATCCATAATCAATGAGACGTTTTGCAATATCATCAACACTCACCCCATACTGTTCTTTCAACACGCGTGTATCCACAATACATTCGTGCGCAACACGTCCATGCTTGCCCCGATAAAGAATGGAATAAGCAGCTGAAAGACGTGCAGCAATATAATTGGCATTTAAAATGGCTATTTGTGTTGCATATTTTAAGCCATCAGCCCCCATCATTCGAATATACATCCATGTAATTGCAAGAATAGACGCACTTCCATAAGGAGCAGCAGAAACCGCATGTGTTGTCCCATCCTGTTCATGACCTGGTAAGAATGGTTTGAGATGCACTGCAACTCCAATTGGTCCCATACCAGGACCACCACCACCATGAGGAATAGCAAATGTTTTATGAAGATTCATATGACAAACATCAGCGCCAATATCCGCAGGACGAGCAAGCCCCACAAGGGCATTGAGATTAGCACCATCAAAATAAACTTGTCCGCCATTTTCATGAATAATAGAACAAATTTCCTTAATGCTTTCCTCGTAAACACCATGGGTTGAAGGATAAGTAATCATGAGAGCGGCCAATTTATCTTTATGCAATTGCGCTTTCATCTTGAGATCGTCTACATCAACATCACCATCGCTTAAACATTTTACCACAACGACTTCCATCCCTGCCATATGGGCCGAGGCTGGATTTGTACCATGCGCAGATGCAGGAATAAGACAAACTGTACGTTGATGTTTTCCCCGTGATTGGTAATATCGTCGGATAGCCAAAAGCCCAGCATATTCACCTTGAGCACCAGAATTTGGCTGAAAAGAAACTTGCGCAAATCCTGTAATTTCACACAACCACGCATTTAACTGGTTGATCATCTCCAAATAACCCGCTGCATCCTCTAGTGAAACAAAGGGATGTATATTGGCCATGCTAGCCCAACTTACAGGCATCAATTCAGCAGCTGCATTAAGCTTCATTGTACAAGAACCAAGAGGGATCATAGCGCGATCCAGCGCCAAATCCTTATCCGCTAAACGACGCAAAAAGCGCATCATATCTGTCTCTGAATGAACCGCATGAAAAAAAGGCTGAGAAAGAAAAGCAGCATCCCGTTTTTTTCCAAAGAGTCGTGGAGAAACCTGATCGCCTAATTTTGCCCCCAAAAGCTGCGCTAAAGCACCAGCATCTTCTTCTGTTGATAATTCATCAAAATTGATTGCAATAGTGTCATCATCGAGAACACGAATAAGGCGCCCACCTATTTTGGCTTGATGCGCAATTTCTCGTGCTTTTCCCTTAACAGAAATACTCACACAATCAAAAAAGCTTTTCCCTTCAACATGAACCCCTGCGGCTTCTAAACCAGCAACAAAACGACATGTTAAATGATGAATTCGCTGCGCAATTTCTTGTAAGCCTTTTGGCCCATGCCAAACAGCATAAGCGGTTGCCATATTAGCCAACAAAGCCTGCGCTGTACAAATATTTGACGTCGCTTTATCGCGCCGAATATGTTGTTCACGTGTTTGCAAAGCTAAACGAAAACCAACGCGTCCTTTGGTATCCACGGATTGACCAACAATACGCCCTGGAATAAGACGCGTTAACGCATCACTCACAGCAAGGTAACCAGCATGTGGACCACCAAATCCCATCGGAACGCCATAACGCTGCATAGAGCCAACAACGATATCTGCCCCCCATTGAGCCGGTGGCTCCTGAAGAGTAAGCGCTAAAGGATCAGCTACAACGATAACTAAAGCTCCCTTTTCCTTTGCCTCTTTTATAATCTCACTGTAATCATGAAAAGAGCCTTTTGTATCTGGCCAAGACAAAACAATTGCCGCTGTATCAGGATCAATTTCGCCATTTTGGCTAATCTGAATCCCTTGTGTTTCAGCACGCGTTTGCGCAACACTCAAAGTCTGAGGATGTAAAAGACTCTGAAGAGAAATTTTTGTTTTTTTCTCACGGAAAAAGCGAACAGCAAGGGCATTGGCTTCAGCTAAAGCAGTTGCTTCATCAAGAAGGGAAGCAGCAGAAACAGGCAAACCTGTTAGTTCACTAACCAATGTCTGAAAATAAAACAAAAGCTCTAAACGACCTTGGCTAATTTCTGCTTGATAAGGCGTATAAGCAGTATACCAAGCAGGATTTTCAAACAGATTTCGTAAAATAACCGGAGGCACATAAGTTCCATGATATCCTTGCCCAATAAAACTTTTGTGCACATGGTTACGCTCCATCATCTTGGAGAGTTCTTCCAAGGCTTGTCCTTCACTAGCAGCCTCTGGAAGATTCAGTGAACGTCCCAAATGGATAGAGTGTGGAACAGCTTGAGAAATAAGTGTCTCAACACAATCAAGCTCTAAAACATCAAGCATTTTTTGTGTTTCATCAGGACGCAGCCCAATATGTCGAGAAGAAAAAGAACGCTCGATCATGGTACTCATCCAATCAAAGCCTTATAAGCATCTTTATCTAACAACCCCTCCAGTTGTGTCTCATCCTGCAATGTCATTTTCCATAACCAGCCTTCTGTTTCGGGTTTCTGGTTTACCAGTTCAGGATTATCAGCCAAGGCTTCATTTATTTCGACCACTTCACCATCAAGAGGAGCATAAACATCTGAAGCCGCCTTCACTGATTCCACAACAGCCGCCGCCTCTCCTTTGGAAAGTTTTGTTCCACTTTGTGGTAAATCAACAAAAACCAAATCCCCTAATTGCTCTTGCGCATAATGCGTAACCCCAACAGTCACCACCTGCCCTTCAACGCTAAGCCATTCATGGTCATGTGTAAAATAAGTTTTAGACATAAAAAATCATCCTTTAAAATAACGTTGTTCAACAAAGGGAAGAGAATGAACTGATAATACAATCTTTTTGCCTCGCAGTTCTGTAAAGACTTGTGTCCCTTCAACTTTAAAATCAACAGGAACGTAACCCATCGCGACAGGACCATCAAAAGAAGGACCAAAACCACCTGATGTTACAATGCCAATCTCATTACCTTGATCATCAAGAAGCACCGCACCGGCACGAATAGGTTGACGCGTTTGCGGTTTTAATCCAACACGACAACGAGCCGGTCCTTTTTGCAGTGCTTCAAGAAAAGCCTTCGCACCATAAAATTGTGCTTTTTCTCGAACACTTTTAGGAACAGCCCATATTAGAGCCGCATCAATAGGTGTCGTATCAGGGGTAATATCATTTCCATGCAAACACAGCCCCGCTTCCAACCGCAAGCTATCGCGTGCGGCAAGCCCAATCCACTCAACACGAGAATCACTCAGCAATTTTTCAGCCAACATATGCGCATGCCCTATAGGCAAAGCAATTTCAAAACCATCCTCTCCCGTATAACCAGAACGCGTTATAAACCAATCCTGTTGTGGTTCGAATCCTTGCATAAAGAACAATTCATTCCCTGGTAAATCGGCATCAGCAAGAACAGCGGCCGCTTCAGGACCTTGAAGCGCAAGCAATACCCTTTCAAGGGCAATCACTTGACATTCAAAATCAACCGCACGCTTTTCCAATTCTAAAAAATCAGCCTGTGCATTCCCAGCATTGGCGACCAACATAAAACGACCCTCTTCCAAACGGGTAATAATAAGATCATCAAGAATACCAGCCTGCTCATTAAGCAAATAATTATACCGTGAATGCCCAATCTTTAAAGCTGCTGCATCAATGGGAAAAGCATAGGACAAAAATTCCACAGCTTGTGCCCCTTCAACCGCAATCAATTTCATATGAGAAATATCAAAAAGTCCTGCATGTGCACGCGTATGAAGATGCTCTTTTAAAACGCCAAGAGGATAAGTTAAAGGCATGTTCCAACCCGCAAAAGCACCAAATTTTGCTCCTGCTTTTTCATGCAAATCATATAAAGGAAGTGTTTTTAAAAAAGATGTTTCTTGTGCTGTGCCCATAATAACTCCAAAGCTGCGCTAACGCCCATAGAATATGGTCGTCTCTGCCCCCTCTGTCATCAACCTGAGAGACTCGCGAAAAGATTTTTCGCTTACACCTTCGGCGCGGGTTCTCCCGACTTTCCAGATCTGCCTTCTTCCTTTTACGGTCCTTAAAGCCTGAGAGATTATGGGCTATTTCCCCTTCGGCGGCAATGCGAAAATTTGCAATTTGCACTCTCCCGCAAAAGAATGAAAGAAACGATAACGCTCTTTCCAGCATATTTAAACCTATAGCCTATCTTCATCACACTGTCATTAGTAAAGTGATGAAAATGTTCTCATTTTAAAACTTGCATAAGCTCCTTCAAAAGATTTATAATAGTGTCCTTTTGAACCTTACAAAAATTGCAAGCAACACATTTTAGGAAATTTAAGACAAAAATCAAAAGCTATAAACAAAAACACCTCTTGAAAATCATGCAAAACGTCACACACTAAAAAGATCGCAAAGCAATACTCTTTCGCGCGCAGTTCAACCTTAAAAATAGGGTTTCATATTCTTTTTGAGAATAAGGACTTCAAATATTTTATAAGTATGATTTTAATGCACAAGAAGTAGGTTTTCTGCTTTCTCAATAGTGTCATAAATAGCGACTATTTACAGACTAAAACTACCGAACAAAGGTGACAAAATACTCATGAAAGCTGGTAATATCTCTTACAATTGCGAAAATGATCTTCCAAAGCAAATTGCTCTTTTTCCTTTAGAAGGTGCACTCTTACTACCCGGTGGTTTTTTATCACTCAATATTTTTGAACCAGAATCACTTGAAATGATTGAAAATGTTATGGTAACTGATCGTCTATTGGGCATTATTCAACCACTTTCATCGGATACAGATCGCTTCTCTACACAACTTTATAAAACAGGCTGTATAGGGCGTATTACAAACTACAGTGAAACAGGAAACGGACAACTGTTCATTATCTTACAAGGTGTTTGCCGCTTCACTTTAGAACAAGAATTGAAAAACACAAAATCCTATCGAACAGCTCTCATCCAATCAAACATAAAAGACTTGCAAGAATTTGATATTGAAGAAAGCATTAACCGAGAGAACTTACTCGACGTTGTAGAAAAATATCTAACCATACATGAAATGGAATATAATTGGAGCAGCATCATAGAAGCCCCTACACCTATATTGGTTAATGCTTTTTCAGCTCTTATCCCCTTTACACCAGCAGAAAAACAAGCTCTCCTTGAAGCTCCAGATATTGAAAGCCGTGCCCAAACTCTTCTTGCATTAACAGAACGCTCGCTCATGAAACAAACAGGAACAGATTACCGCTTAAACTAATGAATGTCCAAACATGAAAAAAATGACCACAGATCCAAAAATGCTCGAATTGCTCGTCTGCCCAATGACGAAAGGTACTCTCTCTTTCAACCGAAAAACACAAGAGCTCATTTCTCTCAAAGCCAAACTTGCCTACCCTATTCGTGATGGCGTTCCCATTATGCTTGCCTCAGAAGCGCGCCCTTTGCAAAACAATGAAGAAATAACGCATAAAAAATAAAAAACCCTCATGCAATTTTCCTCTACAAGCCCACTGTTATCAAGTCTCTATCAATATGATATCTCAATATTTACGATTTCTGAAAAAAGAATTTTACAATAAAGATATTTATATCGCTTTACACCTTGTAACAAAAGCCAAAAATATCATCAGATTCTCTCATTCCAGCCTGTTCATACTGAAGCAATCAAAACCATTCGCTTGCACCACACAAGCATCTGAATAAAAATGGCTCTTATGAACTTCTTAAAAGCAAGAATTATAATAACATTTTGAACCAACTCAGGTAAATGAAATTTATTATATTAAACATAAAGATTGTTATATTTCATGGACTTTAATTTATACTATTTACGAACAACATATTTGAGATACCTCGATTTAAGATGAATAAAAACGACAAGTTATATCATATTATGTATACCATATCGGGACAAGAGTATTTATCTGTTTGCGTAATCTTTGAAACGGAGAAGCAACCTAATTTGGGGGAAAAAACATAAAATCGTAAAGGAGAAAATCACCCCATTACCTTACCATCACCCTTTAATTTCGCTTTACAATTTTTAAAAGTATCTAAAGTATCTCAAGCAATATTTTTTATGTATAATATACGCATTAATTACATGAAAACTTGAAAAAACAAACAAGAAACACTGTTGTAATTTCAATTGACGATTGAAAGTAATTGCCTTATGAAGAAGGCTTGTGTTTTTGGTCGTATACGCGACGATCAATAGGGCCTGGAAGCCCGAAACCGAGCATAAAGATTAGCCCGCTTTTGCGGATATCCCGGAATTTCCGGGGGCTCTTGTTATGTCCAAGTGCTTTCAGCACTAAAAGCAAGGGGCTGACTCGGTTTCAGCACTTCCAGACCCCGGAATACTAATGCGAGGGCGCTCGCAACCGGTGGGGACATCAAGTGAAAGCCAAAAATCTACATTTTTACGATATTTCTTTAGGCAAAAAAATTCGCTTCAGAAGAAACGTCATGGGGTTTTCTCAAAAACAATTAGGAAGTCATTTAGGCGTAACATTCCAACAAATCCAAAAGTATGAAAAAGGCTTAAATCGCGTAAGTGCAAGACGTTTACAGGAAATTGCTCATATATTAGATGTTCCCGTTTCCTTCTTTTATGCTGATAGCGCAAAAAAAGAAGAGAACCTCTATCATTGTGATGACAGAATAGCAAGCAAAGCAGAATATTTACTTTTGAAAAATTTCAGAATACTGACCCGCAAAAAACAAAGAGCAATTTTGCAGTTGATTTCTGATGAAAAAAATAACCCCTTATTTTCATAAATTCATTGCAAGGATAATCAAAGTCCTTAATAATATTGACAAGAATTGTGACTGTCTCCCCACACTGCATGAGAATGAAAATGCTTAATCTAATCTGATTTGTAAATAATCCGAATTCTAACGAGTTTAACTTAGAAATAGCACGTTGATTTATAATGATAATCTAACGTTATTGATATTGAATAAGTGTTTCGAATATCGTAAAATTCTTTCATTTCAAACGTGTTCTATATTGAATCAATCAAAATCTCTTGTTTGCACAACACAAGCAAAGTTGGCGTGTAAGTAAAAATGTACAAAAAGGCATACCTCTTATTGAATCGTCTCACATACCAAGAGCTGTAACGACATTGTGTGCTGAAAAAATGGATGATGGTGCTAACTTGCTCTTTTATTAAACGTAAATATGGGAGTGTTCAACGGCTGACTTTCCACTCATATAAGTCACTTAAAAAAGACTTGCCAAACAAGCCTAAGAATATTCCCACACACTAAAAAACACTTAAATATATCGAGAAAGCTTAAAGATCTTATACCATCATACTCCAAATAATGATATTTTATAGCATAACAGGATTAAAGTAAAAATAAGAAATATAAATTAAAAATAGACACGAAAAACTATATGTATAACTTTCATAAGAATTTATCTATATATGGATACTTAAGTTTATCCTGTTGTGCCATAAATTCTATCATTTAAGGTATGAGGATATGAAGCACGCATACCTCCTTGAAACATTCAAATGTTTTTTAGATGCCCAATATCTTTTTAAATATTTTTAGGCCTGCTTGTTAAGCCTTTAGTTTAAGTGAAAAATGGGAAGCCGCTAGAATCTAGCTGTTTACAGACTGTAATAGGAGGCTTCGCTTTTAGAGCGCATAGGGAGAAAATTAAATAATTCAACAATTAACAGATAAAGTATTAAAAGATTCCACGAACGCGATACGTAATACCATCCTTAAAAAATTCACAAAGTGAGAAGGTAAACAATTGACAGAAGATAAGAAATTCACTTAATTAAAGTGTTTTCTAAAGAGATAATAGCTTAGCGTAAAATATTCAATTTTTTCAATTCTGAAAGATTAAAAGAGACGTATCATTTGAAATAAAACAATTTATTGTGCTAACGATGATGATTGGTGTGCACAAAATTGAGTTGTTGAAAATCAAAAATATAATTTAATGATGTTCCTTGACCAACTCACTCTCTCCTGAGTATAGCACGGGGAATAAACGTGGAGAGACATGAGGAGTATATAGAAAATGAGTTATAAAGTTGCAATTGTCGGCGCAACCGGAAATGTTGGTCGTGAAATGCTTACAATTTTAGAAGAACGTGGTTTTCCTGCGCATGAAATTGTCCCTCTAGCATCACGACGCTCATTAGGACAAGAAGTTTCTTATGGAGATAAAACTTTAAAAGTAAAAGCACTGGATACTTACGATTTTTCTGACACAGATTTTTGTCTTATGTCTGCGGGAGGGAGCATTTCCAAAGAATACGCCCCTAAAATTGCTGCTGCCGGCTGTGTCGTCATCGATAATTCCTCCACGTGGCGCTATGATGCCAATGTTCCGTTGATAGTCCCTGAAGTCAATGGCGAAGCTATAAATGCCTTTTCTAAGCGTAATATTATAGCAAATCCTAATTGTTCAACAATTCAACTGGTCTTAGCTTTAAAACCTCTCCATGATGCTGCAATCATTAAACGTGTTGTTGTCTCTACATATCAGTCTGTTTCTGGAGCTGGTAAAGAAGGAATGGACGAACTTTTCGAACAATCACGTGCAGTTTTTGTTGCAGACCCAATTACATCAAAAAAATTCACTAAACGCATTGCCTTTAATGTCATTCCTCATATCGATGTTTTCATGGAAGATGGTTATACAAAAGAAGAATGGAAAATGACGGTTGAGACGAAGAAAATTCTCGATCCGAAAATTAAATTAACAGCCACTGCTGTTCGGGTCCCTGTCTTTATCGGTCATGCCGAAGCCGTCCATGTTGAATTTGAAAAACCACTAAGCGCATCTGAAGCACAAGCGCTCCTCCGCGATGCACCAGGCTGTCAGCTTATCGATAAACACGAAGATGGTGGTTATACCACACCTTATGAAGGTACCGGAGAAGATGATACCTTTATTAGCCGTGTTCGTGAAGATATCACCGTTGAAAATGGTTTAGCTTTCTGGGTTGTCGCCGATAATTTAAGAAAAGGAGCAGCATTGAATGCCGTTCAAATTGCTGAATTGCTCATTTCTCGTAATTTGATAAAGCCTAAGTCCGCAAATTAACGCCCTGTCCGAAAGGACAAAGAACCCCTAGCCGGTCTGTCAAAAGTCCGGCTTCTCTTCAGTATAACCTTCCCCAGCTGAAGGTTCATATCACCATCCTAAAGAACTGTAATCCAAGGTATTGTCAAATTTGACTCGGAATATCCTTGAATGCCTCGCCACCTTAAGTTAAGCATTGCCGCCTTAATGACATTTTACGGTACAATAGGATCAGCAGCATAAGCATTGTTTGCTTCATGCTGCTGATCCTTTTTGTCATTCCGGTTGTAAAATTAACTTTACCCTTATCGAGCAGGATAGGTCACGACACGGTAACGCGTTTCATTACGTTCAAAATTTTTGTAATTGACATTATCAGGAAAGGAGGGATTATAAGCACTCACGTGCTTTACAGAAACGCCTTGTGCTTTTTGCGACGGATTTAAAATTGTTCGTTCATCCCTTTTTTTAACACCTGTAGAATCGATAATCATATCTGTTCTGTATAGTTTTTGCATATTTTTCCGTGTTTTTTGAATCGCCGGAAGAGCTTTAAAGTCGGAAACAGCCTGTTTTACTTTTTCTTTTGGCGATTTTACCATGGATTTTGATTTTGCTGGCATCTTTTTAAAAGCAATAGTAGGAACATTGTTAACATTGACGTAACGTGCAGATGCCCAACCAACTTTTCCATGATAACCAAGAGAACACCAAGTTTTATTGGATAGGCAGCCATAAATTTGCACTTTTGCTCCCATTGGAACCATTGCGATAACTTTATAAGCTGTCGCAGGGCCTGTGCGTAAAGATACCTGACCTGATGCAACACGAGCAACTGTTCCTGTAATGGTTCCAGCTTGTGCGTGAAAAGCAGTCACAGCCACCCCTGACGCTCCTAAAGCCCATAAAGTCATCATTGTTGATAAAAATTTCTTTCTTAACATTATTTTTCTTCCTCTCTTAAAACGTATGAAGGGCAAAAATTCGCCGTTGCAAAAATTTGCCGCGTTTAAATCCAATGATCAGCAACCTTTATTCCCCCCAAAAACCCACAACATTGCAACAAAATTTCTCTTTATCGCCTACACGAACACGGCCTTTTGATCTTGATTGCGCAGTATGTTCTTCATGAATTTACGGCTAAAGCATCATCTGATTGTCCGGTTCTTCAACCAATTGTCCCTTACAGAAGTTTTTAAAGGGGCATTGGTTCCCTCAACAAATGATTGCAATAAAAGAATTAATTATTTGAATTTCAGAGAATTTCTATGAACAAATGATGATCAGCCCCCAAAACAACTAAAATAGAAGGAAAAATAATACTCTTTTAAAAATAAAAGTGATTGAATATTCTCTAAAGCTTGTATAACTTTAAATCTGCCTAAAAAAATACAGAGTATATTGAAACTTCCCTCAAAAAATTTCTCGAAAAAGAAAGTTAAAAGCATATGACATTAAAAAATTTTTCTCGTAGTCGGATTATAGGATTATTCCTCTCTCTCTTTGCACTTTTTTTGTCTACTGCTTTTTCCATGGCCGCAGACAAAACAAAAATCAAACTTGGTATTATGGAAGGGCGGGATGCGATTATTTGGAAAACAGCTGCTGAACAGGCTAAAAAAGCCGGTTTAGATATTGAACTCGTTTATTTTTCTGATTACGCTTTGCCTAATGATGCTGTTAACGCAGGAGAGATCGATGCGAATGCTTTTCAGCACGCCCCTTATCTTAATGAACAAATGAAACAACGTGGCTATAAACTTTCAATTGTCGGCTATACATTTATTGCTCCAATCGGTGTTTACTCACACAAAATAAAAGACTTAAAAGATCTTCGTGATGGTGCACATGTTGGTATTCCGAACGACCCATCTAATGGTGGAAGAGCCTTACTTCTTCTTAACTCTTTAGGTCTCATTAAGTTAAAAGATCCTCATAATATTCTTGCATCTCCACTTGATATTATCGAAAATCCTAAAAACCTGCAAATTCGTGAGCTCGATGCCGGTATGTTAGGACGAGCTATTGACGATTTTGACCTTGCAATTATAAACACAAACTGGGCTATTGTTTCCGGATTAAACTTCGAAAAAGATGTAGTCGCATGGGAGAGCGCAAAAAATAATCCTTATGATAATATCATCGTTGTACGCACGAGCGAAAAAGATGAACCATGGGTTAAAAAATTAGTTGCCGCTTACAATAACGATCTTATCCGTGCAAAAATCAAAGAGATTTTTGGCAATACCGCCCAAACATCTTGGTAATTGTGCCAAATATCTGAATAACTGTGCCAAATATCCGAGTAATTGTGAATGGAAAAACCTACTCTTATCTCCTTAAAAAACATCAGCCGTTGTTTTAACAAAACGGCTGGTGTTCCGGTGATTAATAATCTCTCTTTAAATATCCATGCTGGTGAAATCCTTGGCATTATTGGGCGCAGTGGAGCAGGAAAATCAACACTTATTCGCTGTTTAAATGGGTTAGAGAAGATTGATGCAGGATCCATTTTTTTTGAAGATGTTGATATTTCTAATCTATCAGAGATAGAATGGGCGCCTTACCGTCAACGAATTGGGATGATTTTTCAACATTTCAATCTTCTCTCATCGCAGAATATTCTTGATAACATTGCATTGCCACTTAAATTAAGTGGTGTAAGTAAGAAACAACGCCACAAACGTGCCCTTGAACTGATTGAATTGGTTGGGTTATCTGGGAAAGAATATTGCTATCCGGCACAATTGTCCGGGGGACAAAAACAACGCGTTGGCATTGCTCGTGCGCTCGCTGCTAATCCTAAAATATTGTTATCAGATGAAGCCACCTCTGCTCTTGACCCTGAAACAACACAATCTATTCTAGAGCTCCTTGCTGATATTAATAAACACCTCAATCTCACGATTGTGCTCATCACCCATGAAATGGAAGTTGTGCGCACCATAGCGCATCGCGTTGTTGTTCTTAATCAGGGGAACATTGTAGAAGAAGGACGTGTGAAAGACATCTTTACATCACCGCAAGACGATACAACCATAGCCATGCTCAAGCTTGTAACCCCGCAACTTCCTGAAAAATTTGCGAAAAATCTCAAACCAATCGGACGAGAAGCTGTCATTGAAATTAATATTGCCGGTGAAATTGCCCAGCAGCCTTTTCTTCATCTTCTAGAAAATGAGAGTGGTTTAAAAGCACGTATTTTGCATGGTGGCATTGATACAGTTCAAGATGAAACCATCGGGAGACTCTTCTTGGCTCTTCCTGGAGAAGATAAAGAAGCTTTAGAAAAAGCTGTTCAATGGTTAACGAAAAAAGGACGATATTGTGAGGTCTTAGGCTATGTTTAATGTTCTGTCTCATGAACTTCCCCAAGCTGTTATTGATACAATATTGATGACACTTAGTGCTTCTGTTATGGCATTTATTATAGGGCTTCCCCTTGGTCTTCTTCTTCACACAACAGCACGCGGGGGGATTTTTTCCTCATCTCTCATCAATCGCCCTTTAAGCATGATCATTGACAGTATTCGTGCCATTCCCTTTATTATTCTTGCATTTTATCTTCTTCCCGTTACACGTATCGTTGTAGGAAGAGGGATAGGAATGCCTGCTGTAATTTTTATACTGACCATTTCAGCTATCCCTTTTTATGCACGCATGGCGGAACTCTCTTTTAAAACCGTTGAAAACGGTCTCATTGAAGCGATCCGCTCTATGGGGGCAAGTCGTCTTCAAATTATTAGACATGTCCTTATTCCTGAAGCTCTCCCTAGCCTGATTACAGGTTTTACAGTCATGGTCATTTCTCTTATAGGAGCCACCTCACTTGCTGGATATCTTGGTGGAGGCGGTTTAGGGGATATGGCAATCCGCTATGGCTACCAACGCTACAATACCTTCATCATGACCATCGTCATCATCCTTTTGATCGTGCTTAATATTACAACCCAATGGACTTCTGATAAAATCGTACAAAAACTTGATAAAACAAAACATTAAAAGACTTAGAATTTCACATGCCAATACCATCATCCCCTTTGCCACTTTCCAAGTGCACCAACCCTTGCCTATCGAAAACACTCATAAGAGATTAGAAACTTTTTTCTTAAACAGTTTTTATCTCTCCCCATCCGTTTGTAACATGAAAGAAAATAGTTTTAATGGCTTTAATATAAAAGAATATAAAAGGGGATAAAATAAGAGATCTCACAGTATGTGAGACTCTCTTTAAATTAAGACATTGGTCACGACCTTTCCCAACCTTAGATAACACATTGAATTTATAATGATAATATGGCGTTATTCATATTGAATGAGAACTCTGAATACCGTAAGATCCTCTCATTCCCAATTTGTTCCATATAGAATCAACCAAAACCTCTCGCTTACACGTTACAAGCGGGAAGAGCCGTGTGAGTAAAACTATACAAGAAAGAAAGGCATGCCTCTTATGAATTATCTCAAGCGCCAAGACCTGTCTTAACATTGGCGGCTAGCATATAATATGATGGTGCCAGCTTTCTTCTTCACAAGCATAAAGATAGGGGTGCTCAATGGCTTTATCGTTATACTATTCACAGGCGCCATTGCGAAATGGGCGTGACGAACGTTGAGAGATGTTGCTTTAAAATAAGCCCGTGAATTGGCAACGCAAGTATATTCCATTTGAAGCGTTCTGTTTTACGTGATGGGTATGATCCCATTAAAGAACGCTATAAACAAAAGCGTGAAGCAATGCACTATCTTCATTAGGAAACTCCTCTTCAAAACGATCTAGGAAAGATAGCAACCTGCTATGGCTATCAACGCTATGATAGCTCCACCATATCTATTATCCTATAGATTATTCTCAATATCATCATTGAAGAAACTTCTAATAGAATTGTATAAAAATTTTATAAAATAAAGCACTCAAATAATCTAGATATTGGAAGGTTTTTCTTCCACAACAGCAACAATAAGCCATTGAGCTGTAAGAGCTGGTTTTTTTAACTTTTCAATTTCCACCGTAACCCCATAATGGAAAACCACTCGACCAGAAGGGCGAATTTCTGCGTCGTCTAACACAAAACGCGCACGTATCCGTACCCCTGTTTTCACAGGACTCATGAAGCGTACTTTATCGAAACCATAATTAATCCCCATTGTGCTCCCTTCTAACTCTGGAAGAGCTTCATAAGCGAGCGTAGACAAAAGCGATAATGTTAAAAAACCATGAGCAATCGTGCCGCCAAAAGGTGTTTTTTTAGCCTTTTCCTCATCAACGTGTATCCATTGATGATCATCTGTAGCACATGCAAACTGATTAATCATATCCTGTGTAACAAGACGCCACTCCGATAATCCCACTTCTTTCCCAATAAAACTGGTGACATCTTGTACTGTTATTTTTTGCTGCATAACGCTATTCCTATTTTATTTGATAAAAGAAACCACCCCTCTTGCTTTTATAAAATCCATTGATTAGAGCATCAAGAATAAAAGATTAATTGTCTTAAAAACAAATGCACCTTATGAATGAGAAAAGTTCTTTAGCAGAATAGTTTTCAAATAGGAAAAAAGAATGGCAAGCAATGTGAACCTAACAGGTTTAGCGCATGATTTGAAACAACGTGCAGAAAAGCACCCCCCCATCCGTATTGGACTGATTGGTTGTGGTGAAATGGGCACAGATTTATTATCAAGTATTGCGCATATGGATGGTATAACAGTCGCTGCTGTAGCCACGAGGACACCGTCACGTATTTTTGATGCCGCTACACTAGCCTATGGCGAAGGTGGACATGTCTGTGAAGTTGAAAATACTTATACTCTCACCCAAAGTATTGAAAAAAATTTAATTGCAGCAACAGATGATATTAACCTTGTTTTGCGCCATGAACAAATTGATATTATCGTTGATGCAACAGGCTATCCCGAAGCAGGAGCAGAGATTGGTATCAAAGCGCTTGAGAATAACAAACATCTTGTCATGATGAATGTTGAAGCAGATGTTACAATTGGCGCTTATCTCAAACATGAAGCAGAAAAACGAGGGCTCATTTATACACTTGGTGCCGGCGATGAACCTACTTCTTGTATGGAACTCATAGAATTTGTTTCAGCCCTTGGACATAAGATTGTTGCAGCGGGTAAAGGAAAAAATAATCCTCTGCGCTTTGATGCTACACCTGACGCTTACGAAGAAGAAGCATTCCGGCGTAATATGAATGTGCGCATGTTGGTTGAATTTATTGATGGTTCCAAAACGATGGTTGAAATGGCAGCCATTGCCAATGCCACCGGCCTTCTCCCCGATTGTCCAGGAATGCATGGACCACGAGCAGCGCTACAAGATTTAAACAAAGTGCTTATTCCAAAACAAGATGGAGGCATTTTACAACAATATGGTGTTGTAGATTATTCAATAGGTCAAGGTGTTTCACCTGGTGTCTTTGTCATTGCCGAAATAGCACACCCACGTTTACGCGAACGTATGGAAGATTTAAAAATTGGTCAGGGACCTTACTTCACCTTTCATCGCCCCTATCATTTAACAGCAATGGAAGTTCCCCTCACCTGCGCACGTATTATGCTTTATGGCAAAAAAGATATGGTCCCTCTTAGCCATCCCGTAGTAGAAGTCTGTGCTGTTGCTAAAAAAGATTTACATCCAGGTGATCAGCTAGACTTTATCGGTCTTTATACTTATCGTGCTTGGATAATGAACATTTCAGAAGCACGCGCTCACCACGCCATTCCTTGTGGTCTTTTAGAAAAAGCAACAGTAACAGCTGCAATTAAAAAAAACGAACTCATTACAGTACATAATACTGCTATTCGTGAAGATCAATGGATTGCACGTCTTCGTGCTAAACAAGACCTTTTACTTCATTGCCCTTCTTCCACTAAGCTATAAATACTCCTGAATTACCTTACTTAACAGTATCCTTCCCTTAGGCAACAGAATAACCCAGAATACACTTCTATCGCAAATACAGGTTTATGTTTTAATAAAAGCATTTTCCAACGATGCACATCACCACTTCCCTCTCACAATATGTCCCGTAAATGCGACAATATAAACCACTCCATGAGATGACATAAGATTCATTGTGTATCACTATCTTTACTCTATGAAGATACAAACCAGCACCATCATTTATTTTCCAATACTACAACGTCCTTGAACCTTAGAGATAATTAATGAGAAGAATTTTTAGTCTTTTTTTTTATAATTTTATCCATACACGAACGCAACTTGTTATACGTAAAAAATACTTCTGATGGATTTAACATAAACAAATTTAAAATGATAAATAATAATTTCTCATTTTTCTTATTGCATGAGAGCCATGGATATAGGGATATTTTTTATTTTATCCCCTTATGAAAGATAAAAAAATTTAAAAAGGATAAAATATACCTTTGATGAATAATCTTCATATGAGAAAAGGTAGACAATATTAAAAGACTGATAAAGATAGTAAGTATACTAGCCTTATTACTAGAAAATAATCATAAACTGTAAAAAAAAATCAGGTTACGCTAATTTGTAAAAAAAAACATAAATGTAGGATCTTGAACTTTAATAATGTTAATAAAAGCTACATTTAGTATTAAGAGTAGTGATTTTATTATCTAGTATAGTATAAATAATAAAATATTTATTTTTTAAAAATAATGAAGTGAACAAAAAAATCCTCGACTCTGTCGATGAGCTTCCTACTAAAGTGTACTAAATATTGCAAAAAGAGTTACAACAGTACCTAATACATCCCCAATACATAAAGAAGCAAGAAGTGATAAAATACTTATTCCCCCCCAAAAGGCTGAACCTGAAAAGGCAGCAGCTTTTTCAGGTTTCCCTAAAGCAATAACATCTTGTTCCTCAACGCCTTGAATAACAACTCTATCCACAGCTTTAATAGCTACATTTTTTTCTAGTGTAGGAATAGTAATTGCCATTCTCTCTTGAACTTTATTTTTTACAAAACTTGCATTTCCCTCTATAGTTTGTATAAAAAAAAGAATAAATAGTGTAAAAGTAAATGAACATACACGATTTTTAAATATTTTAAACATAGCTTTCTTTGCTCCTCTTTTTCTTCACTGAAAAAATGAAAGAATATTCACATATATAAAAACCAAAAATTATATTTAATCATTTATATAATTGCACATAATAAAATATTATATGTAATTTTGTTATTATAATATAACACATTATGTATTACATGTAAAGATAAAAAACAATAAATGATAAAAATAATTTATTCCTTTTACGCCATAATAACTCAAGATACCAACAGTAATATTTTGTCATTTTTATTGCTATAATTAAAAATAATAATAATTTATTAAATTTCTTATTATAAGAAATATTACGAAACAAATTCATTTAAAAAATTATATAATAGAGCTTTTATAAATAATTTAAAATGTAATTAATTTTAAAGAACTATAAAATTTAAAACTGCCAATATAATGATATATGATTGTCTATTATTTCAATAAATATAAAAATGAAATTGGTATCAAATAAAAACTTGATCTAAAACAAATCTATCCTAATAAAACAAATTTAAATAGTGTGCTATTTTTCTATAAAACAGGTATAAAGTGTAAAAAAACAATTAAGATCTCTATCTTCAAATGGAAGAGACGTTAATAAAATGATTCTCAACTTTTACTGATATATAAAAAGAAAAAATACTGCATAGCATCTTAAAAAAGGTAATTCAGCCCCCTTTATCCCATACAGCATAAAGAACACAAAATATTGACTTTCAAACCTAATAAAACAAACGCATAAAATAAGTAAATCTATCAGATTTACAAAAAAATTATAAGCAATACTAGAACACCAACAAACTACCTAAAACCAGATAAAAAGAGAGTCATGAAAAATGAGATGATCCCCAAAATACTGAAAAAACTTTCTTTCTTAATTTTCATAAAAGTTATTCCATATTTTTCGTCAATATTGTAGATCACAACCATATTTATATTTTAAGTAATTATATTTACTCTATATTAGTAACAAATAATTCTCTTTGAACGAAATTTTTAGCAATATTCACATAACTGTCTTCAATTTGTGCAAAATAAATAATAAAGAATTAATCAAATTCTTGAAAGAAAAGGAATAGAGAAACTTACTAAAAAATTGCATTTTTAAAATACCAACTTAAGTAAGCACATTGAAAAAATAACGCCATGAAAACTGATATTGAATGATAAATTCATCAACCGATCACTTTAATCGCAAAATATTAATCTATAATAATAATTTATTGTTTTGCCTGTTGAATGAGAAAGCTGACGATTATAAAACTCTCTTATATTTTAACTCTGTTTATATTGAATCAATCAAAATTCTTCACTTTCAAATCACAAATGAGATCGATGTGTGTATAAACACACTTGAAGAAAGGAAAATATCACTTATGAGGTATTTTAACTAACAAGCGCTGTTAACACAGTATTGAAAACTAGCAAAGTGAATGATGGTGCCCCTTTTTACTTTAAAAGTGTAAAGATGGTGGAACACAATAGATTTTATATTATAAGGCTTTACCCTTATACCATTCACAAGCTGCGTCGTGAAATGGGCTTTGGTGTACTAAATGTTTCTTTAAAACAAAAGCGTCAATGTGCAACACAATGGCGTTCTGTTTATCATGTATCCAATGGTGTTTCTTGTATCCAACGGTGTTTCTTACTGAATCATCTTATAAACTGCTCTATGAGATTACAAATTCATCTTACGTGAATTCTTCCCTTTATATTTATTTTTTCTCATGAACACTAAAATCTGTTAAGACACTATCCAAAATAAAATCAATCAACAAACATTTCTATTCTTTTGTAATATACAGATACTTGAATTAAGAATTTAGAACACCTGATTGCAACTAAAGTCTGTACTATCGCAATAATAGAAATACTTTGATTATCATCGCTCCATAATAAAAGAAGAATATGTAACTTACAGGAAAAATTACATTTTCAATAAATAATGAAAAATATTTTTCATTATTTGATGTATAAGTATTTAATATGTATGAATATTTACTTATTAAAAATGAGAATATGAATCAGAAATACTTACAAAAGATAATTATCTTGAGAAATATTGCCTCATATTACAGAAAAGTTGCGTTGGCTTTGCTCAATAAAAGCTTCTCTATTTTTAACAAAGCTCTCATTTTTATGCATCCATATGTGATGTAAAAAGACGCCTATTTGCGTTTCTCTTATAGATAGATTAAATAGTGACAGCACCTTTGATCACTTTGTCTCTTTTGACTTCTCTTTTGGGCATTAATTTATGGTATCTAACCCACCTTTTCTCGCTCTTTTACCTTTGGGTGCACACGAATATCACGGAGAGCACCTTCCTTTCGAAACCGACTGGATTATTGCTGAAGCTTTTGCAAAAGCCCTCACTTTACAAACAAAAGAGCAGTTTCATATCGCACTTTTACCGGTTGAAAAGATTGGCTATTCTATAGAACATATGGATGTTACAGGCACGCAAACCCTTACCTTTTCTGATGCGATTAAGCGATGGATAAAGATTGGTGAAAACTGTTATCACAAAGGGATCAACCGTCTTCTTCTTCTCAATGCTCACGGAGGCAATTCACCTTTAATGAGCATCGTTATCACCGAATTACGAAAGCGCCTTTCCATGCTCGCTGTAGCAACAAGCTGGAGCCGTTTTGGTTTACCACAAGGTCTCATAGAGCCATCTCAACAACATCTTGATATCCATGGAGGCTTTATCGAAACCTCTCTCATGCTCTATTTAGCACCAGAAAAAGTCCATATGGAAAAGGCAGAAAATTTTCATAATAAACAAGCGGATATGATTGCCAATTATCGGTATTTACGTGCTTATGGTCCTCATGCCTTTGGTTGGACAATGAAAGATCTAAATACGCAAGGTGCGGCAGGAAATGCAAGCAAAGCAACACCACAAGCCGGTGAAGCAATCTTTTCTCATGTTCTGTCTCAGCTTCGTGATTTACTTGATGATATCAATCGATTTAACATAAACACATGGCAATAAAGAACAATAAAAGGTCTCTCCATGGAAACGATACACCCCAAAAAACTTCCCGTTACGGTTCTCACAGGCTATCTTGGTGCTGGAAAAACCACCCTTCTCAACCGCATTCTCAGTGAAAATCATGGCAAACGTTATGCCGTCATTGTCAATGAATTTGGTGAAATTGGTATTGATAATGACCTGATCATTGAATCAGACGAAGAAATTTATGAAATGAATAATGGCTGTGTTTGCTGCACCGTACGTGGTGATCTCATTCGCATTCTAGAAAGTCTGATGCAACGTTCTCATCGATTTGATGCGATCATTATAGAAACGACAGGGCTTGCTGATCCCGTTCCCGTAGCACAGACCTTTTTCATGGATGATACTATCCATGAAAAAACAGCTCTCGACAGTGTCATAGCGGTCGTTGATGCAAAGCATTTTCCCTCTCAATTAAAAACAAGTCGTGAAGCTGAAGACCAAATTGCCTTCGCGGATATTATTCTTTTAAATAAGATTGATCTTGTCACCCAACAAGAACGCAGCCATGCTGAATCCCTTATTCTGGCCATTAATCCCAGAGCCATAATTTACGCAACAGAGCGCGTTAACATCCCTGTTGATAAACTCCTCGATCGTAGTTCCTTTGATCTCCAACGCACTTTAGATAATGATCCCCATTTTCTTGACCATCATCACGCAGATCATGTATGTGGTCCCGATTGTAATCATGATCATGACCATCATCACGCATCCACCATTCATGATATTACCATCACTTCTGTAAGTTTAAAAACAGATGCTCTGCAACCAGAAAAGTTTTTCCCTTGGATCCAGCAGGTTACACAGCAACAAGGGCCTGATATCTTGCGTCTTAAAGGCATTATCGCCTTTCAAGGAGACGATGATCGTTACGTCATTCAAGGGATACATATGCTTCTTGAAGGACAACATCAACGCCCATGGCGTGAAGATGAAAAACGAGAAAGCCGCCTTGTCTTTATAGGACGCTCTCTTGATGCTGAAAAATTAAAAACTGGTTTTGAAAATTGCGCATAAGTGAGTGATAATGCCAAACATTACCCATTATGATCTCAAAAGTTACTGCCTTTCCTGCGGTTTTATAGGCAATAAACCAGCCTTTGTTTCCGTAGAAGGTCTCATTGTTTTTTTTAATCCAACCCCACAAATCGTTGAAGTTCACCAAGGAATAATTTCAAGCCATTTTTCCCATGACAATACCGCGATCATCACCGGTGGAGAAGATGGAAAAGTCTGTCAAACAACCGCAGCAGATCACACGGAAGTGTTAAGCCAAAAAGAACGCAAATGGATAAACAACGTTGCTTTTGGTCCACAAAAAGCTTTTGCTTTTTCCTCCTCACGCCTCGCATTTGCGCATATTGGAAAAGAACGACAAGAGCTCACACATGAACGCAGTGTAGAAGGCCTTGCTTTTGCCCCAAAAGGTTTGCGACTTGCCGTTGCCCATTACAATGGAGTCACTCTTCATTGGTTATCAACGCAAATATCTCCCACCACATTGGTATGGAAAGGAGCTCATTGTGGTGTCACCTTTTCACCAGACAACCGCTATGTCATTTCCACCATGCAAGAAAACGCCTTACACGGCTGGCGTCTCACTGATAATCAGCACCTCCGCATGAGTGGCTATCCAAGCAAAGTCAAAAGCTGGTCTTGGAGCGCAAAAGGAAAATGGCTAGCAACATCAGGTGCCTCTGCCGCAATTGTTTGGCCCTTTCATACAAAAGATGGCCCCATGGGAAAAACACCTCTAGAACTAGGCACACGAGCAAATGCACTTGTTAGCACCGTTTCATGCCACCCAAACAAAGAAATTGTAGCAATAGGCTTCAATGATGGAATGATTTTAGCGGCACAATTCCATGATGGAAAAGAAGTCCTTCTAAAAGGTTATGGGAAAAGTGCTATCTCAGCACTTAATTGGGATCAAGCAGGGCAAAACCTCTCCTTCGGTAGCGAAAATGGTGAATGTGGTATAATCAAGATCACTGATTAAATTAAGCACCCAAAAGCGCAATCATCGCCGATAAAGAATGCCCACACAATCCTCCAGAAATCTTATCCCCTTGCATCTCCAGAGCTCTCAGAAATCCTATCTCCCTAATCTCCCCCCAAAAATCTCCTAAAATCTTCGTAATCATTAAATCTTCCCTCTTCCTTTCCTCCCCCCTTTAGACAAGAAAATACCTTAAACATGTTTTTTGACCTTTTAACATTGCTACCCCCATACAAGAATAAAAACATCACTCTCAAGACCGCCCCCCATCTCCCTATAAACATCTATATAGGCTACATACTTCCACAAAAGCATTTTTCTTAAAAATTCGGCAAAAAATAGCTGATATCATCATTGAAACAACGATTTATTCTTACGATCAGAAGAAGGGAATTCAACACTATTTTCCTAAATAAAAAATTTTTTGATTTCCCCCTCCAAAGAGCAAAGTTTCCTACGAGCAGCCTTCCACACTTTAGTTTCTTGCCTAGAAAATTCTATCTAATAATCATTTCATGGAACTTCTATTACCGCCCTCTGTTCCGGTATCTCCTTCATCTCCGGATTCTGTTCCTTCTGCTTCTTTCCCATGTTAAACCAAAGCCTTCTGGGTCTTCTGACCCTTTGGATTCCTCGTCTAATCTCCAAATTAGAGCGGTTGTTCCACAGGTTCCAACTTATCTTCTTTTGCCAAATGCCTTATTTCATGCTGGTTTAGTGGATAT
>NZ_JBHIPX010000018.1:0-10569 GCF_042196245.1 Bartonella sp. AP19HLJMH
TATCATTTTGTTCAACTGACGGGTCACGATAAAACGCATAATAAAAACAATCGGTAAGAATAAAAAAGTACAGGCAAACATCCATGCCAATGGCTCGAATACGACAAGAGAAACAAAGCTCTTCCTTCTCCATACCTTAACGACAGCAGTTATAACTATTGGAGCAGTCGCCATGACCGTAGAAAGATAGCATATTTTTTTATAGTCTTGCCAAACAAGAGAAAGCTGTTTTTTATTTTGGGGAGATCTGTCTTAAGGCGATATCGCGTTCATTAAGCACGCATTTCAGTTCTTTTTTCACGCGGCAATAAAGCCTCGCACGCTTGATAAACAGGTAATAAATGACAACGATTGGCACCCACAATAAAACATTTAAGACCATAAAGAACAGGAAAGAAAAGGCCATTAATGTTATAAGACTACTGGTCATTTTATCCTCCACGCCCATTCTTCATACGAATTGCCTGATCGCGTTGTTGTATTGCTTCTTTCAATTGTTGAAGTTTTTTGTTCAATTTTCTCGTTAATTTTATACACATGATCCCAATGATCGGAAAAAAGAGAAGAAGCCCAAACCATAGAATGCTCAACAGCTGCATGATAACGCCGACCATATCGCTCTTCCACCATACCAAATTTGCGACAAAGAAAGCAGATTGCAAAACAGTAAAGAGGATAAAGATAAAAAAGATTATTTTACATTCTTTCGAAGAAAGAGGCAGAAATTCTTTGAAGTTAAGAAAGCGCATTGTCGCATCAAGGGTTTTATGTGCGAGATTGTGTCTTTTCATTTCTCCCAGATCATTGCACAATTGTTGTATGGCTTGCTTTTTTTGCGTTGTACTCTTTTTCAAGTCTTGAGAGAGTTTAAAAGATAACCTCATATGCTTGATCAACCGGTAAGGAAGCCGGATCATAACCATAAACATTACAATGGCAATGATGGTGAACCCTAAAAAAGCCAAAAATTTTATAACAATAGTCACGTGTTTCCCCTATCGCATTGATGTGAAATCATCATTTTTATTCTCTTCTCAAGCAACCATTTCTAATTTCTTTATTGTTTTTTTCACGCCATAATGAAGGAGACTATGGAAGATTAAAATGACAGGTAAAGCGACAACAATACACGCACAAAACCAAAACAGCAGCTGCATGCCAAAACCGCCAACCTTAAACAATAGAGGCATATAATTGTGTAAAAAAATCACAGATTTTGGAAGAAAAGCAAAAAAAGCGAGCAAAACTGCGAAAACCACAATCACAATGAAAGCTAGAAAAAAGATGATACAATAATCTTTTCTTGAAAGTTCCAAAGATTCTTGAAAAGAAAGGGGGCTGAACTTTATTGCACAAACTGTATTTTGTCCTATGCTGACTTTCTGATTATGCCCCAAATTCTGCAATGCACCCTTTTTTAATTTCCGCCGCATCCCACACAACAATATTGTCCGTTTTATCAAAGAATAATAAAGTACCAAGATTGTCATCAGAGTAGAAAAAAGTATCATGATCTCCCCGAGAAACATGACAGTACTCCACCATACTGTGGTCAAAATTACAAAAGTACTTATAAAAGAAGCAGCCACTTGTTTCCCTATTGTGTTTTGTTGAGAGATTGGTTGTCTAGCTGTTGCTGCTCTGGCAATGTATCCCACAGCTTCATCATTTCCTTCACCTCCCGTTTAGAGATAGCGTTAAAGACAAAAAAGAGTGGAAAGAACACCACAAGAACACCAAAAATCATTTGCGGCAAGAGACATAAAAAAGCCCAAACACTATTCCATCCCGCGTCACGCAAAAACACGATTGCAGGATTATTTTCAAAAGGCTGTTTCAAGATCTCCTTAATCATTTTTCGAAGATCTCCTTGTTCCATTTGTCCCAGTGCTTGAAACTGTTCTTTGGATATAACGTGAAAAAACTCCAAAGGATTCATATAGACAGTCGCGGCAAAAAGCACCAACAAGAGGATAGCCAAACACAAAATGATGACGTAATCTTTTCTTGAGAGAGCCGTCCATTTTTTGAAAACCGCACACTGATTTAACACGGGCTGTGACGCAAAAGCCGTATTTCCCTTATGGGCAGATTGGTGTTGTGATTTATCTTCGATCATACGGATATTTTCTCACTTCTAACATGCCCACTCACTCTTTGAGAACATGCAACCAGCAAAACCGGTTTATCTAGCACTCTTTTCACCATGAAACACGCGCTATAAGCCCCTTTAAGTCTATTTTTAAAATTTCTCATACGTGACAACATACAATCCCTAAACCTTACAAGCACAAATGCCATTGTATCCTCTTATCTATTACCCACACTTCAAAAGACAATGTTTCACAAAACTCAACAAGCAAAAATATTCAATCTAAGAAATATCTGATGTGTAAAGTTTACAAACAATACGCTGATTTATAACAATTTATTGTTTTTCATATTAAATGAGAACCCTAAATACCGTAGGATTGTCTTATTCCAAACCTATTCCATATTAAATCAACCCAAACCATGTCTCTTGTGCGTTACAAGCAGAAAGAGCCATATAGAGTAAAACATTAAGAAAGGATGATAAATGCCTCTAAGGAAGCGCCTCAAATGCCAAGGGCTGTCTCAACAATGAGAGCTGGCAAAATGTGTGATGCTATAGACTTTCTTCTTTACAAGCGTAAAAATGGAAGTGTGCAATAGATTTTATATTATTCAAACTTTATATGGATTTCATTGGGGACTTTATCGTTATACCCTTCATGAGCACCCTTGCAAAATGGGCAAAAGAGAGCCCTAAGACATGGCTCTTTAAAAAGCAACACAAAACAAAGTCAAACAAGCAATCGATTATCCAGTATAAAAAACGTGCGACAAACAACCTTAATCCTCATTTGAAAGCTTCTTAATCAAAAAGGCTTCATTTTAAAAATTCTTCATTAAAGATGAAATATCTCACAGCCCCTACATTTGTATAGCCCCTACATTCATCAAGGCATCTCTTATAAAAGCATCTTTTTATAAAGGCATTTTCTTCTTATAAAAACAGCCTCTTTCGATAATGCATTCCGTCCTTTAAACGACATCCCCTCGTTTTATAATAAGATCCATTAAAACGGAGATTTTTATACTCTATAAAGGATACTTATAAAGGATACACCAAACAAAATAGCGAGATCATTCACAGTTTATTTTAAGCCGATAAACGATATTTTATTTGAAAATATAGGGCATCTTATGCTATTATAATAGAATGCGGAGGTTTGCTTTTTGCCGCTCTCTGCCACTCAACAGAAGACAATATATCTCCTATAAAGGATAAAAGTATGCTTAACAGCGTGATGTATATCAAATATCTTGGGAAAGCGCCCAACAACAAAAAAATAAGAGAACCCAAATAAAAAGCTTCCAACTTAAGAAAACAATGACCTTTCAAAAGTGGAATTGAAAAATTTCCACAAAGCGCTCGTGAAAAAAGAGACAAATAATCCCATTAGAAAAAACTTCCCATTAGAAAGACGATGACATGCCCTTGAAATCCATTGTTATTTTTTCATTCACATTTGACAAAAATTTTCCTTCAATCTCTCAAGAACAGTTAAGAAATATTTAAAAAGCAAATAATCCGCTAGCAATAAAAAAATAAGCATGACAGGGGCGGAAGATAAGACTGATAGGGATAAGATAAAAAAGGTAAGAAACCACCTTAAAGATGATTTTTTCGCCCCACACCGTTGCTTTTCTTTGCATTTAAAACGCCTTTAGTATCGTTTGTTTTTTGATCTGCAACGGCTGATATTTCCCAGTATTTGCTCACTCCCCCAGTATTTTCCTCTTTTTAAGTATTTTCCTCCTTTTAAGTATTTGCTCCCCCCAATATTTGCGCCAAGTGCTTTTTACATCACTGTCCCCCATCAACAGACAGTTTCTTTTTCATTCAAATGGTTAAGTTCATGAAAATACGTAAAAAACGCGGTAGATCGAAAATAACAGGAAAGCGAGAGCCCAATAGCTGTATTTCACGTGCCCAAAGTTCCAGCGAATCTGCGCTTCAATCTGCGATTGAAATGCGTGCAAAACACTTTGGTTTAAGCCTCGAAGAAGCGAAAAATCCGCTTGTCGGAACCTATATTGGGCGTCTTTGTTTGCTTGGCTATAAAGAGGCTTCATCAGGCATCAGTAAAGAGCAATATGACACGGCGCAACAATACTTGCAAATTAGAAACGACTATTTATGTGCAAAAGGTTTACCAAACGGTTATTATGATGGTTTTACGCACAGCGCATCAGATGAGAAAGCAAAAAAGCAATGGGTCCAAAGAGCAACGGAACACTATGAAGCTATGCAAGAAGCGATTAAAGAAGCACAATATCTACATCGTCAACACAACTTTCATGCGGCATTACACTATCTTGTTATAGAAGATCAACCGCTGCCTAATCTTGTTGGTTCGTTGCGTATTATTCTTGATGCCCTTTATAAACATTTTGACAGTTCTACCCAAAAGAGCCTTGGCTAAAACACCCATCATTTCCTTCCCCTCACAGGATAAAGATTCTCCCCCTTCTTTTATAACATGCCTCTTTATAACCAGCGCCTTTATAAAGTCCCCCTTTGGCAAGTGACACTTGAGATCCACTGAGCATGCCCTTTCATAAAATTTCATGGGATTGACAAGCTTAAAGCGCACAACAAACAAGCTTAAAAATATCCACCACGCCCTTTAAAAAAATACTTCAACTGTCAAAGAGACTTAACCTTATACCTACCAGTGCCTCACTTAATCCATGCCTCAAAGGACAATATTTCACGGCATATTCACGGCATGGACAGGATAAATATTGCCCCCTCTTTAAAAAACAGCAACATTCTTCCCTCTACCCCCATTGTAACAAACCACCCTCATCATACACTTCACCCAATATCGCGACATCCTTAGCTCTTCAGACAATTCATTATCGTCATTTTACGTCTTTTCTTGTACAATTCCATATGGCTTTCCTGATCTTATGACGGACAAAAACTATGGCTTTTATTTCAGCATAATCTGGGTTTCTCATTCAAGACTAAATAACGATAAAATATCCACTATAAATAAATAGTTTATCATTAAAACAACCCGTTGATTTTTGACACAATTAAAAGCATCATCCCTTAAACGAAAGAAAAAGCCCCTACCAACAATCTCCTCCCTCATCAACAACTGCACCGATAACCCTCCCCCCATCACATCACCACTAATACGACAGCCAGCATAGCCCCAATCACCCCCACAAATCGCCAACACCTAAAGCTTTGCCCCGCAACACCTTCCAACCACCGCCTTCCCAATTCCATCAATAAAATACCACGGATTTCAAAACCACAATTCTCCCTTCATCTTGTCCCCTCCTTTCTCAAAGGAGAAAATGTTTTTTGCCACATCAAAAACTTTTCCATTAAAACAAGATATTTTGCTGCATAGCCAATGAATGAGCTTTTTTCTGTAGATTTTTCCCGCGATAAAGGAGGAAAAATAATCGTTTTGCGGTTGACAGAATATGAAAAATCGTATTTAATGATGGGTGCGGTAAGGGGTTTTCTGCGTCCAGATTTCATCATAAAATTTTCGCATTATTATAGACTATTATAAGTTATTATAGACTGTTATAAAACAGTGTGTTTCGCGACAATGTTTAAAACTTTACGGTTTGAAGGTATCTTTCGTCTTTTTCTGACTGTTTTCTTTTGCATTACACAATTTGCATCACCAACAGCCCCATAATTTTGAGATTTTCAAAACAAGTGGTATTCAATAAGGGCTCCCAATAGAACGCCCTAATAATCCCCCCATAAAATACCAATATCATACATCACAGCAATGATGAGCAATACACGCATAAAAATATGAAAACGACATCATTATGCTCTCATCGCCTCACCTTTCAAGATGCAAAGGCTTGTTTTTCAAAACATTGTTTAGCCAGAATTGAAGAAGATAGTATCACTTATCGATCATCAACATAGAGGCTAAGATTATGAAGCCACAAGATTCTCCCCCACCACATTCCTCACAAACCCCAGAAGGGGCCAGTGCACCTGAAGGGGCGCATGCAAATGCATCATTAGACACTCTTACTGCACATTTAGAACGGCTTAACATTGAAAAAATAAAAAACACCCCTTTTAATCGTGCGGAATTAAAAGATATTATTGCCGGTTTAGAAAAGCATAATGCCGATGGCAGTTGGATCAAAAATTATTATGATATTCTAGATCTGTACATGATGCCAGCCTTGGTCGATCAAGCAAATCGTAAATATCCAGAGATGAATCTCAAACTTACAAGCCCCCCTGACGGCTTTGCCCTTGCACTCAAAGAAACGCTCGAAAAGGGCATAAAATCTTCTAGGCTGATCGTTAACGCACAAGATAGGGGAATTCATTTTGCGGTTGTCGATCATCAAACCATTGATAATAAAACATCTCTGATATTTTTAGAACCTACCTCACTGCGTGACACGCTTCCCGCATTACTTGCATTAAGAACGCGACAATCCATTGAACATCACCAATTTCCGAATATTCATTTTGCCATGGTAGAAATGGATATTCAACGAAGCTCCTCTGAATGTGGGATGTTCAGCTTAAGCCTTGCCAAAAAGCTTTATCTCGAAGCTCAAAAATTAGAAAGACTACACAAAGATAATATTAAGGGTGTGTTATGTGAACCAGACACGCCTTTACCTGCTGAAAAATTAGATCCATATCTTCCAGCTCGTTTATACAAACACGTGCAAGGCAGAAGACGTCTTGGGGAATATCTAAAAGCCAATCCAGAAGCAGCACAGGAGAAAGTAAACAAAAAAGGCGAAACCCTAAACGAGAGGTTTGAGAGAAGCTTGGTAGCAACAGAGACAAAAACTGTTTCTGTTTCACAACACAGAAAAAGAGCCACAGAATACAAATCTCTAATGATGTAAGTGAGGCTTTTCCATATTCCTATTCATCAAAGAACGAAGAGAGGCTGCTTTACGGCTAAGATTTCTCTAAGCAAACCAGCTTTTGCGCTCATAAAACAAAAATAGCAAACAACTTTTCTCTTAAAGGGAAAAAGCACCATTGTCCTATAAAAACCAGCCCCTCTTAAAATTATATCAAAATTCCACAGCTCTTGTTAGCCCAAAGCTCTGTGTAACAATGAGACTCTTTGGATAAGCAAAACGCTTGATACATAAAATATTTAATGCTTTCGTCTTCAGTAAAAGCATATGTCTTGTTTTTCTGAAAGTGTCCGCTTCGTATCTCAAACACCCCCACATCAATGCCATACGACCAAACAACCGCAATAGACCACACTTATCGTGCATCAACCAAACAGCTTCCCGCACCCCAAGAAGGCTCCATCAAAAACACCAGCCCAACTATTATTCCACTTACCCAACCATTCCCCCATTCCCTAAGATGTCACAACCAACCTTTTGATTTCATAAAAGTTTCACATCTCTTCTGTTTTTGAAGCGTGAAAAATTTCATTTTTAATCTGTCAACCAGCCTCACGTTAACGTGAGGCTTTATTTTATGGAGAAGCAAATGAGAAAAATATCTAAAGCAGGGCTTGCGCTCATTAAACAATGGGAAGGATTGCGTTTACAAGCCTATAAAGATGCCATCGGGGTGTGGACAATTGGCTATGGTCATACCAGCGCGGCTGGCAAACCGTTCGTTCACAAGGGCATGATCATTACTGAAAAACAAGCAGAAGAAGTTCTTTCTCAAGATTTAAGACAATTTGAAAATACCGTTGAAAAACATGTGACGGTTTCTTTAACGGATGAACAATTCGCCGCGCTCGTATCGTTTTGCTATAATATAGGAACATCGGCTTTTTGTAATTCGACCCTTCTAAAAAAGCTCAATAATGGCGAATATGAAGCCGTCCCTTCTGAGTTACAAAAGTGGACTAAAGCAGGAGGAAAACGTCTTCACGGTTTAGTGCACCGTCGTGCAGCAGAATCGGGATTATGGGCAAAAGGGGCTTATGTTTCTCCCAACTACCAAACTGTAGAAACGCAAGCTCCAATGGGATTTTTCAAAGCAGAAGCGCTTACACCAATTATTGGTTCTTTTTCTGGACTTGGGGGCTTATTGGCAGGCAATGGTCCTATCCAATGGGCATTAGCAACCATTATGGTTTTAGCCGCCTGCGTTGGCATTTTCTTTGTGGCAAAACGGTTTCGGGAGCAGCGCTTATGATGTGGTGGTTGAAAAAAAATCTGATGATAACAGGAGCGGCTCTGACCGCTTTTTTTATCGCTTTAGCAAAAGCTTTCACTCTTGGAAAGAAGGTTGAACAACAAAAGCAAATAGAAAAAACGCTAAAGTCATCAACAACACGGCTAGAGGTGGAAAATGAAATTAATCAAAAAAGTGATGCTGATGTACGCGCTGCTCTTACTCACTGGTTGCGCGATAAAAACAATCAATGAGCCTTTTTCTTGCGTTGGTTGGATGCCCATTTATTTAGACAAAAAAGATCTCAATATCATCAGTTCAAATCTCGCAAGAGATATTTTAAAGCATAACAAACAAGGGGAAGGCTTGTGTGGGTGGAAACATGGCTAGAAAAAAAACAGAGCTTACAGAAAAGGAAAAAGAAGTCCTACAAGAAATCATCACAACGTATAAAAGTGTAAAAATGATGTCACGCTATACGAAATGGATTATATTCATCATTTTCTTATTAGCACTTGATTTTTCACGGATCGTAGATGTGCTGGGAAGTATTTTTACACAAAAATCGAATATTCAGCTCTAAAATAAATAAAAAACGTGAGACGTGTTAAAGCTTTTAAATATAAAAAGCCATTCGTTATTTTTTGAAAACATGGAGATTTTATTGATGATTTTTCATGTCTCACGAGAAATTTTTATACACTCTTCACAAACACTTTCATGAAATGAATTTAGGGGTATGAAGAGAGATTTTTAACCAACGCGTAAGTCAGCAACTTTGGTAACATAAGAAAAGGATCATACCAACATACATTTTTTTAATAATCTATTGATATCCAAATGATTTTATACTCTTCATAAATAGCATTGCCAAGAATTTGTATTAAAAGACATTTCTTTTAAAGAAGCGCATAAACAAGCAATGTAATGGTAGCCTTACATAAAGCCTCTCATCCTCCTCTCACCTTCCCAATGCCCTGCCTCCCAATACCCTGCCTCCCAATTTCCACCCTCTCAATGCCCTGACTCCCAATTTCCACCCTCTCAATGCCCTGACTCCCAATTTCCACCCTCCCAATACCCTGCCTCCCAATACCCTGCCTCTCAATTTCCACCCTCTCAATTCCCTTATGTTCTATGCATAAAGGTCAAGTTGAAGAGAATATATGGAAAATCCTTGGCTCGAAAATATGAAAAGAAGGCATGAGGCTACAACAGAATTTCGCGTGCCTTTATCATCAGAAGCATTAAAAATTCTAACACAAGCACGCCTACTGTCTTGTCATGATTTTTTTCGGCTACCTGTCATGGTCCCCTTAGTTCAAAAATTGCTCCCCACTCAAGAATTTTCTGTCACAATATAGGCAACAAACAGAACTTGAGTATAACAACATGGGTTTGGCTCCAGTTTAGGTGATGAGCTTACCGAAAAAAAGATGAGAGCAAGGCGAAAAATTAGCTTTTATCTTTAAGCTTCTCAAATGGAGCAGTCTCCCCATTTCAGAGATCAACGAAACAGAGAGATGCTTATTCTCCTATGCAAAAGCTTGAAATACCAGCATCTTATTCATAAAAAACAAACCAGCCCCATCATGCTCTTTTCAACTCTGTCTTTCCAACGCTCAATAGGTACTAACTCTTAACTACTGACTCTTTTTAACTACTGACTTTTAATGATTGCGTTGGTTCATAAAAACCGTAGTGACCTCTCACCTTATGAAGCACAAACACAGGATTTTTTAACGATGCATGCATAAACCTGAAATAAAAAAAACAGAACTGTATTAGGAATAAATGATTATAAATCAAATAGTTATATTTTTATTAGCACAATATTTTCAAAGGAAACCACGATCCCCGCACAATAGAAACATTTCATAAAAACAAGAGAAAAAGCTATGGATTAAGAGTGAAATTCATTCACAATAACGGTAGATCAACCAGAGGAGAATAGAACAATCCTATAAGATAAAGAAACTATCATAAAAGGAAAAACTGTATGAAACGTGAAAAATCATAAAAAAACGGGCACAGAAGACCCGTTTCTTTATTACGTCTATGGAAAAGAGCTTAGAAATCCATTCCACCCATTCCGCCAGCAGGCATCGGAGGCATTGGTGTATCTTTCTTTGGAACTTCAGCAACCATTGCTTCTGTTGTGATCAGAAGGCTCGCAATTGAAGCCGCATTCTGAAGAGCAGAACGCAAAAACTTTCACGGGATCAACAATTCTTGAAAGCAATCAAATCACCGAATTCACCGGTTGAAAAACATGAAAAAGCATAAAAAAAAACGGGCACAGAAGACCCGTTTCTTTATTACGTCTATGGAAAAGAGCTTAGAAATCCATTCCACCCATTCCG